>CAJUPQ010000062.1 GCA_910588505.1 uncultured Hungatella sp. | reverse complement strand
TCTTACCAAAAGGGAGTCATTTTTTTCCAAAGACACAAACTATTTTACACTACCTTCTTATCCCCTACCACATGCTTCGATACTCCCTGGGGCTCACACCTTCCACCTTTTTAAAGATCCGCGAAAAATAGCTCAACTCTCCCACCCCGCACTTTATCCCAATATTTTCAATCTTTTCATCCGTAAACCGCAGCATCCGCTTTGCGTGGGTGATCCGTACCCGCTGCACATATGCATTAAGCGTCACTCCATACTGATCTTTAAACAACCTGGCTAAATAGTATTTATTGATAAAAAATCTTTCTGCCACTGATTCCAATGTAAGTTTTTCACGATAATGCTCATCCACATAAGCTTTTACTTGCTGAACAGCTATTTTCGCTTTGACACCATATTCCCCATCCTGCTCCCGCCTGGCTTCAGCATGCCAGGATTCACTCATTAGATAAGTCAGCAGCGCATTAAGCTTTTCATTGATGCGCATATCTCGGATATAGTCTTCTCCAGGGCTGATGTCAACAGGCAGTCTTCTTTCATAGGCTGAGGAGCCATGCGGGGATAAATACAGGAAGAGCCTAGAAACTCCAGCTTTTTACAGTTATTTTTCCACGCGGAATGAATCACATTCATCTCAAGGATCATATTGTCATACATAAAATCAGCCAACGCCTCGGAATTTGCCCCAATACCACCTACTCTGGCAGCCGCTAAAAATACGTATTCCGGCTTTTCCGTCTCAAAAAACCTCTCAACCGCCTCCTGACGGCAAAGGTCCAACTCCTGATGCGTGCGGGTCACAATTGATTCATAACCCTGCCTCCTAAGTTCCCGAATAATGGCAGATCCAACCATACCCTGATGCCCAGCCACATATATCTTTGCATCCTTCTCCATTCTACTTCTTTTCTCCGTTCATTTCATCGATGCTTATTTTACAACTCCTTTTTCCAGATACTCCGCCAGATTACACCGAAGATTCTCCTCCGCCCGTTCCACAGCAACCTTCTCCATATCGTGCTGCACCATGATCTGTACAAGCTGCTCAAAAGAAGTCTTGGCAGGATCCCATCCCAGTTCTCTTTTGGCCTTTAACGGATCGCCCCACAAGTTTACCACATCTGTGGGACGATAGAAATCCGGCGATACCTCCACCAGCACCTTTCCCGTATCTCTGTCTATGCCCCGCTCCTCCATACCCTCTCCTTCAAAATCCAACTCGATCCCAGCATAGTGGAACGCCAGCCGACAAAATTCGCGAACTGAGTGCTGTTTTCCTGTAGCAATCACAAAATCCTTTGGCTCTTTATTCTGAAGCATCAGCCACATACACTCCACATAATCTTTGGCATAGCCCCAGTCCCTTAAACTAGATAAATTGCCCAGAAATAATCTATTTTGCTTTCCCTGTTTGATCCTGGCCGCTGCCAGAGTGATCTTCCTGGTAACAAATGTCTCTCCCCGCCGCTCTGATTCGTGGTTGAACAGGATCCCTGAACAGCAAAACATATGGTACGCCTCCCGGTACTCCTTTGTGATCCAAAACCCATATTGCTTTGCCACAGCATAGGGACTGTAAGGGTGAAATGGCGTTTCCTCATTCTGTGGAACCTCCTCCACTTTTCCGTAAAGCTCCGATGTAGACGCCTGATAGATCCGGCAGGTATCCGTCTGCCCGGTCAGTCTCACTGCCTCCAAAATCCGCAAAACCCCAGTGGCATCCACATCCGCCGTAAACTCCGGTACATCAAAACTAACCTGCACATGGCTTTGAGCTGCCAGGTTGTAGATCTCATCGGGACGAACCGCGCCGATAACCGCCACAAGACTCATAGAATCCCCCATATCTCCGTAATGAAGATGGAAATTTTTATTCCCTTCCAGATGGGTGATCCGCTCCCTGCGGTCCACGGAAGAGCGACGGATGATCCCATGAACCTCATATCCTTTTTCCAACAGAAATTCTGATAAATAAGAACCGTCTTGGCCGGTAACACCTGTGATCAATGCTTTCTTCATAATAATGTCCTTTACTTTCTTATTTTCTACCGGCTATTGTATAAAAAATATCCCCGAATTGGAATTGGCAATCTGGGGATGTTATTGTACAATATTGACTTTATATAGAACAAAAATCACAGCTGACTTCAACTACGCTCCTTTAGCTTTCATACTTGCATTCAATGAAACACTTTTAGATGATACATCTTCTATCTTCTGCTCATTCTGTGAATAATAATTCCAGCGTCCTATCTCCAAATTTAAATGATCACATAGCTTGTTTAGCTGATCACGCAAAATCTCAAACTCTTTAAAAGCGGCACCTGCCGCAAAATAATTCTTCCTTCATCCACAACAGATGCCGCCCCACTCTAACACCGACAAAACAAATGATACCCCAATGTCATAAGCCCGATAATAAAGATCAGCAATGCCAGCGTTGTGGGGATCAGAACCTTGATCGCCATCCCCACCCCAACACAAAAAAGGATCAGGCCGCACAGTCGTCTCATAAAAATCCCTGCCTTCATGATATTAAGCTGTAATAAACTACACTTTATCCTATGCACCTGAGCCTGTCTCTATGCCAAGTCTCCCTTACTCTCGGCCATCTCCTCAGCTGTTTTCACCGCATCCGCCGAAAACGGCTCCCCCACCGTCACCTTTCCCCCTGTAAACCGATTCACAAGGTCAGGCACCATGTCCAGCATCTTATTCACCGTATTTTGGTTCTTGATGTTCACCAGCCGCGTGGACCCGTTCTGGATCACCAGGATGGCGCTTGGGCTTAGCTTCGCGCTCATGCCTCCGGCCCCCTTATTCTTGGCGTTCTCCGCAAATGTCCCTGCAGCCATGCCGCAGGCCACATCCATCAGCGGCAGGATAATGGCATCGTCCACCCGGACCGCGTCCCCCACCACTGTCTTCGTAGCCACCAGATGGTCCATGCCCTGAAACAGCGCCTCCACTGCCGCTGAAAATCCGCCCTGTCCCCCTGTCTTGATCTCTGCCATCGTTATTTTCCTCCATTCTTAAGAAAGCCCCACAACAGCCTTCTGAAATTTTTATCCAATAAAACCCGAACGCACCGGGCCAACAGGGTTCCTGCCTGCACCCGGCCTTTCAGGCTCCCTTCCACTTCCAGTATCTTCCGGTCAAATACCGGCACGATCTCAAACCTATCACCGTACCAGGCATAGACCACGCTCAATCCTGACAATACCTTCCCTGTAGTCGCGGGGTCGTCAAATCCGAAAACCGCCTTTCCCCGAACCTTCCTTGGGAGGATGTGGCGGATGATTGCCTTGATCTGGCGGAGAATGACCCTTATGGTCTTCTGATTCCTCTCATCATTCCAGAAGGAGATAGCCTTTTCCTTGTACTCCTCCATCCTGGACCAGGCAGTTTTCACAGACTCTGCGGCCTGCTTTGCCTTGCCTGTCAATCCGCCTTCCGAGGATTTACGCGCCTCCTCCTGGTCTTCTATGTCAAAAAAGCCGTCATCACCCATTCCCTTTTTTCCATCATTGCCGCGGCTTCTCTCTGTATCCCTTTTGCACTTCTTTTTGGAACGGCCGCTTCTGCGGCATCGCTTCCTCCTTCGTCCTGCTCCCTTCTCTCTGTTTCCCCCATTCTTCTCTTCCCATTCTTCCGGCTGCTCCTGGTTCAGACACTCCTGGGTGTTTTCTCCACCATCCCGGACATCCGCTGTCAACACGTCTTTGCCAAACGTCTCCGCCCGCTGATCTGACCGTCCTCTCTTCTCTCCTGTATCCTCCCGCTGGCTGTCCCGCTCTTCGTCTTCTCCTGTCTCTGACATCCGCTGCCCGGCCTTCTGATCCTCTTTAGACTCTTCTTTTTCCCCAACCTCCGGCCTCTGCCGCCCAGCCGTCTCATCCCCTCCGGCCTCTGACCTCTCCTGTCCTTCCTCCCCATCCCCCCTGGGGTCGTCCCTCATCCATCCTGCATCCTCTTCATCCGCCGTCTCCACAAAGTCCACCCCAAGGCTATCCTCCGCCAGATCCATAACCTTTCCGGCTCCGTCCTTAAGGCCCTCCTTTAACTCCTCACTGACCTTTGCCCCTTCCTCTTTCCTCTGAAATACCACCTTTCCCAGCACCCGCACCGTCACATCCAGCCCATCCTCATATGTAACCTTCACGGACAGGGCGTGAAAAAGCCAGGTAATCTTCACGGTCCCCTGGGGCTTTCCGTAATAAGACCCTGACACGCCGTACCGGACAGGCGCCAACAGCACCAGAAAAAGGACTGCGGCAATCAGCCCCAGAACCACCAGGATCACAATTCCAAGAATCTTTAATATCATCAATAGAATCGGAAGCATTTGATCACACGTTAGCCCCTTTCCGCCAAAAATTCGTCAAGACAGAATCCGCCTGTCAGCCTGTACATGTCATTTACAATAGTCCCCGCAAGCCCCAAAGCCTCCTGATATCCCAGGGCAATGCCCAGAATGGAAAATTCCGTCTCCCGAAACTGCCCCAAAAGGAGCATGTATCCGGGATAAATATCAAGGATATTATTCCCATTTGACGGGGGTGTAATCACGTAGACCCCCGGACGGTACTTTTTCTCCCGGATGCTGCGTATAATGGAAGCGCGGTGCCGTTTCGCCTTCTTTCCAACATACAAGTGCCTATACCAGAACATGGTTCATCAACCTCTGCTCTCTCAGCTGGCTTTCCAGCAGCTCCATAGACGCTTCCCGCTCCGCAAAGTCGGTGCAGCTGTCCAGACTGGAGCGGATGTACTCCTCCACCTCCATGCTGTCCCGAAACACCAGGGGAAGGCTGGAGATCACCTTTGCCATGACCGCCCGGGCCACAGCCTTTGGAACGTTTCCAAACAGACCGTCCATGTCCTGACAAAACTCCCGGGCTTTCTGGTCGATCCATCCCCTGTCCGCCTCCTCGTCCCGGACCGCCTCCGGCTCAACGGACATAAAATGACTTCCCGACAGCAGCCGGTCCACCTTGTCCAGAATCTCGTCCCTCTCCCCGCTGCCTGCCATCACCAGGTTCATGGCTGCCTCCTGGATCCCCTCCATGTGGATCAGAAATTCTTCCTTCTCAAAGAACTCCCGGTTCTCCTGCTCCAGAGCCTCCAGAATGCGGGCCGCGCTGGTTCTAAAGCGCATATCCTTCAAAGCGTCCGTCATCCTTTCCCCCTGGGTCAAAAACACCACATACAGGTCATTGACCATCTGCTCCACAGACAGGTAATAGTCCATTTTCTCTGTCAGGAGCATGCTGCCCTCCTCAAAAGAAGCCCTGCACCTCTCATATCCCTCCCGGTCAAGATTTCTGTAATCCGCCTGGCGCAGACATGCAAGACTGGAAAATAACTCCTCCTCCCCCTCCATTCCCTCCGGCAGGGAGACCATCGCCGACCCTCGCAGCATGGAAAGATAGTCCTCCACGCCGCCCCGGTTCAGCCCCACATAGGTGGTAAGCCGCTCCGTCACCATGGCGTAAAACTTCTTTTTTGTAAAACGAACCGGAAGCTGGGACACAATATCCTTTAAGAATCCGTTTCTCTGAACCCCGTCCCCCATGGCCGCCATGGTCTCCACCAAAGAGGAGGCCAGCTCCTCTGGGGTGTACCTCGAATCATCCAAGGTCACAAAACGCCGCTCCACCCGGTTCAGCACGTACTCATAGATCTGGAAACAGTCGGAAAACGCCGTCAGAATCTCCACCCTGCCGATGATCCTGTCCCGCAGGCTCTTAAGCCGCTCAAAAGCCTGCGACTCTTGAACCTCCGCCCCCTGAGCCTCGTCCCCTCTTTCCAAAAACGCCTGCAGGATCCCGGTCAGTTCCTGCCCCACAGCCAGCTCCTCCCGGGAAATGTCCCTTTGGCCCACCAGCCTTTCCTCACAGTAAAGCCACAGCTGCAACACCAGCCCGGAAAAACAGTAACGGTATGCCGCTGATATCTTCTTTTTTCTTGCTCTGTTCTCCAAATCCGTACCCCCTGTCAACAACGCCTGTCTCCGGCGTCTTTTCCCATCACACCTTGCCCATCTCGCCGCGCAAATCCGCATACCCGTCAACAGCACCCGTCTCCGACGCCTTTTCCCATCCTTACTCGCAATTCTCCAGCACTGTCCGCCTTACCAGATCCAGAGCCCTGACCGCGGCGTGTTCCCGCACCTTATCCCGGTTCCCCTTAAACTGGTACTTCTCAACCGTCACCTTGTCCTTAAAGCAGCAGGCCATGTACACCAGGCCCACAGGCTTCTCCTCCGTGCCTCCGTCAGGCCCGGCGATCCCGGTGACAGACACGCACACATCCGAATCCGTGGCAAAAGCGCCGCCGATGGCCATCTCCCGGGCTGTCTGGCTGCTGACTGCTCCATACTTTTTCAGGGTGCCCTTGCTCACATCCAGGTGCTTTCTCTTGGCCTTGTTGGAGTAGGTCACAAATCCCTCCTTGAACACGTCCGACGCGCCGGATACATTGACGATCCGGGACGCCACCAGGCCGCCGGTACAGGACTCCGCCGTGGCCACGGTCAGCTCATGCTTTTTCAAAAGCCGTACCAGGGTCATCTCCAGAGTCTCCTCCTCCCTCACAGAGTACACGGCTCTGCCCAGCCGTTTCTTTATCTCCTTCACCACAGGTTTTATCAGCTTGTCCCCGGTCTCCTCGTCTGAGGCCGAAGCTGTCACCCGCACATGGACTTCTCCGGTCTTAGCGTAGGTGGCGATGGTAGGATTTGACTGGCCGTCGATCAGATCCAGAAGCATGTCCTCCACCTGGCTCTCCCCCACGCCGCAGACTTTCACCATCCTGGTCACCAGAAATCCCGGTCTCAGCTTCCGAAGATACGGCTCCACCTGGTTGTTAAACAGAGGGATCATCTCATTGGGAGGCCCCGGCAGCAGGATCAGCCGCTTCCCGTCCTTTTCCATAATAAGCCCGGGAGCCGTGCCGTTGTCATTGTCAAGGACCAGAGCGCCCTGGGGGATCATAGCCTGCTTCCAGTTATTCTCTGGGATCACCTTGTAGATGCTGTTCTTAAAAAATCCCTGGATCCGCTCCCTGGTATGGCCGTCCTCCACCAAAGGCCACCCGAAGGCCTGGGCACAGATCTCCTTCGTCAGATCATCCTCCGTAGGCCCCAGCCCGCCTGTGAGGATAACCATATCCGACCTGGAAACCGCCGTATCCACCGCCTCTCTAAGCCTCCCCGGGTTATCCCCCACCACAGTCTGGCAAAACACGGACACCCCCAAACGCGCGCACCTTTCAGCCAAAAACTGAGCGTTGGTGTTGACAATGCTCCCCATGAGAAGTTCCGTCCCCACGCTCAACAGCTCAACTACCATGTCACATACTCCCTTCTGTCAAAACCTTGTGATTTTTCATAATATAATCAACCAGTGACACCACGGTCAGGACCACGGCGATCCACAAACATGCGTTGGTCACCACAGCCATAGACTCGATCCCCACAATCAGCAGGACCACGGCGATCATCTGAAAGGTGGTCTTAAACTTGCCCCAGTAGCTGGCCGCAATGACCACCCCGTTGTCCGAGGCCACCAGCCGAAACCCGCTGATGATAAACTCCCGGCTGATGATGACAATGACCATCCACGCCGGTATATCCCCCAGCTCAATCAGGCAGATGAGGGCGGAGCACACCAGAAGCTTGTCCGCCAGAGGGTCCATAAATTTTCCAAAATTCGTCACCAGGTTGTACTTTCTGGCGATCTTTCCGTCCAGAAGATCCGTCAGGCTGGCCACGATAAAGATCGCCGCGGCCCCATAACGCAGCGTCATATTCTCCCCGTGGTCCCACAAAAGGGCGGCCACAAAGAAAGGGATCAAAAGCACCCTGAGAACCGTCAGTTTATTTGGCAGATTCATCACATATCTCTCCTATCAGATCATATTCCAGAGCCCCGGTCACCTTGACCCGGACAAAATCCCCGGACATCAGATTCTCCCCGGTGTTCACAAACACCAGCCCGTCCACTCCCGGGGCGTCCATGTAGGTGCGGCCCACATAGACGTTCTCGTCAGCCACCTTGCCCTCTATGAGGACATCCAGGACGCGGCCCTCCATGGCCCTGGAGTTCTCCAGAGAAATGTCCTGCTGCATCTCCATCAGCTCTCCCCGCCGCTCCTCCTTCACCTCGTCGTCCACCTGGTCCTCAAACCCGGCGGCCGGAGTGTCCTCCTCCTGGGAGTAGGCAAACACCCCAAGGCGCTCAAACTCCATCTCGTCCACAAACTCCATCAGCGTCTCGTGATCCTCTTTTGTCTCCCCGGGAAAGCCGGAGATCAGGGTGGTCCGAAGGGCGATATCCGGAATCTCCCTCCGCAGCAGGCTGATGATGCTCTTAAGCTGCCTCCGGTCAGTCCTGCGCCCCATCCTCTTTAAGATCCTGTCGCTGGCGTGCTGGATGGGAATATCCAGATAATGACACACCTTGTCCTCAGTCTTGATAGTCTCTATAAGCTCCCGGGTGATCTCCTCCGGGTAACAGTACAAGATCCGAATCCACTGGATCCCGCCTACCTGGCAAAGCTCATGGAGCAGCTTTGGAAGCGTCTTCTCCCCGTACAAGTCCACCCCGTAGACCGTGGTTTCCTGGGCCACCAGGATCAGCTCCTTCACTCCGGCCCCGGCCAAATCCCTGGCCTCCTTAATAAGGTCCGCCATGGGAACGCTGCGATAACGCCCCCGCACGTAAGGGATCACGCAGTAAGTACAGCGCTTGTCGCACCCCTCAGCGATCTTCAAATACGCGTAGCAGCCCCCTGTAGTCATGATTCTGGAAGCCTTTACCTCAGGCAGGCGGTCCACATCCATAAAATGCCGCTCCTTTTTGCCATCCAGCACATCCCTGATCACCTGGGCGACGTGATCGTAGGCCGTGGTCCCCACGCAGGCGTCCACCTCCGGCATCTCCTCCATGATCTCATCCTGGTATCTCTGGGCCAGACACCCTGCCACGATGAGGGCCCGGCATCTTCCGGTATCTTTCAGCTGCCCCAGCTCCAGGATGGTATTAATGCTCTCCTCCTTGGCGTCGCCGATAAAACAGCAGGTATTCACAAGGACAATATCCGCCTGGGCCTCGTCGTCCGTAAACTCATACCCGTCCGCCCTCAAAAGCCCCAGCATCTTCTCCGTGTCCACCAGATTCTTATCACAGCCAAGGGAAACACAAAGTATCTTCATCAAATCTTCTGATCTCCTCCATACGCGCCAAATGTATTGAACGCGTTCATTGAACACAACAGCAACCGGTTTTCCTCATACCCCCTGTGCAAGAAAAGCCATCTCCTATCTGTTGAGACGGCTTCCCTCCCAAAGCGTATGAAAATACGGCCGGTCCGTTTGGGCGGCACACACCCGCTCACCCTTCCTCTGCCCCTTCTTCCTCCCAAAGGAGCGCATCCTCCTGGGAAATAGGCTACGCCTCCCCGTCCTGCGGGCTTTCCGGGTCATCCGAACCATCCTGCGGGTTTTCCGCGCTTTCCGGGTCATCCGAACCGTCCCGCAGGCTTTCCGGACCGTCCAGGCCATCCAAACCGTCCTGCACATTTTCCGGGCCATCCGGATCTGCCCCGTCCTCCCACATACCCGCTTCCTCTCCCGAAAGCAGGATCTCTTCCTCCTGGGCGTCATCCTCGCTTAAGATCTTTACCTTGGACTCGTACAGCTCCTCCACAGCCACGGACAGCGGCTTTTTATTGTAGGCGTGAGGCACCATAGGCTCCTCCCCCGCGATCAGCTGTCTGGCCCTCTTGGCCGTGGCGATGACGATGGAATAGCGGCTCTGCACCACCGGCTCCTCCCCTGGCTCCACCCCGCTGTTTACCGCGTTGATCAAATCTGTGTATGATGGATGTAACATGTCTGGTCTCCTCGCTTTCTTAAATTTACATGGCCTTAAGCTCTGACTGCATCTGTTCAATAAAGTCCAGATTCTGGCTGACCTTTTTATGCTGGGTCTGGATCAGCTGGTGCATCTCCTCCACACAGGCATCCAGCGTATCGTTGATCAAAATGTAGTCGTAAGACGTGATGCCCGCCGCCTCCTCGGCTGCCCGGCGCATCCTCCTGTCAATAACCTCCATGGACTCGGTTCCCCGGCCCACCAGCCTTCGTTTCAGCTCGTCGGCGCTGGGAGGCATCACAAAAATCAGCAGCGCTTCGGGAAACCGCTCCTTGATCTTTAACGCCCCCTGGATCTCGATCTCCAGGATCACGTCCCGACCGTCAGCCATCTGCTGAAACACATACTGCCTGGGAGTGCCGTAATAATTGTTCACATACTGAGCGTGTTCAATCAGCTCCCCCTCCCGTATCATCTCCTCAAACTTCTCCCTGGTCACAAAAAAGTACTCCCGCCCGTCCCGCTCCCCCTCCCGGGGTTCTCTGGTGGTGGCGGAAATGGACAGCGCGTAATTGTGGTGCTTTTCCAGAAGGGCTTTCATAAGGGTTCCCTTCCCCGCCCCGGAAAAACCGGATACCACCGCTAAGATTCCCTGATCACTCATGTCGTATATAAGCTCCTACTCAATATTTTGTATCTGTTCCCTTATCTTCTCGATCTCCGTCTTCAGGGCAATGGCCTTGTCTGAGATCGTAAGGTCATTGGCCTTTGACAGGATGGTGTTTGCCTCCCGGTTCATCTCCTGGGCCAGAAAATCCAGCTTTCTCCCAACGCCGCCTCCGTTCAGAAGGTCGCTCTCCATGTGGCTGATGTGGCTCTTTAGCCGCACGATCTCCTCGTCCACGCACACCTTGTCCGCAAAGATGGTCACCTCCGTGACAATACGGCCCTCGTCAATGCCGCTAGTACCCAAAAGCTCCTTCACCTTTGCCTCCAGCCTTGCCTGGTACTCCGCCACAATGGCCGGAGTCCGCTGCTCCACACAGGCCACCATGTCTTCCATGGCCTTTAATTTGCCCAGAAGGTCCGCTTTCAGGCTCTCCCCTTCCACGGTCCGGCTCTCCACAAACCGCTTCGCCGCCTCCTCGATGGCTTCGGACAAAAGCTTCCACATGGCGTCCTCGTCCTCCGGCTCCTGCTCCATGGTCAGCACCTCCGGCATTCTGGCCAAAACTCCGGCGGTCATGTCGTTGTCTATGGCAAACGCCTCGCTCATCTGCTTAAAATACTGGACGTATTCCGCCGCCAGACTTTCGTTGTATTTCAGGCACAGCTTTTCCTTTGTGTAATCCTCATAGCTGATAAAGATATCCACCTTTCCCCGCTGGATATAGGTCTTTAACAGGCCCCGGACCCCGGATTCAAAATAATTGAACCTTTTCGGCATCTTGATGCTAAGATCCAGATACCGGTGGTTCACTGCCTTCATCTCCACCGAGATCTTGTACTGCTCCGTGACTTTCTCGCATCTGCCGAATCCTGTCATGCTCCTTATCATCCGTTGATCAGCCTCTCTTTCGTCATAGATACCTTTCATTATAAGTCAAATGGAAATACAAGTCAAAACTTTTCTGGAAAACTTAACAAAAAAACTTAACAAAAAACCCCGACAGAATTGATATTATTTTAACGGTCACAGCTGTATTAGGGCAAGGGCTGTTTTGCAAAATCCCTTTGAATCTGATAATTAGTAAAAATTCAAAAAATTTTCTATAAAATCCCACTTTCTTTTAGGCGTTCACACAATTGACTTTTTCGTCAGCAGGTGTATAATAGGCGGTAAATCAAAGGAGATTTAGGCGGCTTTCCCGCCTGGATCTCCTTTTTTGTTTCATGTAAGCCATGGAGCAAAACGCCCCCGGGAAGCGTGATCTTGCAGCAATACCATTTTCCGCGAAAAGGAGGAAGTATTATGAACAATGAGATCTTAACCGCTGTAAACAGCCAGCTGTTTGCCGTCTGGTTCCTTATAGGCGCCGCATTGGTATTTTGGATGCAGGCTGGCTTTGCCATGGTGGAGGCCGGCTTTACAAGGGCGAAAAATACCGGAAATATCCTGATGAAAAACCTGATGGACTTCTGTATCGGAACTATCGTGTTTATCTTCCTGGGCTTCGGCCTTCTTTTGGGGGAGGATCTGTTCGGTTTCATGGGAAAACCGGGCTTTGATATCTTTACATCCTATGAGAGTTTTGACTGGTCCAATTTTGTGTTCAACCTGGTGTTCTGCGCCACAACCGCCACCATCGTGTCCGGGGCCATGGCTGAGCGCACCAGATTTATATCCTACTGTATCTACTCCGCCGTCATATCCGCGGTGATCTACCCCATTGAGGCCCACTGGATCTGGGGCGGCGGCTGGCTGTCCCGTTTGGGCTTCCACGACTTTGCCGGCTCCTGCGCCATCCACATGGTAGGCGGCTTCACTGCCCTTATCGGCCATGGCTTTTAGGCCCTCGCATCGGCAAATTTGTCAGAGACGAAAAGGGCAGGGTCATGAAGGTCAATGCCTTCCCTGGTCACAATCTTCCTCTGGGCTGCCTGGGATGCTTTATCCTTTGGCTTGGCTGGTACGGGTTCAACGGCGCCGCGGCCACCAGTGTGGAGCAGTTAGGTTCCATCTTTGTCACCACCACTGTGGCTCCTGCCATAGCCACTGTGGTCTGTATGGTATTTACCTGGGCGCGGTACGGCAAACCGGATATCTCCATGTGCCTCAACGCGTCCCTGGCCGGCCTGGTGGCCATCACCGCCCCCTGCGATGTCACCGATGTGCTGGGCTCCCTGATCATCGGCGCTGTGGCCGGGCTTCTGGTGGTCTTCGGCGTGTGGTTTCTGGACCATGTGATCCATGTGGATGACCCTGTAGGCGCTGTGGCCGTCCATTTCTGCAACGGCGTCTGGGGTACCGTGGCTGTGGGCCTGTTTGCCACCACCGCGGCCCCGGGCAACGACACGCTGACCGGCCTGTTCTACGGCGGCGGCTTCTCCCTTCTGGGAAAGCAGCTCCTGGGCATTGTCTCTGTCCTTATCTGGACCGGCGTGACCATGACCGCTGTCTTCCTCATCATCCGGGCCCTTATCGGCCTGCGGGTCAGTGAGGAGGAGGAAGTGGTGGGCCTGGATCCCACGGAGCACGGACTGCCTTCGGCCTACGCCGGATTCAGCATCATGGATATCGCCAACACCATGACCATGGATGTCAATGAAAACACCAATCTGGGAATCGGCGATCACGATGCCGCCTCCGACATTCTCAAGGGCCCTTCGATCACGGTGGAGCAGGCCTCCGTCCCGTCTTCGGGCATCTACAAGGTAGCTGTCATCGCCAAGCTGGCTCGGTATGACGCGCTGAAAAAAGCCATGAACGATATCGGCGTTACCGGCATGACGGTCACACAGGTTATGGGATGCGGCATCCAGAAAGGAGCCGGAGAAAAATACAGAGGCGTGGAGATGGATGCCACCCTGCTGCCTAAAGTGAAAGTGGAAGTCATTGTGGCGAACATCCCTGTGAAGACGGTTATTGAGACTGCCAAAAAAGCGCTCTATACCGGGCATATCGGAGACGGCAAGATCTTTGTCTACCGTGTGGACAATGTGGTAAAAGTCCGCACCGGGGAAGAGGGGATCGCGGCTCTCCAGGACGTGGAATAATCCGAAAAACCGACAGGCCGGAAATCCCCTCTTACCGGGGATTTCCGGCCTGCCCCTTTTATGCCGGGATTATGCTTCCTATTTTTATCCGGCATATTGGCGTATCCTATACGCTCACATCCACATAAGTTCCCTCTGCCGCTGCCGACTGGGCGCTCTCCCCGGATTTGTCATAGACCATATCCCCCGTGCCGTCGGCAATTGCCGCGGCGCCTGCGGTGTCAAAGCCGTCGGGCGCTGTCTCTTCTGCCGCTCCCACCTGGCTCTTTCCCTCCGGGCTGATCTCCACGGAATCGAAGCTTGAAGCTTCACTGCCTGCCCCTTCCCCTTTCAGCCGCTTTTCCTGTTCTTCCCGCTCTTTGCGCCTGGCCTCGATCAGCTCCTCCTGGTGCAGCTTCTCCTGCTTCTTTGCCTCCTCGGCATCGGCCTTCATGCCTTTTTCGGCCTTTTTTCCGTACTCCTCGGCCTGGTCCTTCATGCCGGCCGCGTACCCAAGGGCCCGCTGCATCTTGTCCGTGTCGCCTTTTCGCTCCGCCTCCTTGGCCACATTCATGGGAGTGGATATCAGGCTCATACTGGCACTGGCCCCTGCCAGGCCTTCCATGGTCTTCGCGTTCATATTCTGGTCTCCTTTCTCCAGCTGCTCTCACAGATCTTTGCGCCCTCCCCAATGCCGTTCCGGAAGTTACGGCGCAAACACAGTGACGCAAAAACAGTGAGAGTCTCCGAAACAATCTCGTCGCTTGCTTCCGACAATTATTATTTCGGCCCTGCAAAAGGAAGATTTAGGATTGTGGAACAAACGGCTTTTTTAGTGTCATGGGCGGTAAATGCACTTTCCTTTTTCAGTCTCTGTCCGGATTGTGAGATTCCGGGTACAGCGGCAAAAGGACCGATATGGTAAAGATGCCGTTTTCCGTCTCCACGCGGACCGCCCCGTTGTATCGGTCAGCCGCCGCCCTGATATTGCCAAGTCCCAGACCGTGTCTGTGGAAAGCCTCCTGTCCGTCCCTGGAAAGGCGCTGGCCGCGGAAAGGTTTGGGGCCGCCGGGTTCCAACTCGCCGCCTATTTTGCGCTCGCCGGGTTCCAACCCACCGTCTATTTTGCGATTTCCAGGTCCCTGACTTCTACCGCTCCTCCCATCTCCGCTGCCGTTTTCCCCTCCTCTTCCCTCATTCCCTGCCTCCATGCGGTTTCGCGCCTCCAGAAACAGGCACTTTTTTATCTTACCCATGTACACCTGGATAAAGGGGTCGTCCTCCCCGCAAAGCCCAAGACTGGCCTCCAGGGCGTTGTCCAGAATATTCCCCGCGATGATGCACAGATCTATCTCCTTCACAGGGCAGTCTCTCGGCACCCTGACGTCGCATTGCCAGCGGATATGATGTTTCAGGGCCTTCTGCCTTTTATGGTACAGAAGGGCATCCATCACCAGACTTCCCGTAGCCTCATCCCCGGCCCCCACACCGCCCATCTCTGTCATCCCCCGCAGATATTCCCCGGCATGCTGCCACTGCCGGTTTCGCACCAGATTCTCCAGAGCCAGCATATGGTTTTTCATGTCATGGCGCAGACGCTCCATCCGGCCATACTGCTCCTCCATCATCTCATAGTAAGCTACCTGGGCCCGGTACTGCTCCCGCTCCTGCTCCTCCCTCCAGATCCTCTCCGTCCCAAAGACAAAAAAACCGGCCGCTGCCATGGAAAGCCCCGTAAAGATGCACATGGCGCCGTGGCTGAAAAGCTGGTTCTCAAACAGCCCGAAAATCTCCCGTCCCTGGACCAGGATGCCGTTGCTGGCGCCCCAGTTCACAAGATCCGTCACAAAGAGCAGGCACCCTAAAGGCGCTGACAGGCACAGATAAAAGCTCCTCCTCTTATCCGCAAAAACCGGCTCAAGGGCTTTTGACAGCCAGCCCACAGCCCATATCCCCGCCCCGTACGTCATAATCCCAAGGATTCTTCCGGTCCAGGGCCCTATGGCCGCCGCGTCCTGCCCTCCGGCCTCTGCGGCCCGGGTCAGCAAAAGAGCTCCGCAGGTGAGAAAGGACTCCCCGAAATTCCACACAAGCTCCGTCATAACCAGCCCAAGGACTGCCGCCAAAAGCCGCTTCTCCTTCTCCCCTCCAAACACCGCCATCACAAGGGCCCCCAGCAGCATATGGCTGCACGCCGCATAGAGAATATAGGGGACTTCCTCTTCCAATACCCACATTCTCAGAAGCAGGCGACCGCCAAAATACAGCGCCCCAAAGACTGCCTCCTGCCGCCTTCCCCCTTTCAGATGCCTCCCGAAAAACCGGGAAATACACCCTGTATACAGAATGCAGCACACCAGCCACAGCGCCCCGTCCCAAATCTTTGCCGCCCCGCTCACAGGATTCCCCCGCTTTTTCTCATGTACTCCACCATCTCCTGGCAGAACTGCTCATACCTGCGCCTGGCGATCAGGATCCGCTCCCCGTTGTCCAGGATCGCCTCCTTCCGGTTGTACACCTCCACATGCCCCAGATTGATGAGATAACTTTTATGGCACCGGAAAAATCCTTTGCCCTTAAGCTGCCTCTCCAGAGCCCCGATCTGCTCATACCAGGTAAAAACCTCATGCTCCTCATGAACCTCAATCTGTCTTCCCCAGATCTCAAAATACCGGACCGAATCCAGGAAAAGCTTTCTCGTCTGCCTCTCTCTGCTGACCACAATGTAATCCCGGGGGGTCTGTCTCTGCCGCTCCAGGGCCCGTTTCAGCACATGTTTCAGCTTTCCCTCATCCACAGGCTTTACCAGGTAGTGGAAAGCCTCCACATCGTAGGCGTCAAACACATAGTCCCGGCTGGAGGAGAAAAACACCAGCACCTTGTCAAAGGCCAGACTGCGGCACCGCCTTGCCGTCTCCATGCCGTCCATTCCCTCCATGAGAATGTCCAGAAAAATAATGTCAAACCGCCCCAGGGATTTTAAAAGCTCCCCGCCGCTTTGAAACTGTTCGATGCAGAAGGCAGCGCCCAGCTCCTCCATGATGGTTCTGATCTGGGCCGAAATCGTCACGCAGTCCAGAAGTTCATCGTCACAAACCGCAATAGATATCATGGTCTTTTCTCCCCTCTAAATTTGCCTTCCCTGTGAAGAACCGCCGTCCCGTCCCGTTTCCGCCCTTCCCTCCCCAGACAGAAATCCGGCGATTATCTCCACATTCTCCCAAATCGCCTTCGTCCCGTCCACCTTTATGACAACACAGCCCAGGGAATCCGCCCACTCCTCACTGTCCCCGGCCTTTCTTTGCTCCACCATCCAAAAAAAACGCTGCTCCCTCTCATACAGATCCCCGCCGGGAAGCATCCTCTCCCCAAACTTCTGAAAGGAGCGGTCCCGCACCCTCTGCCTCCTTATATCCTCCGGAATCCGGATCACCACCGCAAGTTCGCAGGCGGACAGGATCTCACTTCCGTAATCCCCCTTCACCGCCGCAAGGACAAACCGCCCATGGCCTCTGATCTCCTCTGCCAGAAGCCTTTTTGCCTCCTCCTTTGACCTGGGGGAATCGTACACATAGTCCCCGCCGGTCTTTGGAAAAAACAGATCCTCATTGTCAATAAAATGATACCCCAGCCGTTTCGCCAAAGCCTTCCCAAGGGTGCTCTTCCCGCTGCCGTTGCATCCGCATACAAGGATACCTTGGCCTGTTATATTTTTACCTGTCATTTCTTCTCCTGTTATTTTTCCTCCGGTCACTTCTCCACCCACCCTTCCCATGCATCTGCCGCTTTTTTGGGGGAATCGGATTCCTAATTCAGGTAAACCGGGAACTTTAAGTTTGTCCTATTGATATATAATTGAATGAGCAATGGGCGGGGGAGTCGTGGAGCCGGGGAGGGAAGGCGGGCTGTGTGCCGTTCGGGACATCTCTCCTTCTCTGACTGGCTCTGCGACACCCTTCGCCCCCTTTGCTCACTCAATTATATCGCCGAAATCGTTCTTAAACTCCTAAAACATACTCAACTGCTCATAATCGCATCTTCGCCCCAGCAGACAGGGCGGTTTCTCAAGTATCTCCTCCGTCCTCCCGCCGTCAAAGATCCACGGCCCAAGATCCCCCTTTTCCAGGATCAAAGGCATCCGGTCATGGACCGGGCTCATGGAGGCGTTGGCCCCTGTGGTCAGGATCACAAAACGTTCCCCGTCCTCATACTGCCGGCTGATTCCCGCCATAAACAGGACCGTGCTGTCCGTCCGGTAAAACGCGTTCTTCTCCCTGCTCACATTCCACTCATAAAACCAGGCCGCAGGAACCGCAACGCGGTCATGGCAAAGACTGTCCCGAAAGAGAGGCTTTTCCATAACCGTCTCCCTCCTGGCAAGGAAGATCACCTGCTTTTCCCGGGATTCTCTCTCCTGATACGGCTCCCCACAACGCCGATTCTTTCGAAACGGCTCGCTCAAAAATCCCCACCGGGCCCACTTACAGCGCAGGCTGCCTCCTTTTCCCGCCAGGACGGGGGCTCTGTCCGTAGGACAGATCTCCCCCGGAGAGATTCCCATGGCCCATGGCCCGCGCCGAATCTCGTCCGCCAGCCCGGCTGCCTTCTCAATCTCCCGGGCCGTCTCCTCATTTATATAGTATCTGCCGCACATGGCTCCCTCCTGAAAAAGTTTCCTCTATCTTACTACTTCTCTCCCGTTTTCTCAACCACTGTGGCGCAAATATATGGTTTAAGGCAGTGAAAAAGCCACTGTTCATCCGTTACGAGGCACATAACGGAAGCGAAAAAGGACCGGCGCGATTTTGTCCCCAGACAAAACCAGCCGGTCCTTAAAACTCTACACCATCTGCTCCCCGTAGGTCTCCATACAGGCCTTCGCCTCCTCCAAAGAAAGGCCGGCCTTTTTCTTCAGCCTGTTTAAGATAACCTCATCTTCCAGCCCATCCTCACGGCCTAACTCAATGATCATCCGAATCTGTCCCTGGCGTATCAGCTTTTCGGATTCCGTCTCAATAACCCTTCCGCCCATAATCTTCACCAGCCTTTCCTCATTTTCATTTCCGTTCGTAATATGGGTAATGATCGTGTTCACAAATCCCATAAGGTCGATCAGCTCCCCATCCGTCAGCTCGCCTTCGCCATGAAGGCGCACCATCTCATCCCGAAAATACTCCAGATCCTCCACAGCGCCGTCTATAGGAGCCTTCGACGTCAGCTGCGCTTCATACCTGGCGATATAAAAGGGAATATAGACAAACAGCCTCTTTTCCACAATGGTTTCCCTTGTAAACCGCTCCAGGATCACGTTGTCCGCCCCATAGTCCACCTGCTGTCCGTCGGGAAACGTAAAGGTAATGATCGTCCTGTCCGGCGTCCTGTCAGTCTTCTTTACATAGATCACGGAAAATCTTGGCATAGGGATCGTGGCATGGCCAATATCCCAGACCGCAAACTGCCTGCCCACGATAAACGCGTACTCCGCGATCCGGATGGCCATGGAGCCGTCGTCATAGCTCTGGCTCTCCAGAAGATAGACCTCATCCCCGATCCTGATGAGGAAATCAGAGATCTGCTCCTCGATCTCCTTGCTCCCGTCCGCCGTCTCACGCTCTGTCAGATACCCCTCTGACGGCAACACATCCACCCTGACATCCATGGAGTAATCCTTCCCGAAAATATGGTTAATCACAGAGATAAACAGCCGTTTGTGCTTGCTCTTCATGGTCTTAAAAACATTGTCGTAATCGTGTGTCTTCTTTTGCATCTTCGTCCTTTCACAGATGCGCGCTCTCCAAAATAAATCCTGCCTTCATTATATACGGATTTCCGGCTCTTGACAACTTATATTTCTTTTTAGGCCTGCACTTAACCCGGACTACACCATTTCCCCCAAACGTATACTTTTACACTTCAGGCATTCCTCGTAAATTGAAACATTCCCTAAAAAACGATATAGTATGTGGTGGTCAATGATATCGGCGTATCGGAGAACGGCACAAAATTTGCGGACATGGTTGTGGAAGAAATCCGGGCCATGGGAAAACGGGCGGTACCCAATTACGGCAGCGTGGGCTCCATGGAGGGAGGAGCCGCCATCATTAAAACCTGCGTGGGCTATTTCGGGAAGATTGACGTTTTAGTAACCTAAAAGTCGTAAAATATATACTCAAAACATCAACCGATAGCCACCCCAAGTTTTTGTAAATAAAGTTCATCGCGTGAGGTGATCTCCGTAGTCCATCTGCGGTTCCTGAGCTTTGCCGATATCTCAACACTTTCCACTGTATCAAACCATTGCAGCTGTAGATATAGAGGGGTATTGCAAAGCCATGACTTCAGCTTGGATTCATTGTTCAGTACCGCTTTGGTATCATGGGCTGCATCGCCGTTTTTCTTGCCCAGGCTTTCTTTGAGTTTCCGGATCTCTTCATTCAGGTACTCATAATAGCACAGGGACACAAACTGGACAAACATTCGGCCGCGGAGGGTGTCGGTATTCCATACCCTTGCCCTGTTACCATCAGCATGCTGTTTTCCGGCTTCAAAAAAGGATTCTATCGTCTCCCTTTTACGGTACTTGCGCAGACATTCAAAAGGTTCTTTTTCCTTATTCGACACAAGAACAAAGTATCCATGGTATTTGTTCGCGTCTGCGATCGCTTTATTATTGGGTTCCACGCTGATTTTGCCGCCCCATTTATGGACGGAAAAGTATTTTTTTACCTTTGCCTGCGATAGATCCGGTAATTCATCAACCGGCGTACCCGATTCAAGCAGGGTCTTGATTTCAAACAGGTCTGCTTCAAACGCGGCTTTATCTGCTGACTGTCTGGAATGGTTAAAATATATGTTGAGATAAATCCTGCGTCTAAAGGTTTCGACATCCCCCTTTTGCGCACCGCTTTTATGGCTGGCATATTTACGTTTCTTCTCAAAATCATGCATGAGGAGAACACAGACCCCATGGGTCGATGGATCAAACGGACATACACTTTTGAAATCGTCAAGCGCTTCACGCTGGTTGTCTATCTCTGGTCTGATCCATTTGACGCTGGTTTTTGCAAGTGTGATGAAATCAAACCCTGCAAGGAGCAGCTCCGCGAAGTTCTGCTCGGAATAATAACCATTGTCGGTAATAATCTCCGCCTTATGCACACCCAGTGCTGAAAGCTGGTTTATTGCGTTTGTAATAGATGTAACATCCGGAAGATTGCCGGGCTGTTTTGCAAAAGCAACCGGCTGCCTGTTCTCTATGGAATAAAGTGTCAGCAGCTTTATTGTTTTCAGTCCGTTATGTGCCTTGTTAAATCCATATCTGGCTTCATTCTGGTTCTCGGAATAAGTAGATATGGTAGAAGAGTCATAAGCGAGCGCGTCATCGGCAGAAAGTAACGCGCAACGGTGCTTGAAAAAACTCTGCTGCAGACTTTCATCGGTTCCCAGCTGCACAAAAAGGTTGTGGTACACATCCTCAGTGATCCCATCCTCATAGGGAAGGGGATGGTTATACTGCCATGTCAGGATGCCCGGGAGGGACTGCCCGTTAGTAGCAAGGAGGTACCTGGCCAGGGATATGACCTTCTGTGCGGTAGCCATATCGGTGGAAGAGTATATAGCATGATCAATCCCCGATGTGGAGCCTATATGATCGATGATATCCATCATCCCGACGTGGTCTCTTTTCGCTGTTACAAATTCCGGTTTTGTATCCGGAATAAAGTTTTTACCCCGTTTTGGCCTGGTAGGCACCGGAATTTGAGAGC
>CAJUPQ010000061.1 GCA_910588505.1 uncultured Hungatella sp. | reverse complement strand
CACGTAAACTGGATGCCAAAAAGGATGCCCGTGATCAGGGAGAAGAGGAGGAGCACAGCGGAAAAATATCCGATAAGGCGGTGTGTGATCTTGTATTTCATGCCACGCCGCCTTCAAATTTATAGCCCATGCCCCAGATGGTCTTGATCTGCCAGTCCGGGTGGGGGACCTTGTCCAGCTTGGCCCGAAGCCGCTTGATGTGGTTGTCAACCGTCCGGTTGTCTCCCAGGTAGTCATAGCCCCAAAGGGTGCTTAGAAGATTGTCCCTGGAAAAGATCTTTCCGGGATTGGCAAGCAGCGTCCAGAGAATCTCCAGTTCCTTCTTGGTCAGGGGAATGTTCTGGCCGTCAATGGTTACGGCAGCCTGGTCTAAAGATACCTGAAGGTTGCCGCAGGTCAGACACTGCGGCGCGCCGCCTTTGGGGGAGCCGTCAATGCGGCGGAGGATGGCCCGGATTCTGGCCATGACCTCCCCGCCGGAAAATGGCTTTACAATATAGTCGTCAGCCCCGATGTCCAGCCCCATGATCCGCTCAAAGTCCTCCCCCCTGGCGGTCACCATGATGATGGGAATGCCGGAGGTCTTTCGGATCTTGCGGCACACCTCAAAACCGTCCTGCTTGGGCATCATCACATCCAGCAGGACCACGGCAAAAGAATTTTGTTCAAACAGTTCCAAAGCTTCGTCTCCGTCAAAGGCCACCACAGGCTCGTAGCCCTCTTTTTTGGCAAACTCGCTTAAGATTCTGGTTATCTGCACGTTATCATCCGCAATCAGGATTTTATCCATAGGTGACTCCTTTCCATAAATACTATAGCTTAAAAAGATGTCATTTTTGTGTCTTTCCTCCTGTATTTTATCACAAAATCGAACTGATAAAAACATATTTTTGATACAATTTGCCGGTATGATAAAGGTATAAAAGAGCGGCTGTCCATATCCGCGCCCCGGTGACAGAATACGGGGATCTTGGTCAGCGCGCAATAAAACAATGGAGGATTTCATATTATGAAGAAACAGGCAAGCATTTTACTGGCATCTATGATGGTCGTGTCTCTGGCAGCGGGATGCGGCGGACAGGAGACGGCTCAGACATCGGCGGCTACAGAGGCGGCCACTACCACAGCCGCTGAGACCGAGGCAGAGACCACCACAGCCCAGGAGACCACCACGGCTGAGGAGACAGAGGCAGAGACCGAGGCCAAGGAAGCTTCCGCAGGGGGCTACAAGACAGGTCTGGCTGTTGTGTCTTCCATGGGAAGCTCCAAGAATGCTGAGGACGGGGACGGCCTGGCTCAGGTAGATTCCGTGGCGGCGGCTGTTGTGATCGACGCTGACGGGAAGATCGTAAGCTGTAAACTGGATACGGCTCAGAACAAGATGGGATTTACCGCCGAGGGCAAAGTAGTTATGACCGAGGAGTTTAAGACTAAGAAGGAACTGAAAGAGGATTACAACATGAAGCCGGCTTCCGGGATCGGCAAGGAGTGGTACGAGCAGGCAGAGGCTATGGAGGCGTACGTGATCGGAAAGACTGCCGAGGAAGTAAAGGGCATCGCGGTTGACGAGTCCACCAAGCCAACGGACGCGGACCTGGTGGCAGGCGTTACGGTTAAGATCGGCAGCTACAAGGAAGCCATCGCCGAGGCGGCTGAGAACGCCAAGGCCGAGGGCGCCGGCGAGGGCGACAAGCTGGGTCTTGGCATCATCACCAACATGGATAAGTCCAAGGACGCTGAGGCTGACGCCGAGGGACAGTGCCAGGCATACTCTACATATGTGGCTGTAACTACGGACGGCGACGGGAAGATCACGACCTGTATCATCGACTCCACCCAGGGAACGGTGAAGTTTGACGCGGAGGGCAAGATCACTTCCGATCTGACCGCAGGCGTAAAGACCAAGAGACAGCTTGGCAATGATTACAACATGAAGCCCGCTTCCGGCATTGGCAAAGAGTGGTTTGAGCAGGCTGCTACTCTGGAGGAATACTTTGTAGGCAAGACTGCCGCCGAAGTGGAAGGCATTGCAGTGGACGAGTCCACCAAGCCAACGGACGCGGACCTTCTGGCAGGCGTTACGGTATCCATCGGCGGGTACAAGACAGCTGCGGTAAAGGCTGTTGACAACGCAAAATAAATACAGCAGGAAAAGCCCGGCCGGGCGCTCAGGAGAGGGAGCGCCCGGATCCGGGCTTTTTGTCGCGGCCCATTGCCGGGCTCTGGCACAAAATCGGGACTGCCACGGCCCATGTTCTTTTCAGAAAAAAAACTCCAGAGCGCTATGCCCTGGAGTTTAAACATCGTATTTCATTAAGCTCTCTCAACTAAGCCGGAACGCAGGCAAGAAGTACATACATACATCTTCTTCGCGCCGCCGTTCACTTTTACTTTGACGGATTTCACGTTAGGTTTCCACATCTTGTTGGATCTTCTATGGGAATGGCTCACTGCATTGCCAAAGTGAACGCCCTTACCGCAAATTGAACATTTAGCCATGATCGCACCTCCTTAACAGCTACTTGGCTTCCAATACACGGAACCCACAACAATATGTATAATAACAGATTATGCCACAATTTGCAAGCGAAATTTTAAAAATCTTTGTCATAGACACAATATGCCCGGTGTGGTATACTTTACCTATACCTCTGCCCGGAGCGCTTCATAAAGTATAGCAGGACTTAGCCTGGGCAGAATAAGCATAAGGAATGATCAAGCATAGCGGGATTTGCCGCTTGCGGGGCGGAACGCGAAAGCTGACGGCGGCGGATCACGTATAAGGAAGATGGGAGGTTTTTTCATGAAAGGGCGGATCAGCAACAAATTAGGCGAGATCCTGATCAATCCGGAAGTCATCGCCATTTACGCGGGGACAACGGCAGTGGAGTGCTTCGGCATTGTGGGTATGGCGGCCATCAGCATGAAGGACGGCCTTGTGAAGCTTTTGAAAAAGGAGAGCCTGACCCACGGGATCAACGTGGAGATCAGGGACAATCACATTTTGCTGGATTTCCACGTGATCGTGGCTTACGGCATCAGCATCTCGGCGGTTGCGGACAATCTGATCGAAAATGTGAAATACAAAGTGGAAGAATTCACCGGGATGACCGTTGACAAGATCAACATCTATGTCGAAGGCGTCAGAGTGATTGATTAAGGAGGAGCAGCTGGTGGGTATGAATACGATTGACGCAAAAACTCTTCAAAGGGCTTTTTTGGCGGGAGCCAAGAGCCTGGAAGCAAAAAAGGAATGGATTAACGAACTGAACGTGTTCCCTGTTCCGGACGGAGATACGGGCACGAACATGACCATGACCATTATGTCGGCAGCCAGGGAAGTGGCTGCCATTGAAGAGCCTACCATGGAGAACCTGGCAAAGGCCATCTCCTCCGGTTCCCTTCGGGGCGCCCGGGGCAACTCCGGCGTGATCCTGTCCCAGCTGTTTCGGGGATTTACCAAGGAGATCAAGTCCCTTGAGACCATCACCACCACCACTCTGGCAAACGCCTTTGTACGGGCCACGGAGACTGCCTACAAGGCTGTCATGAAGCCAAAGGAGGGTACGATCCTGACGGTGGCCAAGGGCATGGCTGACAAGGCTGTGGAGCTGGTGACGGAGACTGAGGATGTGATCGAGTTTGCCCAGAAGGTTATTGCCCACGGGGATCATGTGCTGAGCCAGACGCCGGAGATGCTTCCTATATTAAAGCAGGCCGGTGTGGTGGATTCCGGCGGTCAGGGTCTGATGCAGGTGATGAAGGGATGTCTGGACGGCCTTTTAGGCAAGGAGACAGACCTTCATGTGGAGCCCAAGGCAGAAGCCGCGCCCTCACGGACCGGGGAAAATGCGGAGCAGAGAGCGGTTCTGGAGGAGGCGGATATCAAGTTCGGCTACTGCACGGAATTTATCATCAACGTGGAGAAGGAGTACGGGGACAGACAGGAGCGGGAGTTTAAGACGTATTTGGAGTCCATTGGGGATTCTATCGTGGTGGTGTCTGACGATGATGTGGTGAAGGTTCACGTCCACACCAACGATCCGGGTCTTGCCATCCAGAAAGCCCTGACCTTTGGCCCCCTGTCCAGGATGAAGATCGACAACATGCGGGAAGAGCATGAGGAGCGGCTGATCAAGGATTCGGAGAGAAAGGCCAGGGAACAGAAGGCTCTGGAAGCTGTGGGGGACCCGGAGGCGGCCCTAAGCCAGGGGGATGAGCAGCAGCCCAGGAAAGAGTACGGCTTTATCGCGGTGTCTATCGGCAGAGGCTTTGGGGAGATCTTCCAGGGCATTGGGGCGGACTACCTGATCGAGGGCGGCCAGACCATGAATCCCAGCACCGAGGATATGCTAAACGCCATTGACAAGGTGAACGCGGACACGATCTACATCCTTCCAAACAACAGCAACATCATCCTGGCGGCGGAGCAGGCGGCTTCCCTGGCTGAGGATAAGAATATTGTGGTGGTTCCTTCAAAGACGGTTCCCCAGGGCATCACGGGTATCATTAATTTTGTGCCTGACCTTTCGCCCCAGGAGAACAAGGAGGCCATGATGGCGGAGATGGGCCGGGTGAAGACGGGCCAGATCACGTACGCGGTGCGGGACACCGTGATCGACGACAAGGAGATCCACGCAGGCGACATCATGGGCATCGGCGACGCAGGGATCCTGTGCGTG
This sequence comes from uncultured Hungatella sp., assembly GCA_910588505.1. Classification (GTDB taxonomy): domain Bacteria; phylum Bacillota; class Clostridia; order Lachnospirales; family Lachnospiraceae; genus UBA3402. Next base: position 16,664 of record CAJUPQ010000061.1, on the reverse strand, counting down.
GGCAAGTCTGTCATGGACACGGCCCTGGATACGCTGAAAGCCATGGTGGATGAGGAGTCGGAGCTGATCACCATCTACTACGGCGTGGATATTGAGGACGAGACGGCGGAGAAGTTTTTGGAGCGGGTGGAGGAAGCCTGGCCCCAGTGCGAGGTGGAGCTCCATGGCGGCGGACAGCCCATCTATTACTATCTCATGTCCGTAGAGTGAGCGTAAGCATCTGTTCGTCACAGGCCTAGTGAGAAGCCCAGTGACGGCAACGGAAAAGATAAGACAGGAAATGGCAGGGGCCGGGCCCGGGGATGGGTAAGGCCCCTTGTGTGAGGTTTGAGGATATTATGGAGAGAGAGCAGGAGTCGGTCCGCGCTTTAAAGGGGATCGGGGACAAGACAGGGAAGCTGTTTGAGCGGTTGGGGATCTTTACGATCCGGGATCTGCTTACCTATTATCCCCGGGATTACCACACCTATGGGCCTCCCTCCCCTGTGGGGGAGCTAAAGCCGGATATGACGGGGGCCGCGGCGGGGATTTTGCAGAAGTCGGCGTCGGTCCGCGCTTTTCAGAACAAGAAAGTGATCACCGCCTCCTTGAGGGATCCCACAGGGTCTTTGCAGCTAACCTGGTTTAATATGCCTTTTTTGAAGAATACATTGCAGGCAGGGACGTACCACGTTTTTTACGGAAAGGTGGTTAAAAAGAACAACCGCCTGACCATGGAGCAGCCGGAGATCTTTACGAAGGAAGGCTATGAGGCCATGATGGAGTCCATGCAGCCGGTGTACGGACAGACAAAGGGCTTGGGCAACAAGGCCATCTCAAAGGCTGTGGCCCAGGCTCTGGGCCTTAGGCAGATGGAGCGGGAGTACCTTCCGGCTTACATCCGGAAGCGGTATGAGCTGGCAGAGTACAATTTTGCCCTGGAGCACATCCATTTTCCGGAGAACCGGCAGCAGCTTTTGTTTGCCAGAAAGCGGCTGGTGTTCGACGAGTTTTTCCTCTTTGTCCTGGCTGTGCGCAGGCTGAAGGAGAAACGGCAGGACAAAAAGAGCGCCTGGGTCATGGAGCCGTCAAGGGAGGTGAAAAGGCTGATCCAGGACCTTCCCTATGACCTGACGGGAGCCCAGCAGAAGGTGTTACAGGAGGTTCTTGGGGATCTGTCGGGAGGCCTGGTGATGAACCGGCTGATCCAGGGCGACGTGGGCTCCGGGAAGACCATTGTGGCTGTGCTGGCCCTTCTGACGGCTGCTTACAACGGCTGCCAGGGGGCGCTTATGGCTCCCACGGAGGTTCTGGCAAGACAGCACTATGAGGGCATGCGCAGCCTTTTTGCGGAACATGGGATTGACAAGGTTCCTGTGCTGATCACAGGCTCCATGACGGCAAAGGAGAAGCGGGCTGCCTATGAGAAGGTCAAAAGCCATGAGGCGGATATTATTGTGGGAACCCACGCTCTGATCCAGGATAAGGTGGTCTATGACCGGCTGGCCCTGGTGATCACGGACGAGCAGCACCGGTTCGGCGTGGGCCAGAGACAGATGCTGGGGGACAAGGGCCAGGAGCCTCATGTTATGGTCATGAGCGCCACCCCCATCCCCAGGACTCTGGCCATCATCCTGTACGGGGATCTGGATATTTCTGTGATCGATGAACTGCCGGGAGGCAGGCTGCAGGTGAAAAACTGCGTGGTAAATACAGGCTACCGGCCCAACGCCTACGCATTTATCAGGAAACAGGTGGAGCAGGGGCGCCAGGCTTATGTGATCTGCCCTATGGTGGAGTTCAGCGAGCTTATGGAGGCGGAAAATGTGGTGGACTACACAAAGACCCTTCGGGAGGCGCTGCCCGGGATCTCGGTGGACCTTCTCCACGGGAAGATGAAGGGGAAGGAGAAGAATGAGATCATGGAGCGTTTCGCGGCAGGCCAGATCCAGGTTCTGGTGTCCACCACGGTCATCGAGGTGGGGGTCAATGTGCCGAACGCCACGGTGATGATGATCGAGAACGCGGAGCGGTTCGGCTTGGCCCAGCTCCACCAGCTGCGGGGCCGGGTGGGCCGGGGGAAGCATCAGTCCTACTGCATTATGGTCAACTGCGGGGACCAGGAGGGGACGGCGGAGCGCCTGGATATCTTAAACCGCTCCAACGACGGCTTTTACATCGCCTCGGAGGATCTGAAGCTTCGGGGCCCAGGGGATATCTTCGGCATCCGTCAGAGCGGGGACATGGAGTTTAAGCTGGCGGATATCTTTACGGACGCCAATATCTTAAAGACCGTGTCCGATGAGGTGGACCGGCTTCTTCTGGAGGACGGGGAGCTTTTGCGGGAAGAGCACCAGGAGTTAAAACGGCGCCTTTCCCGATATCTGGAGAGCAGCTATGACAGGGTGAATTTATAAGCTTATAGGGAAGCAGATCGGAACCGTTCAGACAGGTCTGCGCGTTTACTGCGCTGACCGCGCGAAAGCGTAATGGCAGCAGATCGGAACCTGGACAGGAGACGGAACCTTCGGAGGGTTGCGGCAGCCGTATCGAAAGGACATGGAATGGGGATTTGTTAAAAAATGACATTTTACGCAGAACCTTCTAGTGTATTATTTTTTGTGAGGCACATAATAGGAGTGTAGCAATTAACCAACACACTTAAATCAAGGAGGCGTTTATTATGTCTAACAAATCTACGAACACTACAAATGTACCTGAGGCAAGAGAGGCAATGGACAAATTCAAGATGGAGGTTGCAGGCGAGATCGGCGTACCGCTGACCAACGGCTATAACGGAAACCTGACATCAGCGCAGAACGGTTCCGTGGGCGGTTATATGGTGAAGAAGATGATCGAGGCCCAGGAGAGACAGATGGCTGGGAAGTAAAATGAAATAAGATACGCGAAGGGAACTCCGGGCAGCTTTGGGCTGACCGGGGTTTCTTTGTGGGAATCGTACCGGACCAGGGAGGACTTTGAATCTGTGTTATCTGTGCTATAATATATTACAGAAAACAACCGTGTTACAAGGTGGTAAGTCTCCCAAACTTGCGAAAGAGGGGAGGTGGTGCATATGACTACATATGAGGTATTAAGCCTGCTATTTTTGGGCGGTACTTTTTTGGTCGCACTGCTTGCCTATATTGATAGGATTCAAGCAGATTTTTTGGTAACGACATTTATCCCACATAATTGAAAACAATATCAATATTCAGTTTCTTCCATAAATTAGTCTATTCGAGTTTTCCAGAAAAAACAATAAAAAGCCGTATCTCCGCAGAGTTCACAAATACTTCACAATTTTTTAGCACTCATCTCTTGACAGTGCTAACAACATGTGCTATATTACATGTATAACAAATAAAACAAATAGTTTTCATAGATAAGGAGAGATGATTATGTTAATGCCAAGTATTTTCGGAGAACACGTATTTGATGATTTTATGGATGGTTTCCCCTTTGGGAGTTACAGGAACGATTCCGCGTTTAACACGTTGATGAAGACCGATATTCGCGACACGGACCAGGGATATGAGCTGGACATCGAGATGCCGGGATTTAAGAAGGAGGACATCAAGGCAGAGTTAAAGGACGGATACCTGACCATCCAGGCCCAGACGAGCAGCGACAGGGACGAGAAGGATGACAAGGGGAGATACATCCGCAGAGAGCGGTACTCCGGTTCCTGTCAGAGGCGGTTCTTTGTGGGCAAGGAGGTTACCCAGGAGGATATTAAGGCCAAGTTTGATAACGGGATCTTAAGGCTGACGGTTCCGAAGAAGGAGGCGCTGCCGAAGACAGAGGAGAATCGCTATATTGCCATTGAGGGATGACACCATGGCAGAATGTTATTATGAATGATCACTCACGTGATCGCCAGGGGACCCATCAGCCGCCGGAGAGCCGGCTGATGGGTCTTTTTTTGTTTGAACCCGTTACTGGTAGATCTTGTTATGCTCAAATACAGGCTCGCTGGTCAGCTCCACCCCCAGTCTCTGGAAGGTACGGATGTCTACATTGGACAGCATGACCGAGGTGTGGGCCTGGCAGCCTTTTAGTTTGGACAGCTGGTCCAAGGCTTTCTGGGCGTTTGCGTCTGTGGCGGCGCACATGGACAGGGCGATGAGAACCTCGTCGGTGTGGAGCCTTGGATTCTTGTTTCCGAAATAATTGACTTTTAGCTTTTGGATGGGCTCAATGGCCGACGGGGCGATGAGATGGATCTCGTCGGGGATGTTTCCCAGGGCCTTTACCGCGTTTAGAAGCAGGGCGGCGGAGGGACCTAAAAGGTCGCTGGTCTTTCCGGTGACGATCTGTCCGTCGGGAAGTTCCAGGGCGGCGGCGGGGGATTCGTTTGCCTGGGCTTTTTCGTTGGCCGCCACGGCCACCTTTCTGTCCTTTTCCGTGATCCTGGCCTGCTTCATCAGCAGCTCGATCTTGTACACCTCATCCTCAGAGCCGTTGCCCCGGGCCAGGCGGTTCAGGGCGTGATAGTAGCGGCGGAGGATCTCCTGGAGGGAAGCTTCCCGGCAGACATCGTCGTCAATGATGCAGTTGCCGACCATGTTGACTCCCATGTCTGTGGGGGACTTGTATGGACTTTCCCCGTAGATCCCCTCAAAGATAGCGTTGAGAACCGGGAAGATCTCCACGTCCCGGTTATAGTTTACCGTGGTCTGTCCATAGGCTTCCAGGTGGAAGGGATCGATCATGTTCACGTCGTTTAAGTCAGCGGTGGCCGCCTCGTAGGCTAAGTTCACCGGATGTTTTAAGGGCAGGTTCCAGATGGGAAATGTCTCAAATTTGGCGTAGCCCGCCTTGATGCCCCTGCGGTTCTCGTGGTAGAGCTGGGAGAGGCAGGTGGCCATCTTGCCGCTGCCCGGGCCTGGGGCTGTGACAATGACAAGAGGCCTGGAAGTCTCTATGTAATCGTTCTTGCCAAAGCCGTTGTCACTGATGATGGTGGAGATGTTGTTGGGGTAGCCGTCAATGGGATAGTGGCGGTACACCCGGATCCCCATGCGCTCTAACTTCTCCTTGAACGTGTCTGCCGCCGGCTGGCCGGTGTACTGGGTGATGACCACACTGCCCACATAAAGCCCTCTGTCCCGGAAGGACTGGATCAGGCGCAGCGCGTCCAGGTCATAGGTGATGCCCAGATCGTAGCGGACCTTATTCTTCTCAATGTCCGAGGCCCGGATGGCCACCACGATCTCCGCCTGGTCCGCAAGCTGCATCAGCATCTGAAGCTTGCTGTCAGGGGCAAAGCCAGGCAGGACCCGGGAGGCGTGGTAGTCGTCAAACAGTTTTCCGCCGAATTCCAGGTACAGCTTGTCCCCAAACTGGCTGATCCGGTTTTTTATGTGTTCTGACTGTGTGATATGATACTGTTGATTGTCAAATCCTATTCTCATAATTAAGGTTCCTTCCATGATTTACTTGTAACAGTTTGGACGGCGGGGAATCAGGCATGAATTTTGCCTGCCAAAGGCGGACAAGATGATAGGCCATCTAAACGGTTACATTTACATTAAGGCCCACGCCTGTAAGCGGATAAGTCCCGTCACGGTGTTCATTTCGGGAGGCCATATCCTCTAGTGTATCACATATTTGAGAAAAAAGCATCTTGAAAAATGAGTTAGCATATGCTAATATAATAAATAGTTAGCAATAACTAACTACATAGTTTGGCCGTTTTATGGAGATTCTAGTACTGAGCCGCGAAAATCGCAGGCGCTTAATTCTACGGGATTTTATGCAGGGTCAGCGTCAGTACTGATCTATCATGGGATGACCAGAGAATATACCGGAAACAGGAGGTAGAATGGAGTATGTCAGCAGAAGCCATGTTAGATTTTTTAGATGCCAGCAGCCCGGAGTCCAGGCTGGGCTTTCAGGCGGCGTTCCATTGCGGCCCGGTGCTCAAAGGCGTTAAGAGCTCCAATGTTATGACGGCAGAGCCAGGGACATGGAGAAAACTGCAGAGGGCCTTTAGGGGCAGCAGTATTTTGTGCGTGCTCCTGGCAGTCCACAGAGGGCGGGAGGTTTTGCTGCTATACCGCTACCGAAGGCTTCAGAGCCTGTTGGAGGACGCCAAGGTGAAAGATTTTTTGAGAAGCCGGGGGTATGAGGATATGACCGTAGCCGCGGTGATCATCCGGCTGCGGGGACGGTATGCCGGGTATGCCCTGGCCGGGCAGGAATTTCCCCATGAGCTGGGTGTGATCTTGGAATATCCTTTGGAGGATGTGAAGGGATTTATCGAGAACAAAGGCAGAAACTGTCTGATGGAGAAATATTGGAAGGTTTATCATGACAGGGAGAGAGCCGCGCATTTATTTGCCAGATATGACAGAGCCAGGGAGAGGGCTGTGGAGGAGGTCTGCGCGGGATATCCCCTGGGCCAGATCGCGGTGGAGGAGATTGGGCGGTAAAGCAGAAATGGATCGAAATAAGAAAGGAGATTAAGATGAAAGATATTTATGTGATCTATTGGAGCGGAACGGGAAATACGGAGGCCATGGCAAAGGCTGTGGGGGAAGGGATTGAAAGCGGGGGAGCCCATCCGGTGGTGATGGAGGTTGGCAGCGCTGATCCTCAGATGCTTAGTGACGCATCGGTTTTTGCGCTGGGGTGCCCGGCTATGGGGAGTGAGGAGCTGGAGGAAGGGGAGATGGAGCCTTTCGTGTCCGCCCTGGAGGAATTTGTGTCCGGTAAGACTGTGGGGCTTTTCGGCTCTTATGACTGGGGCGACGGGGAGTGGATGCGGATCTGGGCCAAACGGATGGAGGACGCGGGCGCAAAGGTGGCAGGCCAGGGCGTCACGGCAAACAACGCGCCGGATGAGGAGGCCCTTGGGGCATGCAGGGAACTGGGAGAGAAGCTGGCACAGTGAGAAAGATCGTATAGAATCTTTTTAACAGGGCAGTCGGAGACCCATCAGGCCAGGTAGTTGAGGCTGATGGGTCCTTTTTTGGGGGCGGGGAGGGGGAAGTGGTTTAGGTGCTTAAGAACGGTTTCTTGCGGTAAATAATTAAATTGTGTGTATAATTGAGTGAGCAAAAGGCCCCTCGCCCCCTCGCCCCCTTTGCTCACTCAATACCTTTGGGCCCGGCTATACGAAAGCCCGGCAGCTATCCCGCTCGATCAGGTGGTGGGGGACAATGATTTTGGTGGCCATAAGGTTGGGATTTTCCATATGGTTGATGATCTGGGAGGCGGCTTCAATGCCCAGCTGGCAGGAGTTGACGTCTATGGAGGTCAGCTGAGGGGAGGTGAGCCTGGCTAGAAGGGAGTTGTTAAAGGAGATGATGGACAAATCCTTTGGGATGGACAGTCCCACCTCCAGGCACGCCCGCTCCAGGGACACGGCCAGGATATCGTCGCTGACCACCATGGCCGTGGGGCGGTCAGGGCTTTGGAGCATGGCGCGGAGGGAACTTCCGTCGTCTCTTGACACAGAGGCAATCTCCAAACAGTGGTCAGGCCGCAGGGGAAGCTGATGAAGGGCCAGAGCCGTCTGGTATCCGGCCTTCCGGTCAGCGGAAAACATCAGGCTGCTGTCGCTTCCCAGGTAAGCGATGGATTTATGGCCCAGGCGGATCAGGTATTCCGTGGCTTCCTGACTTGCCAGCAGGTTGTCATTGTCAATGTAAATGGTTTGGTTGGCATACTGGTAGGCTTTTCCAATAAGCACATACAAAAGCCCTTCATTATAAAGATAGTCAATAACCGGGTCCTTCTGCCGGGAGTAGAGGATGATAAAGCTGTCCACCTGGCCGGTGCGGACAAGGGACTGGATGACCTTTAACAACTCCGTCTCGTTCTGGCCGGTAATGACGGTGTTCATATACTGGCGGTGGCTGCAGAACTGGCTGATACCCCGGATGGTCTCCAGATAGAAGGAGTTTTCGTAGACTTCCTTCTGGGAGGGCGGGAGGATAATGCCAATGGAGCGGGACGTTTCCAATTGGGGAGAGGCGGACTGGGACAGACCACCCGGGTCGTAGCCTAGCTGGGCCATGGCGCGGCGGACCCTTTCTTTGGTCTCCTCGCTGATGGACGGGTTATCTTTGCAGGTTCTGGATACGGTGGAAGGGGACACGCCGGCAAGGGCTGCCACGTCTTTCAGGGTAACTGCCATAAAATTGGGAACCTCCTTAATATTTATGTGCATATGATGTAAAATCAGCCGCAACGGCAGGTGCAAAAGGGATTCTGGAAGAGACTCCCTCAAAGGCAGATGCAGGGGAGACTCTGGGTGTACTTCCCGTATAAGGGGAGGCATATCTTGACGGAAGCCATTTTTAAATACGCTGTAGAGTAATAAATCGCCGGATCATGGAATTGCGGCCCAAATAGGATACTAAAATAAATATTATCTTAATTGTAGGAGGGAATAAGGGAAAAGTCAATGTGTTTTGTGCAAGGGATGAAAAATAATTTATGCAATTATGAGAGAAAATAATGCAAATAACAATATGAGTTGCGCAAAAATAGCAGAGAAAGATGAGGGAGGAGTTTGAGCGTAATGGTGAGGGAATTGATGAGGGCAATAGCGAGGGGGTGGAAAGAGCATGGCAGGACGGATAGAAACTTGAAAAATAACTGTCAGGTTAATGAAGGAATCATGAAGATTATAAAATATGCATAAAAATCAGTATAAGAAATTGTGTATTATGGAGAAAAGACGAAAATTGCGAAATTGATATTGCAAAAACAATGCAAAAAATATATAGTTAATGCAAGAAGCTTGCATTTATTTTGCGTGATTTGTGGGCAGGAGATTGGCGGGCCGTGAATTGCCGTATAGGAATGCAGACGGAAATTACAATTCCCCATTGTACAAGAAATAATACAGCAGGAGGTAAGTAGAGATGAGCAGCAGTGAGATTCATTTGGGACGAGACATATTATCCCCGGTTACCGGCAATGCCATACCCCTGGACCAGGTTCCGGACCCGGTGTTTTCCCAGAAAATTATCGGCGACGGCATCGCGGTGATTCCCACAAAAGGAACCATTGTCAGCCCGGTGGACGGTGAGGTGGCTTCGGTGGCGGAGACTCTTCACGCTTTCGGGTTTCGGACGGAGGATGGGCTGGAGCTTCTGATTCATGTGGGCCTGGAGACCGTAGGGCTGAAGGGCGAATGTTTTGAGGTTTTTGTAAAGCCTGGAGATAAGGTGAAAGCGGGCGACCCTGTGGCAAAGGTGGATTTGGAATTTTTGGCGGCCAGGAATATTAACCCGGTGACTCCGGTTTTAGTCTGCGGCGGCATGGAAGGGAAAAGCCTGGATTATCATGAGGGGCAGGCCCAGGCGGGTAGGACGGCAGTTCTCACCGTGACCGGGGATGGGAAGGCCCAGGGAAGCGGGGAAGGAGCGTCGGCTGCCGGGGGAAGCACTGGGGCTGGCAGTGGCAAAGGCACCGGGGGAAGCGGCGGTAGCGCCGGGGCTGGCGGCAAAGAGTCCTTATCCGGCGGGGGGAAGGGCGGAAAGATTAAGATTAATTTTGATTTTCTCCAGAAGCTGGGCAAGGTGCTGATGGTGGTGATCGCTGTTATGCCGGCGGCCGGTCTGATGATAAGCCTTGGTAAACTGGTGCAGATGGCAGGCGCGGACGTGAACATGGTTCTTATGGTGGGAAGCACCATGGAGAACATCGGCTGGGCGGTGATCAACAACCTGCACATCTTGTTTGCGGTGGCTATCGGCGGTTCCTGGGCAAAGGAGCGGGCTGGCGGCGCGTTTGCGGCGGTGATTGCGTTTATATTGATTAACTGTATTACAGGCGCTATTTTCGGGGTTACGGCTGGGATGTTAAATGACCCGGACGCGGTTACTCACACCTTGTTTGGGCAGGAAATTCTGGTAAATGGGTATTTTACCTCTGTTCTCGGGGCTCCGGCGCTGAATATGGGCGTGTTTGTGGGTATTATTTCCGGTTTTGCCGGCGGAATGATTTACAATAAGTACTATAATTATAGGAAACTTCCCGACGCTTTGGCATTTTTCAACGGCAAGCGGTTTGTGCCTATGGTGGTTATTGTGTGGTCCGTGATTATTTCCGCGGTGCTGGCTGTGGTTTGGCCGGTGGTGCAGACGGGAATCAACAATTTCGGCGTGTGGATTGCCAATTCGTCCTCCACGTCCCCGGTTTTGGCTCCGTTTATTTACGGGACGCTGGAAAGGCTTTTGCTTCCGTTCGGCCTTCACCATATGCTGACCATTCCTATGAACTATACGTCTTTTGGCGGGACTTACACCATTCAGACGGGGATCAACGCAGGGTCTCAGGTGTTTGGACAGGATCCGCTGTGGCTGGCCTGGGTTACGGATTTGATTAACTTTAAGGATGCCGGAGATATGGCTTCCTACACCAACCTGATGGAGACAGTGATTCCCGCAAGGTTCAAGGTTGGGCAGATGATCGGCGCGACGGGGCTTTTGCTGGGTATCGCGCTGGCGATGTACCGCAGGGTTGACAAGGATAAACAGGCCAATTACCGTTCCATGTTCTTTTCAACGGTGCTGGCAGTGTTTTTGACCGGCGTTACGGAGCCTTTGGAGTTTATGTTTATGTTCTGTGCTCTTCCGCTGTACGTGGTTTACGCGGTGCTGCAGGGCTGCGCCTTTGCCATGGCGGGGATTGTGAATTTAAGGCTTCATTCTTTCGGAAATCTGGAGTTCCTTACCAGGGTTCCCATGTCCCTGAAGGCTGGGCTGGCCGGTGATTTGATTAATTTTGTGATTGCGGTTGTGGTATTCTTTGCCATCGGATATTTTGTGGCTTATGTGATGATTGACAGGTTTAAGTTTGCCACTCCGGGACGTCTGGGCAATTACACCGACGAGGGTTCTGATGAGGAAGGCGGCGCAGGCCAGGGCGGCTCAAAGGGCGGCGGCAACGGCCAGGCCGAGAGAATTATCGGGCTGTTAGGCGGAAGAGAGAATATAACCCTGGTAGACGCGTGCATGACCAGGCTGAGGGTTACGGTAAAGGACCCCGAGAAAGTGGCTGACATCGCCGCGTGGAAGGCGGAGGGCGCTTTGGGGCTTCTGAAAAAGGATAACGGAATCCAGGCGGTTTACGGACCTAAGGCGGACGTGCTGAAATCAGATATTAATGACATTTTATAAGCTATGTGGCGACAGCCGCAAAGCGAGGAAAACGGAGCGCAGCGGAGTTTTTTGAACTTGCCCGGCGGGGTAGGGGGAGGCGAGCCGGACAGAAACGAGAAGGCACAGAGATTGGGAAGGGGATGGGACGATGAAGCTGATGACATTAAACACCCACAGTCTGGCGGAGCCGGAGTATGAGAGGAAGCTGGCAGTATTTGCCCAGGTGGCTGCCAGGAATATGCCGGATGTGATTGCTCTTCAGGAGGTAAACCAGACGATTTCACAGCCGGAGGCGAAGGTGGATGCGGATTTGGGGTATGTACACTGTCCGGGCAATGACGTCCCTTTGCGGAAGGATAACCACGGATTGGCTTTGGCAAGGCTTTTGAAAGAAAAGGGCTGCGAATATTACTGGACCTGGGCTCCGGCTAAGGTGGGGTATGACATTTACGAGGAAGGGCTGGCTGTATTTTCCCGCAGGCCCGTTGAGAAGGCGGTCCAGTTTTTTATCAGCAGAAGCCATGATTTCCACAACTGGAAAACCCGGAAGATGGTAGGAGTTAAGGCGGGCGGAATGTGGTTTTATTCGGTTCACATGGGCTGGTGGGAGGATGAAGAGGAACCCTTTGCCAGCCATTGGGACAGGGTCGCACATGAGATTGACGCCCATCGGACCGCAAATGAAACGGTGTGGGTTATGGGAGATTTTAACAGTCCTGCCGGGATTACAGGGGAGGGCTGGGATTATGTCAGGGCTTCCGGCTGGAAGGATACTTATGATTTGGCAAAGGAAAAGGACGGCGGCATTACCGTGGGTAAGGTGATTGACGGCTGGAAGGAGCGGCTTAAGGACAATGCCGGGGGGATGAGGATTGATTATATTTGGTGCAATGAAGAAATAGACATTGACAAATCGGAAGTAATATGTAATGGTATTCATGATGAGGTGGTTTCAGACCACTTTGGGGTTATGATTACAAAGAAGGAGAGGTAAAGTTTCATGAACAGAGCAGCAGGCATTTTACTGCCTATTACCAGTTTGCCGTCTAAGTACGGTATCGGTTGTTTTTCTCAGAGCGCTTACGATTTCGTGGACTGGCTGAAAGAGGCGGGCCAGTGTTATTGGCAGATTCTTCCTCTGGTTCCCACCAGTTTCGGGGACTCGCCTTACCAGTCATTTTCCACTTATGCGGGCAATCCCTATTTTATCAGCCTGGAGGCATTGGTGGAGGAGGGCGTCCTCACCGAGAAGGAGTGCCGGGCGGCGGAATTTGGCAAAGATCCTAAGGATATTGATTATGAGAAAATGTACAAGAGCCGCTATCCGCTGCTGAGAAAGGCTTATGAGCGGAGCAAGGTCAGCGAAAACAGAGAGTACCTTGAGTTTGTGGAGAAAAATAGCTGGTGGCTGAAGGATTACGCGTTATTTATGGCGGTGAAGGAGCGTTTTGACGGAAAGCCGTGGACCCAGTGGGCCGAGGATATCCGGCTTCGGTGGGGATTTGCCCTGGATTATTATCGGAAAGAGCAGTATTTTGAGATTGAGTTCCACCAGTATCTCCAGTACCAGTTTTACAGACAGTGGATGAAGTTAAAGGCTTACGCCAATGACAAGGGAGTGAAAATTATCGGGGACATTCCCATCTACGTGGCCATGGACAGCGCCGACGCCTGGGCCCATCCGGAGCTGTTCCAGCTTGACGAAAATAATGTGCCTACCGCTGTGGCGGGGTGTCCGCCGGACGGATTTTCGGCTACGGGGCAGTTGTGGGGCAACCCCCTTTACCGCTGGGATTACCATCGGGATACGGGCTACCAGTGGTGGATGGAGCGGCTGGATTACTGCTTTAAGCTGTACGACGTGGTGCGCATTGACCATTTCAGGGGATTTGACGAGTATTATTCCATTCCTTATGGGGCCGAGACGGCCATTGTGGGGAAATGGGAGAAGGGGCCGGGCATCGGCCTGTTTAACCGGATGAAAGAGGTTATGGGGGAGCGGGAGGTGATCGCCGAGGATCTGGGGTATGTGACGGATTCTGTGCGGAAACTGGTGAAAGACAGCGGGTTCCCGGGGATGAAGGTGCTGGAGTTTGCCTTTGATTCCAGAGATACCGGCAGCGCCAGCGATTATCTGCCCCACAACTACGGGGAGAATTCCGTGGCCTACACCGGAACCCATGACAATGAGACGCTGGTGGGCTGGTTTGACAGCATCAGCAAGGCGGAGATGAACATGGCCAGGGAATATCTCTGCGACCAGTACACGCCCAGGAAATACCTGCACAAGGCATTGATCAGTTTGATTATGAGAAGCCGGGCAAAGCTGTGCGTGATTCCCATGCAGGATTATCTGGGGTACGACAATTCCTGCCGGATGAACAAGCCGTCCACAGTGGGAACCAACTGGAAATGGCGGATTACGGAGAAGGAGCTGACAGAGGAGCTTCAGGATGAACTCTATGAAACGGCCAGACGGTATGGAAGGCTGGGATGGCAGTGGAAGGAAGAGAAGAAAGAAGAGGCTGAAAAGGCGGGCGAGGATGTTCTTGAGGGGACGGATGTGAAAGAGGCGAAAGAGGCGGAGGAAGCCGGGGGAGAGGCGAAAGCCGCAAAATCCGCGAAGGTTTCGGAAGATGCCTGAGGCGGGATAGAACCGGCCGAAACGGCGGAATCGGCCAAGGTATGTTTTGACAGGATAATAGGGGGACCCATCAGGCTGAGTGATTTCAGGCTGGTGGGTCTTTTGGCGTGGAGATATAGCTTGTTTCAGGGGCTTTGTGACAACCACCCTTAACAGGGCCGGAGATGTAACAGTTCAGATGACCCTTGAACTGTTACGCATCCGGCCAATTAGAATCGCCTTTGGCGATGGGCCGGATGCCTGCTACCATTACGCTTTCGCACGGTCAGCGCGGTAAACGCGCAGACCTATCTGAACTGTTACCCGGAGATACACAAGCTGGAGATACACTGACAGAAAATCATGGACTTTGGGTTTATGTTGTGGTATAATTTGAATAATTTATAACAAAGTTTTAACCATGCGGGAAAAGAGTGATATCAAAGCAGGGAAAAGTTTCCCGGAAAGGAGTGTTTATGGATTATCAAAATATGAATCAGTACTATGGAGGGGCTTACGAGGCGGCCAGGGAGTATGAGCCTCTGGACCGTTATACGGCCAAGACCTTTGGGTGGATGTTTCTGGGGCTTATGGTCACGTTTCTGGTGGCTGTGACCGGCTATGTGACCGGAGCGGTTTGGTATGTGTTCGCCATTCCGCAGATGGTTCTGGTGCTGGGGATCGCGGAGCTGGGGGTGGTGCTGTTTTTGTCGGCCCGGATCACCAAGGTTTCCGTGGGTACGGCCAGAGCGCTGTTTATGGTGTACTCCGTGCTTAACGGCGTGGTGTTCTCCGCGTATTTCCTGATGTACGCCATGTCCAGCCTGGTGTTTATCTTTGGGGCCACATCCCTGTTTTTCGGGATCATGGCGGCTATCGGGTATTTTGCCCATGTGGATCTTAGCAGTCTGCGGAATTTCCTGGTGGGCGGACTGGTGTTCCTTTTGGTGTTCTGGGTTGTGTCCATGTTCATTAACCTGCAGCGGTTTGAGATGATGGCCTGTGGCGTGGGGATCTTTATTTTCCTGCTGTTTACGGCCTATGATACCCAGAAGATCAAGGCTTACCATCAGGCGTACTGCTATGACGGGCAGATGGCCCAGAAGGCGTCCATCTTTGCGGCGCTGCAGTTGTATCTGGATTTTATCAATCTGTTTCTTTATCTGCTTAGGGCTATTGGGAAGAGGAATAATTGAGGAAAGTTGGATTGGATGAGGGACGCGCTCCGAGTGGGAGCGCGTCTTTTTTGTTTTAGGGGGATTGTGTTGGAGTAGAGAAAGTGATTGTTTCGAACGAATATTCTGACTACAAGGATTTTCCATAATATGGTAAAATTTTAAAAGACGACTTGTCTAAATATGTATATTATTGGAGGAGAGAGGTATGGCGAGTGTAGGTAGGTCATTAAAGATTATGTTTGTATCCATGGTTTTATCGTTACTATGTTCAATGGCAGTTTATGCAGGGCAATGGCGACTGGATCATGTAGGGTGGTGGTATGAAAATGATGATGGAACATATGCAAGTAATGGATGGTATTGGGTTGATTCACTGTGTTATTATTTTAACCAACAGGGGTATTGTTTACTTGATACAATAACTCCGGATGGATATACTGTAAATGCCAATGGCGCGTGGCATATAAATGGCACGGTTCAGTACAAAGGAGATAAAACATGTGATAATTTTGAAGATGCTATTTTAGATTATTATAGCGATAAGTATCCTGATGACGGGTCCTATGTGATCTTTGATTCAGAGATAAGGGAAGATAACTCTTCTTATTATTTTATAGTCAGATATCAAATGACAGAGGCGGAGGCTGAAGCCAGGATAAAGCAAGGCGGCATGCCTGCGGCTAATATATATCACTGTGAAGTATCGGCTGATAAATATTCAGGCATTGTGAAAAATGAATATGGAGACATATTATTACATATGCAGTGATCATGTAATTTTGGAGACTAGAGATGAATAGACATGATTTACGATGGTATGAAAAGCTTAATATATTTGTTGGCATTGTAGCGGCAATCTTTGCAATAGCTGGTTACACTCTTCGCGATTTTATAGGTAATCCGCCTACAACAGAAGAGACAACAGTTGGGACAGTGACGAATATTGAAGCTACAACGAAAACGATAGATGAGGCTACAACGGAAATGATAGATAAAGCTACAACGGAAACAACAGATGAAACCACGACGGAAGCAACAGATGAAACCACGACGGAAAGTGTGGTTGAAACGCATTCTGAATCAGTGGTTGATACGGAAGAGGAGGTGCCAGAGTCTGTTGAAGAGGAAGTACGGAGGATCAGAAAGGAATATTATTCTTTTCAGGAGGAGAAGGAAAATTTAAAAAGAGATAATATAATTTCTGATGTGGTTATATATTATAAAGAGGACAGAGTGGCTTTGATTGAGATATTGCCAGGATATGCTGGTGTTAGATACTCTCGCATGTACTATTTTGATGAAAAGGGTAAACTGTATTTTGCATTTATATTTGATAAAAAAAGAGAAAATAGATTATATGTGAAAGATGATATTGTAATTCGCTATATTGATGAAAATAATGAAGTTTTTGATTATGAAAATGAGATGAATTGTAATGGTTTCGATGAATTGGCCTTTAGTGAAAGCTATGAGATGTTGGATAGTTTTGACTAGGAAGAAGAAAGGGGAGATTAATTCTCATCTACTCGATTATTGGAGGTCGGATGTTTTTTATCAAAGTAAAGTGTTTAAAATACCGATAAAATCAAGCCATAATGGTACTTCTATAACAAAACAGCACAAAAAAGTGTCGCTTAATAGCCTGTTAAGCGACACTTTTTATTTATACAGATACAAAATTACTCTTTTTTAACGGTTTCGATTATATCCGTTGTTTTGCATCCTCCGATAGATATAATAAGTTGAAAAGCCTTTATTCAT
>CAJUPQ010000060.1 GCA_910588505.1 uncultured Hungatella sp. | reverse complement strand
AGGATTTGCATATCAGGCTGGTTCCTTCACAGGCCACCTATCTTTTGTGGCTGGATTGTCGGGATATGCATGGGTGTGCTGCTGAGTTTACACAATATTTGAGAAAGCATACGGGACTGTATTTGTCGGAGGGAAAACAGTATGGGGAAAATAAAGAGAGAAGGTGGTAGCTTGGGAAAATGATAATCGCAACCTTTTCCGACCCGGAAGAACAGGTTGTAGAAAAAATCAAGGCAGTATTGGCGGAAGACCATGAAATAGAGTGTATCTCCATCGTAGACGGGAAAGAAATGACGTTTGGTGATGTGGAGATACGGACAAAGCAGCGGAAAGTCTTTTTCAAAGGAAAAGAAGTGGAATTGACTCCAAGAGAGTTTGATGTCCTGTATACACTTGCCTATTATCATGACCAGGTGCGGACTACCAAACAGATTTATAAGGCAATCACTGGGGAAGACGTCATGGGCGATTATCACGGTATTGAAAGCAGTGTATACTCCATAAGAAAAAAGCTGGGGCGTAATATTATCCAGAATATTCGTGGATATGGATATCAACCTGAATCCGTGAACCTCGTTACAAATTATTTTCCAAACATCGCATAGTTTCAGTGTTCGTGCGTGTTTTTATAGTTCAGAATTGTGTACCCAACGGGTGAAAAATAATGCAGTATCTTGAAGAACAGGGTATACTGGGATTAATGAAATAATAAACCCCCGGAGGTCACCATGAGAAAAAATATCACGGTTGAGTTTACAAATGAGCGCATCATTCCAAGCGGCGGGCTTGCTGTTGTGGGCGCAATCGTGATGTCATGCTGACATATATCGGCATGCTGTGCATGGGCAAGCCTTCTTTTGTCGCCAGCAGCAGATCCAGCTGCCTGTTGGAAAACAGGTTTTTCATCCCGGAGTAATCGTGGATGGAAATCTGTGGGTATACCTTTGGGTATTGTCCGCGCAGATCATGGAGTATTTCTTCTAACAATTCCAGTTCAGCAGTGCTGATACAGCCGATTCTTAAGAATGTCAGATCAGAATTAGTTATTTTTTGTACGTTTTTTTCGGCCAGGGACATTTTGGACAGGATCTCTCTGGCGTCGCTGTAAAAGGTGGCTCCTGCCTCTGTAAGCTTTACGGTTTTGGCGGCGCGGACAAACAGGTCGGCGCCCAGTTCCTGTTCCAGAGTCTTGATGTGGTGGGTCAGGGTCGGTGTGGAGAGAAACATCTCCTCCGCGGCTTTTTTGAAATTTTCATTTGGGGAAATGGGTGTTAGAATGCAGATAGTATCAATAGAAATTAGGGGAGGTATCATGATGAATACGAAAAGTGTTGACTATCTGGGCGGGAAGCTGTTTCCTATGATTCTGCGGTTTTCCATACCGGCGGCGGTGTCACTGCTTATAACGGCTGTGTACAATATTGTGGATCGCTATTAGTGATCTGCTGGCCACAGCCCTTTCTCTGTATCTTGTGTGGAGGGAGGGCAGAAGCATGAGCCGGGGATGTCTGGGAGCAGACGGATTGAGGGAGGGCTGAGTGCTATTGTGTACTCCCGTGTCGAGCACCACGCTGCCTGGCATGGGGGTACGTAATGGCAGAGGACCAGGCCGCTCACCACCGCAGGCGGTTTTAAATGGTCAGTGAACAGTAACGGTTGAGTGATTTTGGCTTGAGGGATTTTGCAAAAAAGGATGGAAAGTCAGGGTGTCTTTTGGTAAAATAGGGGTCAGGAGGCCAAAGCCATGAAGATTCTGATTATTGAGGATGATGAGACCCTGGCCCGTGAGATTGCGTCTTTTCTCATGCGGTGGGGATATGAGACGAAGATACCGGAGGGGTTTGACAGCATTATGGAGGAATTTTCCCATTACCGCCCCCAGATGGTTCTCATGGATATTAATCTTCCCTACTACGACGGGTTCTACTGGTGCAGCCAGATTCGGCAGGTGTCCAAGGTTCCGGTTCTCTACATCAGCAGCCGGGGCGATGATAGGGACAAGATCATGGCCATGGCCCAGGGCGGGGACGACTATGTGGAGAAGCCTTTTCAGCTGGAGCTCTTAAAGGCCAAGATTCAGGCCATGCTTCGCAGGACCTATGAGTACAAGGTGAGGGAGCAGGTGTTTCTGGGGGAGAAGCTGTACTTTGACCTGGGACAAATGGCCCTGTACTTTGGGGAGAGGGAGGTTGAGCTGACCAAATCCGAACGGCGGGTGGTGGCAAGGCTGGCGGAGAACCACCCGGACGTGGTCACCAGGGAGGAGCTGATGACGGATCTGTGGGAGACGGATGAGTATGTGTCCGACGGGACGCTGACCACCATGATCAGCAGGCTGAGGAGTAAGTTAAAATCTGCCTGCGGCGGAGAGATGATCGAAACGAAGAAAGGGCAGGGGTATTTTATACCATGAAGTACGGGAAGCGGTGGATGGATAAGTTTGGGCTTTCGGCGGCAGTGTGGGCAGGGTTTAACCTTTACTTTTTCTTCTTTATCCAGGACGGGAAAGGGGGATATCTGGTTTATCTGGATATCCTTTTTCTGGCGGCTATGGGATGTCTGACCGGGATGGACTGGCGGAGATTCCGGGGGTACAGGTGCAAGGTGGAGGAGATGATGGGCCAGGAGGATCTTATGTGCCGCATGCTCCCTGATTTTGAGAACCGGGAGATTGCGGAGCATGATGTCAGGGTTTTGGAGAGACAGATGGACCGGCTGTATGAGGAGAACCGCAGCCTTCAGGACTATGTGGCCAGATGGGGCCATGAGCTGAAGATTCCTCTGGCTGCCGGGCTGTTGATGGATGAGAGGATTGAAGACAAGGAGCTGAGGATGGAGCTGCGTGAGCAGCTGGAGAGGATGAAGAGGCAGATTAATTCCCTGCTTTTGGGGTGCAAGCTGCAGAGCCCGCTGCTGGATATCCAGGTGAAGAGGACCAGGTTGGGGGAGTGTGTCAGGACTTCCCTGAAAAATAACCGGTTTTTTCTGATTCAGAAGGGGTTTGAGATTCAGGTGGATGTGGGGGAGGCTCAGGTCTACACGGATGCCTCCTGGATGGTGTATGTGCTGGACCAGCTGATCGGCAACGCCATTAAGTATAAACGGAGGCCAGAGGAGGGAGAGCCGGAGGAGACTGGGAGGCTTTCCATATGGACGGAGGGGGAGCAGGAAGAGACAAAGCTGTTTGTGGAAGATAACGGGGAGGGAATCCGGAAAACGGACATCAGGAGGATTTTTGAGAAGGGGTATACAGGGAGCAATTATCACAACGGAAGGTACAAGTCCACGGGAATGGGGCTTTACATGGCCGCGAAGATCATGGACAGGCTGGGGCATGAGATTCATGTGGAGAGTGAGTATGGCAGGTATACCAGATTTTGTATTACTTTCTTGACAGGCAAAGGTCAACAGGCGGCAGCCTTTGATACCGGGAAAAGCGGCGGCGTAAAAATGTAATGCTGCCGCTTTTTTTGTAATGGAGATGTAAGGATTTTTGGCGGAATATGGTTTACACTTGTAAAGCAGGGAGCAGAGAGGGAAGCAAAGGTTTGGCAAATGGCAAGCGGTAAATGGCAAAGGTCCGCTAAAAGGAAGAGGGGCGGGAAGGCGTTCCAGGATGCCGCAGCCCTTGGATCCCGGCTCCCTGACACTGAAAAAGGAGAATCACGGAAATGACACAAAATGAAATATCCCCCATTTCCCGCCAGAAGGTGGCGGAAGTGAAGAACCTGATTAAGACCTACGGGGCCAAAGGGTTTCAGACAAAGGTTTTGATGGGCATTGACCTGACTATTTACAAGAATGATTTTATAGCCATCATGGGGCCGTCGGGCTCCGGAAAGACCACGCTGCTAAATATCCTGTCCACCATTGACAAGCCCACCCAGGGGACGGTGATGCTGGACAATGAGGACATTACCAGGGCCTCTATCCGGGAGCTGTCCAGGCTTCGGAGGGATAAGATCGGGTTTGTGTTCCAGGATTACAATCTGCTGGACACCATGACCCTCCAGGACAACATCGCCCTGCCTCTGTCTTTAAACGGAGTGCCGGGAAAGGCCTGTGTGGAAAGGACCGCACAGATGGCGGAAAAATTCGGGCTGAAGGAGCATTTGCGGAAATATCCCTACCAGCTGTCGGGCGGTCAGAAGCAGCGGGGGGCGGCCTGCCGGGCCCTGATCACGGAGCCGGAGATCATTTTCGCCGATGAGCCTACAGGGGCTCTTGATTCCAAGGCGGGAAGGGAGCTTTTGGAGTGTCTGCGGGCGGTCAATGACAGGGGCCAGGCCACCATCCTCATGGTGACCCATGACCCTTTCAGCGCCTCCTACGCAAAGGATGTGTACATGTTAAGCGACGGGGTTATCCGGTGCAGGATCAGCAGGGGAACGGACAGGAAAGAGTTTTACGACCGGATCGTGGATGTCCAGACCTCTATGGGAGGTGATTTTTCATGGGAATCGTAAGGCTGTCTTTGGTCAATTTCAGAAACAGTTTCCGCAATTACCTGTCCCTGATTTTGTCCATGGCGTTTACCATACTGGTGCTGTTTAATTTTCAGAATATCCGGTATTCCGGGGCTTTTGAGGTGCTGGGGTCCAGAAACGGGGAGTATGTGGCCATCATTATCAATGTGATCTCTTTTGTGCTGGGGTGTTTTATGTTCTTTTTCATTTGGTACGCCACCAATGTGTTTCTTACCAGGCGGAAGAAAGAGATGGGTGTGTACATGTTTATGGGATTGTCCAATGAGAAGATCGGGGAGCTGTATTTTCTGGAGACTACTTTTACGGGGCTTGCGGCGCTTTTTCTGGGGCTGGCCCTGGGAGGTTTATGCTCCGGGCTGTTTCAGATGATCCTGCTGGCGGTTTCGGAGGTGTCGGTGGAGATCGGATTTGTGCCAGGGGTAAAGCCGATGCTCCTGACAGCGGAAATATACCTGGCCGTGTACATGATCTTTGTGGTGAAGGGGTATGTGAGCATTGTAAGGAGCAGCGTCCTCAACATGATCCTGGCGGCGAAACAGAATGAGTATGTAAAGTCCAACATAGGCTTTCTTGTGATCAAGGCGGTGCTGGGTATTAACGTGCTGGGGACCGGGTATTATCTGGCGGTGAAGGAGAGTAGCGCCGGGACCATGGGAAATGCTTTTACGGCGGTGGTGCTTGTGACAGCCGGGGTTTACCTGCTGTTTGGCGGGCTGATCCCCTTTGTGTTTCAGTCATTGGCGGACAATAAGGGGTTTCTGTACCAGAGGCAGAGGACGCTCTGGGTCAACAGTGTTATTTTCCGCATGAAGAAGAATTACCGGACTTATGCTATGGTGTGCGTTTTAATGCTGTGTTCGGTGACTGCCCTGGCCACAGGGTTTGCCATGAACGGAAGATATGACAGCATTATACAGTTTGAGAACACATACACCTTTCAGCTGTTAAGCTCCAGGGATGATCTGGATCAGCGGGCCAGGGAGGCTATTGAGAGCTCCGGTGAGATTACGGCTTCTTCCATGATCCCCGTGCTGAGCCTTCCTTCTTCGGCGGTGGATTCGGGACGGTTTGTGTCTGCAAGGTATGGGGTTCTGCCTTTTTCCAGGCTGAAACAGGCGGCGGAGGATACAGGCATGTCTTTTGAGACGGAAGGCCTTGGAGATGATGAGGTAATACAGGTGTCCCACCTTTATCTTATGTCCCTGATTACGGATACGCAGGGGAGAGAGGTGGAAATCGGGGGAAAGACTTATCGGCAGGTGGAGGAGACTGTCAACCCCTATCTGGGATATCTGCAGGAGAGCATGAGTTTTTACGCAGTCAGCGACAGGGAGTATGAGCGGCTTTTGCCAATGGGGCAGGTGATGTACACCTACAATTATCGGATCGGGGATATGGAGCGGTTTGAGGAGGCAAAGGAGAGGGTGGACGGGGTGATGGCCGGGCTGGCTGAGAGTGAGAACCTGGGCAGAGTGGCCGTAGACCCGAAGAACAATGAGCTGGACTGGGTGAAGGTGACGTATTCGATCTGCATTTTTATGTTCCTGGTGTTTATTTTGGCAAGCGGCAGTATTATGTTTATGAAATTGTACAATGACGGGTTTGAGGAGCGGGAACGGTACGGGGTTATGGTGAAAATGGGGGTTGACCGGGAGAGCCTTCGGAAGTCTATTATGGCTGAGCTGGGGGTGGCTTATGGGGTCACCTTTGGGGTGATGGCGGTTTCGTCGCTGTTTTCTGTGGGGGCTCTTGGGAAAATGATGTACGCAGACCTGCGGATGGTGAATGTGGTCAGCGTTGGGGTGGTGATGGCGGTGTTTGGAGGGTTTTATTGGGTGTCGGTGAAGGCTTATGGGAGGAATGTGGGGGTGGGGTGAGGATGAATGCTCCATAATTCATTTCTTTCTGTCCAGTCAAAGGCTTTGTATTTATGAAACAACCGTTCCGATTTTCCCCCGATATCATGATAATCTGCATATTCACTGTCCGGATAGCAGTATTTTCCGCCGCTCATAGATTATGCTCCCCAATATTCTAATTGGTCGATTCGGGTTTCCATTTCTTATAAGGAGAGCTTTCCCCAGATGTAAGAGTCCGGTACACGCATAAATGTTTCGGCGGGGCCGTTTGTAGCTGTTAAAATGATTGCCAGGGGCTTTTTCGACACTTTTTCTTCTCTTTTTGCAGGCTGTGATATATAAAGCCGACAAATGGCATAAAATATATTGAAAAAAACCAATAATAGTGTTACAATACTGACTTCTTATTAGAAATCCTATGAAAATCATTTATGGAGGGGTGTATATGGAGTGGGAGAGGCTGCTTTCCAGGGAGAGGTTTGTAGACCGTGAGGACGACGGGCAGACTGCAAAGGAGGAACCGGTGTTTGGCGGTGCATTGGCAAAGGAGAATCGGACTGTGGGGGAGAAGCGGGGAGAACGGGAGATGTCGGGGGCAGTTTATGACAGCGGCAGTGAAGTATGACACAAGAAGATACCCTGTGAACAGTAATAAGTGATGACTTCCTAAAAATAAGGTTGACAGTTACCTGCGTTTGATATATGATAGCGCTATCATAAAAGAAAGAGGTAAGTGTATGTTTAGCATTGTGGCAGAAGACAGGAGAAGCGCAAATTAAATATTTGCCGGGAAAGGTTTTCATGCGGGAGGTTTAAGTTCCCTCTGAAAGTCTGCCCGAAGGCCGGCTTTTTTTGTGGTGCCGGCGTGTCTGCCTTACGATGCTTTGCGTAGTTTAAGAATAGATTTCAGGATCAGGGGATGGTTCTGGATGTTGAAAGCATGGCTGTTTGGCCATGCTTTTGTTGTGTTCGGAAACAGGACACCAGGAGTGAACGTAATGGCGGCGTACTGGCAAGGCAGTACTGGGGGATGGTGTGAGGCGGAGTGAGGCCGGCGGGGAGCGGGAGGTGGATAGTTGTCTGTCAGTCTTCTGGTCTGTCGATCTGTTGGTCTTCTGGTCTGCCGATCTGCCAATCTGCCAATCTGCCAATCTGTCAATCTGCCAATCTGCCAATCTGTCGTAAGGCGGCAGGATTAGGAAAAGAAAGAGAGGAATGAAAAGACATGATCAATACGGAAAAAGCGCTGGAGTTTGATAGAATAAAGGAGATCTGGTTAGGGTTTGCGCTGACGGATTTTGCGAAGCGGGAGATTGAGGGGATAGAGCCTTATTTGTCGGAGCAGGAGCTGGAGGTAAGGATGAGGGAGACGACCCAGGCCAGAAGGATGATAGAGGGATGGGGGAATCCGCCGCTTGTGTCCATGGAGGGAATCCGTCAGTGGATTTGCCAGGCCGGGAAGGGGGACTGCCTTACGCCAGGGCAGCTGGAGGATATTGAGATGGCCCTGGTGGCGGTGGGAAGGCTGAAAGGGTATTTGGCCAAAGGCAGGCAGCAGGAGATTCCTCTGGCCTATTATGATGAGAATCTGAACGGTTTGGAGGATTTAAAGGAGGCGATTCATCTCCACATCCGGAGCGGGCGGGTGGATGATAATGCTTCCAGGCTGCTGCGGTCCCTGCGGGAGGATATCGGAAGGACAGAGACGGGCATGCGGGAGAAGGCGGATTCTGTGATGAGGGCCAACAAGGAGTGTATGTCCGACAGCTTCAGCACCGTGCGGAACGGCCGTCTGTGCGTGCCTGTGAAGAAGGAGTTCAAGTTTCGGATAAACGGCAGTGTGATCGACAAGTCTTCTACAGGGAACACCTTGTTTATGGAGCCGGCGTCGGTGGGGGCCATGCAGGAGAAACTGGAGCTTCTGCGGATTGATGAGGAGAATGAGGAGCGGCGGATCCTCTATGGACTGAGCGCCATGGCTGCGGATAAGGGGGAGGCTATGGAGCAGAATATCCGGATGATGGAAAAGCTGGATTTTATTTTCTCCAGGGGAAGGCTTAGCCTGGAGTATGACGGGGTGGAACCGGTGTTTCACAGGGAGAGGAGGATGGTCATAAAAGAGGGGAGACATCCGCTGATCGACCGGAAGGTGTGCGTGCCTTTGTCCCTGGAGATCGGGGGAGGTGTGCGGGGGATTGTGATCACCGGGCCTAATACCGGGGGAAAGACCGTCGCCATCAAGACGGCGGCGCTGGTGGCCATGATGGGGCAGTGCGGGCTTCATGTTCCCTGCAGGGAGGCGACGCTTTCCATGAGCAGCAATTTTCTCTGTGATATTGGGGACGGGCAGAACCTTTCGGAGAATCTGTCCACCTTTTCGGCCCATATTGCCAATGTGCTGGATATTCTGAAGAGGGTGAATCAGGACAGCCTGGTGGTGATGGATGAGCTTGGTTCCGGCACGGACCCTGCGGAGGGAATGGGGATTGCCATTGCTATCTTGGAGGAACTGAAAAAGAGCGGGGCTATTTTTCTGGTGACGACCCATTACCCGGAGGTAAAGTCTTATGCGGAGAGGACGGATGGGGTGATCAACGCCAGGATGACGTTTGACAAGGAGAGCCTTCAGCCTCTTTACCAGCTGGTGCCTGGGGAGGCGGGGGAAAGCTGCGCTTTGTATATTGCCAGGAAAATGGGGATGCCAAGGAATATGCTGCGGACGGCTGTGGAGGCGGCGTATGGGAAGAATATGAGGCCGGAGAGGGCCTGGGGGGCGTCTGTGAATGAGGAGATGGTGCGCAGAGAGACGGCGGATGGAGAGATGGCTGATAGGGAGACGGCTTATGGCGGGATGATGGCGGGAATGGATTTTTCAGGGGCGGAGGAAACGCTTGGAAGGAAAAAGGTTCCGGGGATTCGGAGGAGAAAGACGGGGGCGAAGAGGCAGGAGGCAGCGGAGAAGTTCTCTGTCGGCGACAGTGTGATGGTGTACCCGGACAGGAAGATCGGTATTGTGTGTGAGAGGGCCAATGAGAAGGGTGTGCTGCGGGTCCAGCTGGCGGACAGGAAGATATGGGTGAACCATAAGAGGGTGAAGCTTAATGTGGCGGCTGAGGAGCTGTACCCGGACGACTATGATTTTTCCATTGTGTTTGATACGGTGGAGAACCGGAAGATGAGGCATGATATGGAGCGGAAGTATGTGGAGCACGGGGAGATCGTGGTTGAGGAGGGGAATAAGGTGTGACGGCAGACAGGGATGTGGAGCGGGGCATGAGGGGCGCAGGAGGATGATGGAATGGTTTTTGTCCGGCGGCAGGCAGCTTTGCGGGGGATGCCTATCTTCTTCGGGCGGCGGCGCTTGGATGGGGGATTCGGATATTGAGGCAGGACTTGTGGGAGACCCTGGTCTCGTTTCTCATTTCCCAGCAGAACAATATTGTGCGGATTCGGCGGTGCATTGACAATCTCTGTGAGCGTTACGGGGAGAGGCGGCTCAGTGACGGGGGGAGGATGTACTGTGGGTTTCCGGGGCCGGAGGCTTTGGCGGGGCTGGGTGAGGATGAGCTGATGGCCTGCAATCTGGGATACCGCAGCAAGTATGTGGTGCGGGCGGCAAAGCAGGTGGCTTCGGGGGAAATGGATCTGGACAGGGTCAGTAAGATGAGTTATGGGGAGGCTAAGGAGGAACTTTTGAAATTGTTTGGGGTGGGGGAGAAGGTGGCGGAGTGTATCTGCCTGTTTGCACTGCACCATCTGGAGGCGTTTCCGGTGGATACCCATATCAGCCAGGCTTTGGAGAGGCATTACAGGAGGGGATTTCCAAGGAGGCGGTATAAGGGGATTTTAGGGGTGATGCAGCAGTATATTTTTTATTATGAACTGCATGGCGTCAAAGGTTGAGATGTGTTGTCCTGTACCTCTGAAAAAGCATGATTTTACGGGAAAAACTGCTATATATGATTTGTCTTTTGTTGTCTTATGCGTATCATTTTTCTTGGGGTAAAAATGGGGTAATGGGGTAGTGATTGGGGTAAAAATGGGGTATGGATTTTGGGCTGTGCAGGTGATAAAACAGGGGTGGCTTTAAACCACCCCCTCAAATCCTTTCTCTATCAGGTTCATTTCTTTTTGTTTGGTATCCGGGAGAACATGAGCATACAAATCAGCCGTCATGGCTAAGGTAGAATGGCCCAGGATAGTTTTTAATGTCTGCATATTTCCGCCATGTTCAATATATCTGGTAGCGAATGTATCACGGAATGCATGATGTGAAAAACGCTCAATATGGATATCTTTTTTATCCAGCTCCCGGAGTATCCGTTTCATGACATTTAAAAAGTTCGCTGCATTAATGACCTTTCCTGTGGATGTTACAAAAATGCGGCTCTCTAATCTTACGGAACTGCCTCCAAATACCATAAGCATTTTCTTTTTCTGGTTCATAAGGATTTTCTTAATGGTTTCGTTCATAGGAATATCCCGTTTGCTGGCTTCTGACTTGGGAGAGGTAACGGTGTATTCGTGGGCCTGTGTCAGGGACAAAGTTTTGTTGACATGGATTACATTGTTTATATAATCAATATCTCGCCATTCTAAAGCGCCGATTTCAAGGATTCTCATTCCTGTGCAGAGAGAAAAACAGAAAAACTCATACAGCCAGTCCTCCCTCCCTTCCTGTAGAAAAGCTTCTTGTTCTTCTTTTGTTAGGGCCCGATGAATAGTTTCAGTGGCTTTTGGGTCTCCGTCAGTTCTAAGTGGTTTTACAGTGGCAGCAGGATTTTTAGCTATGATTTCATCTTCAACAGCGCCTTTTAAAATGCTTTTCAGATTGCACATAATCAAGTTAACAACGGATGACTTATGTGTTTGGGAAAGGGACTGTTGAAGCATGATTATTTCTCGCTTTTCGATTTTCTGGATCCTTTTATTGCCCAATATAGGTTGAATGTGTTTTTCATATCGCATTCGTGTGGATTTTTCGGTACTGGCCTTTACAATTCTGCGCCGATTATGTTCCCATTCGTCGAAATATTCATTCAGCGTTATGTTGCGATTTTCCGTATAAAGCCCGGCCTCGATTTGCCTTCGGACTTCCTTTTCTTTCTGTTGGAGCTCTTTGTTATTCACGCCATAGATGGAATACCTCTTGCCATCCACAGTAAAACGCTTTTCCAGGGTTCCATCCGTCCGCTTTCTTACTCCCTGGGGTAATCTTGCCATATAGCACCGCCTCTCTTTTATGCCAGAGGGGCAGCAGGATACCATGTCCACCTGCTGCCTCCCGGCTGTATTGTCTTTGTCTGGTTTCTGATCCTCATAACTTCCGGATATCTTATCCTTAGCCTGCGCTGATGATATCCCGCATCAACCGGATCCCGTCATGGAGACCAAATAGGTAAATATTTTCCTGGTTAGTCGCTTCAAGCTTCACTCTGCGCTCCAGATACTCCACAAACGCATCCGCAAGCTCGGGATCCTTTTCGTACAGAAGCTTTCTAAACTCCAGGTTTTGCCTGTTTTCCTTTAGGCCGTTCACTCTGTTCTGTTGGAAATAGTAGCCTAATCTTTCACTGATTATCATTCTGGTTAACTCTTTGGTTTCCATCCGCCCGGCCTCCTTTCCTGCAGCACTTAATGACCATTCTGTGGGGCTCATGTTCCTGGCTGCCATATTCTTGTACCCCTGCCACCCGGACTATCCTTGGGCCTTTGGAACTCTGCACCACAACCTTATCGCCAACCTGTACCTTTCCCGTCAGGCTCCCCGGAAGCTCCCAGACATACAGTTTCCCTCCCGGCTTATGCGCCGCAATGACAACCTGCCGCCGGCCGTACCTGACAAAGACATGTTTTAAGCCGTATTTTACAGCCAACAGATAATTTATGTATCCGTCCACCAGGTTTCCAACCCTGTCCAAAACGATCCTTGACTCAAAGTCTCCATGTTCCAGATAATACCGCTCTTTACGCTCCATCTTCTCCGGCTTCGGAGGGGTTGCCTTGAACCATGGTAAAATCTTGATATCCTCTACAAACATAGCGATCTCCTTTTCTTCACAGTTGAAACAGTTCCAGCTTGTCCAGAATCAGGAGGCAGTCCGCCATCCCCACCAGGTACGCCAGATTGACCTCGGCCTCCTGGACATCCTCCAAGGCGTTTAGAAAGCCATCTATATCCGTTCTATCCTCTTCGCTTAGCGCCATGTCCTCATACCGCTTCTCAAACTCCACAACCTTGTCCATAGCCTGCTCATACTCCGGATCAAACTTCTGGAGGTCCACCAGGGATTTCTCCCACCGGCTCCATGACAGGGCTTTCATGGTCTTCAGTAAATCCTTTATCATTCCGCCACGCTCCTTTTCTTTGGCAGAGACAGAAGGGAATTGCCCCTGCTGCCTGCCGTGTTTTCTGTTTATGCTTATTCTTTGTTCCTGATCTGGTAAATGGCTTCAAGCGTCTGCCATATCTTCAACAACTTACCTGATAGGCCTATGTGAATCGGCGCTTTCAATGCTCTTTCATGCTGGGGAGGGGTAAGTTCCAGATACTCCGCCACCAGCTCTCCAATGAGAGCCGTATTTTCTCCCCACCCAGCCAGGACAATGAAATCTCTTTCTGGTAAATATACAATCAGGGTATGGCCCTTTAGTCTTTCTGGTACGGCCTCCTGACTGACTAAGGCAATATTGTGGGTTCTGTTCAGTACCTCAATCATGCCGGGGGCCGTTACCTGATCGCCCTCTGTGTACTCCGGGCTTTCCTTGTCAATGTTCAATCTATGCATTTCGTCCAAATCCTCTCTTTACAGAGGGCAGCAGGCGTGTTATACTGCCTGCATAGCCCTTACTTATCAGGTTATCGGGTTACTGGCCCCTATCAGAGATTGCGGCTCTGGTAAGGGCATCTTCTTTATATCGCAATGTTTACCAACGCTCCCAAACTTTCCTTGTGTCCATACCCTCCAATAATGCCAAGCAGCTTGGCCTTTACCTCAACTCCGGTATCAAGCACCTTGGAAAGTTCCCTCGCTAACCCCTTTGGTATGTATCCAATGATTGTCTTTTTGGAAATGGGATGGATATGAACCACGATCCGTATTGCGTTGCTGTCAAACTGATTTCCAGGCTCCTTTTCCAGTGTTACGCTTAAATCATCCGGCCTGAACTGTTTGAGGAATCCAAGGCATTCCTGGCGGTTCCCAAAGCTTGTCCCTCTGGCCCGAACAGTCATGGAAAACTTCACTCTCTGCCATGCTTTTTTGAAAGCATCTGACAGGGAATAGCCGGCCTTTTTTAATTCATTGGCCATGACACAAACGGCTTTTCTCATGTTGGTTATCTGCTTCATTCTGCCTAGCTCCTTTACATTTGATATACTAAGCATAACCCATTTTGGGTTATTTGTCAACCATTTTATAATGTATTCTATATTATTTATTTCCCAAAAAGATTGACTACTAACCTAATTTATATTATAATAGTATCATCAAATAGAAAGAGGGTATACAATGGCTGTAATCTATAAAGACAATGAACAAATTTTAATCGAAATAAAAAAAATAATGCTCGAAACCAAAACAACACAAAGAGAAATAGCTGATAAACTTGGTATAAAGCCACAAGGACTTACAAAAATGCTCAACAAAAAAAATTTTAGTTTTGAAGATGCGCAAAAAATTTTATCAACTATGGGGTATGATTTAATCGTTGACTTTAAAGGCTCAAAATAAATTAATCTTATCCCCCCAGAAAGGAGAATCCTATGTCAGAAGCATTAGCCCGCACAAACATTTACACCGAAGAGGATTATTACAACCTGCCGGAGAATGTCAGAGCCGAACTGATAGACGGCCAAATCTATTACATGGCGGCTCCCAGCAGGATACACCAAAGAATACTAATGGAGGTTTCCGCAACTATCCGGAATTATCTCCGTTCCAAAGATGGCCCTTGCGAGGTCTACCCGGCCCCTTTCGCTGTCAAGCTGTTTTCCGAAGATGACAGAAACGTGGTAGAACCAGACATCAGTGTGATCTGCGATCCAAACAAGCTGACAGATCGGGGGTGTACTGGGGCGCCGGATTGGATTGTTGAAATCATATCTCCCAGCAATTCCAGCCATGATTATATCCGGAAGCTAAATCTATATGCGGATGCCGGAGTGAAGGAGTATTGGATTGTAAATCCCATAGATCAGTCCGTATATGTTTATTTCCTGGAAGAGGACAGATTCAAAACCACAGCTTACACCCTCCAGGACAAAATAAAGGTCAATATCTATGATGATCTATGGATTGATTTCAAGGCTCTAGGTCTGTAATCAGCTTCTCTAATGTTCCTCCGGGGTTTATCCCTGGGGGGACTTTTTCTTTAGGCAAAATATAAACCTGCTGCCTTCCTTGACATCATTCAAAGGACATTCCCAAGTGTTTCCATTCTGGAAAGAGTTTGCCCCTATTGTCAGCGTCTAAAACGCCTAAAATGACCTTTAAGTCCTTTGCCCATAAGATGTTCCACCCTGCCCGATAAAACGGAAATATGACCATTCTGGAAAAGCACAGGCACATACCAGAGATGCGACGCTCATACTCTGGGTATTTCCAAAACAGGGATACCTCACCACCAAATGGCTGGCAGTTAACCAGGCCCAAATGGGCCCTGTTACCCTGGAGGGCAGCGGGCTTCCCACTGGGGGCAGAGCCTATTCGCATTTAACAGAACATCATTTTGATTTATTACCCTAAAATGTCATAACAAGTTTTAACAAGTTTTTCACAGCCACCTTAGAATTAGGCAGACTGGGGAACCGCCCTCAAATTGATGATGGTCAACCATGGGAGAGTTGCCCCTGTTACCCTAGAGCCTGGAGGGCAGCAGGGTTCTTATGTGGAAAAATGTTGAGTTTTGCTAAGTTTGAGTGAGTTCAATGGTTGTTTTCGGACACCGTTACATGCGCATATACCTTCCACACAAGTGCAGACAATTTTATTTTCGGCTCTGCCTGCTGCCGGATCCTGGATAGCTAAGCCCCAAATGGGGCTAACTGGTACTTAATCCAATGACATTTTCAGAGATATTTGTGTATTTGATTGGCAGACATTCAATCCCTGTTGCAAGGAGTGGCATTTTGATTCGTCGGTTTTGTGAACGGCCAACCATATAATCCTTTTCGTTCGCATAACCTCCATATGGTGTATGTATATGTCCGTGTAGGGCATACATAGCGTGTCCACAAGTGGGCACAACTTGACCCCGCTCCAAGATGAGCATATTCATGATTTCTCATGCTTCGCTCACGCTTCAACCCTCTGTTAACAGTGTGGCAGCAGGAAACAAAACGATAATATTTAATAGCGCCTGCGACAGATTTGAAAATCATGCATAACATTGCGGCGAATGCCAGCGAACAGAAAAAAGGTAAACGGATATTTATCCAAATTGAGGATCCCGAAAACATTTTTTACCGCCTGGCCATGATAGAAAGGTAGCATTAAACTTTTTTTCAGACTAACTTAGGAGGGGTACCCGGAAATTTCTGGGAGGGGTGTTCGATCCAAACTGATGAACTAATATTTGCTAACATCAAATCAGAGTATGTAACATACATTGGCAATCCCTCCTTTCTTTCGTCTGAAGGTTTTAGCCCCTCCGAAGATGGAGGGTAAGCCGCTTTGGCTCTCTGGTTTCCCATGAATCAATCATATTCCGCTTATGTGCTGTCTCGTTCTCCCATTATGTTTTTCAGTGTCATTTTCCCGTTTTTACCCCTTACCCTATAAATTGTACCCTCAATCTGTTTAGAGCGGAAATTACCCCTTTTCATGCAGTGTACTGCCATGTTTTGAATGATACCTATACATTCTCTCCCTTGCAATTTCCCTTTGTTCCTCTGACCTTGCAGCAGGAGGGGAAATCTTCACCCAGGATGTAGGGATATGGGCGCACAAACTGCCGTCCTTATTCTCGGCCACAATCTGACATTCTCCGGGCCTCTCTTTTGCCAACTTGCGAATTCTGGACTTATACCGCCCCTGGGAGAAACTGACCGTAGCCCTTTCGTGGTCTTTCAGGAACTCAATCGTATTATCGTTAAATGCCGTTATATCAGGCAGGGAGATTTCCCCTACCTTAACCCCTGCCATATCTGCGATTCTCTCCAGCGCATCCTCTGACACCTCGCCATTTTTCATAATCCATTTTACCGACCGCCTGGTTAACCCTGTCCGGTGACAGATAGCCTCCTCTGTCCATTTCTCCCTGTCCATAATCTCCTGAAATTTTTTTCTATCCAGCCTCATTCTCCATAACTCCTTATCTGATTCTCCTTCGTTCTGTCTGTCCATCTGACCGGAGAGCGCAATCTTCCCCTGTCTCCCAGCCGTTTCAAGGCAACCCGTTCCGTGCTGCTGGTCCAGGTCGTGTTGAACCTGGAGACACCATTTCCCATCAAGGCGGCACTGTAAATCCGATCTGCCTCTGGTAAAAAAGGTTTTAACCGCTTGCTATGCCTGGGCTTTCGCAGCTCCCGCAGCGCCTTGGCATGTATCTGCCGCACGGCCTCCGGCGTGGTATCATATTCCTGCCCAATGGCCCCCAGGGTCATGTCCTTCTGATACCTCATCCGGAGTACTTCCGACTGTCTCCCGGGCAATGAGTCCACACAAGACCACAATTCCCGCCTTAACTCCTCACACTCCATCCGTTCCAGGGCGTCCCCCTCTAGATCCTCACCGGAGGCGACCATATCCCCCACGGTCCCATCTTCCTCGCCGTCCAGACCGGTCACAGGGCTGTCCAGGCTCCCCAGGCGAACTCTGTACGCATCTTTCCGGATATCCCGTATTTGCTCTCTGGTAATGTTCAGGTTGGCCGCCGCCTCTATCTCTGACGGCTCCTGGCCGTATTCTGCCGCATAGGCAGAAACAAACCGGCGATACCGCCGCACCCTTTCCAGACGATGGACCGAAAGCCTTAAACAGCTGCCATTATTCTGGATGTACCGCTGTATCCGCTGCCGAATCCACGGCTCCGCATAGGTCACAAACTTAATATCACGTTCCGGATCGTATCCGTCAATGGCAGGATACAGGGCAAGGTATCCCTCTTGTTCCAAATCCTCAATCTCTCCAAAACCACGGTATCCCCAGGCTATGGAGTGAATGAAACCCTTTACCTGGAAATACAGCCGCTCCATATTCTCGGCCACGTCCACCCCGGCCTTAATGCGTGTCACAAGCTGTTCGTTTGACATATTTACCGCTCCTCCGTATAATGGATTTACCAACCAGATTTCGAAGGAACCCGCAAACTGTCCCGGCCCTATACGCCTGCTGCCACTTCTGGCCTGGAGGCAGCAGGCGTATAGAAGACCTGCAGGAGAGTATCTCAACACCATGTTAGGATTTGTTCAGGTAAAAACGCTGTATTATCTTTCACATTACCCATTCCCCAGCTCATAAAGCGTCTCCGCCACGTCCAGGTTTTTCTCTGCCAGATCCGGATACCGCTCCATCAATTCATCCATAAACAGCTGTTCGGCCACGTCCTGGTCAGTGTGTCGCTCTGTCATGATATCCATAATCCGCTGCTCTTTTCGTGTCATGATCTCTCAAACCTCCTTTTGGTCTGTTTTATTCGTTGCGTTTGATTCTGCCTCCAGACAGCTTTCAACTGCTACAAACCTTTGGTATAGTTCTATCCAGTCTCCCAGAGGCATAGTGACAAGCCATTCCTCCCGATTCCTTCGGTGGAAGACTGCCGGAAGCTCTCCGGGTCTTGCGTCTCTCTGGCTCTGTTTCATGGCTTCGCTGATGTTCAGACGCTCCACCCGCTTGACCTCCACATGGATGCCCGGAAGGCCGACCACGTCAGCGTCACCATTAGCGCCACTGTATTGCTGGCCTCGGCGGGAGTCGAAACCATACTCCCGGAGGATTCCGGCCAACTCCCGCTCGCCCCTGGCACCTTTCTGCCTGCTATTCATCACATCAACATCCTTTCGACAAAACAAGCCTGTTCTTCTTGTGCCTTTTTTAACCGAATCGATTCCTCTGGCATCTGCAGCACGACCGCCGCCTTTCTGATTCTGTCTATGGTTCGGTAAT
This sequence comes from uncultured Hungatella sp., assembly GCA_910588505.1. GTDB lineage: Bacteria > Bacillota > Clostridia > Lachnospirales > Lachnospiraceae > UBA3402. Next base: position 2,944 of record CAJUPQ010000060.1, on the reverse strand, counting down.
CCACATTTAATTTTTCCGGCGGCATGTTTGAGGTAAAAAAAGTGATATTTCCAGCGTTTAACCTGTCATTCACAATCCTAAAAAGTTCCTGCTGTTGCCATTCTCCGCTCCGTTGCGTGCCGATATCATCCAGAACCAATAAGGGACATCTTCTGAATACTTCACTTTCGTCCTGGGCTCCCTGCTGCCGTTTATAGGAGTCTGCCACTAAAGCTAAATAGTCTGGCACTGTGGTAAAGCGTATCTGGAGATTGTAGCGTATCGTGATGGACCTTGCCAGGCAGCAGGCTAAAAATGTTTTCCCACTGCCAGCTGTTTTACTCCACAAATACAATCCCTTTCCGGTCTTTGCCAACTCCGCGTATCTGGCAAAGTAATTATGTACCAGTGTTTTGAGACGCTCCATGTTTTGGCCATAAGAATCAAATCCAAATCGTTCAAGGGTTGCCTCATGGAATTGCGGCGGGATGCCTGTCCTATCCTCCAAACGCCGCTCTCCTTGGCATTTCGTACATGGACGGGCAAAATCAAGGGGGATGTCATATCCCTCCGCTTGCTCTTTTACCAGTCTCCACCCAGTACCACCGCATACTGGACATTTACCAGAGTCTGACACTGCTTTCTGACTGTGATTCATAATCACCATTCCTTTCTGGTAGATAATCTAATACTGCCTTGTTCATGAATGTATCAAAATTCTTGTAGTACTGTAGGTCAGTTCCCGCCTTTTCCATTTGTCCAACATAAGCCTTCACCGCCAGATAGATTTCTCTCCGGTCAAGGCAGTAACGGGTTCCGTTGATTACCCGGCCTTTTCCCACATACCCCCGATAATATTCAAATGCTTTTGATTTCCCACGCTTTTTCGGGTACGCTGCGTAAATAACCTCGAAGTCCTCCTTGTCCTGCTGCAAAGCTGTCTTTGTGACAGGCTCTGGGGGTTGATTTTCCTCTTTGGGGGGCTCTCGCTCGCCGTCAGGAGAGCATAATATATATTCTTTATCTTTTTCTATATCTATATCTTCTTCTAGGGCGCTAACATTAGCTTTACTGTTAGATTTACCGTAAACTTTATAGGTTAATCCTTTCTGTTTTTGGCGGTAATCCCGCATATATTCCCTCATGTACTCCTGACGATTCTCCAGTTGGTCAAGGCTCTGGTGCTTGCCCCATTTAGGGATTGTGACAGCCCCATCAATGCGGGCGATCATCCCGAACCGCTCAAATGTTTCCAGAGCCATTTTTACCGTGGTTACTTTACGTCTAAAAATCGTGGCAAGCATTTCATCCGTGTACGGGATTGAATCATTTAGCATGAACACACCATGATTATTTTGTTTTCCCGCAAGACAAAGTAACTTGAACCAGATTACAATGATTGCGTCCGCATCTGGAAGGGATTCTATCAGGAGAATTTTTTCATCATCAAAAATGTTGACCGTAATTTTAATCCATTTCACATCAGCCATTATCTAATCCCTTTCTTTACTTCTCTCCAGACAGTGAATCCAGATACTTGTCAACCACCTTAAAGTCAATCAGATAATTCCGGCCTATGCGTCTGACGGCCCCGGCCTGTTCCGCAATACTGCGCATGGTGTTACGCCCTACCCCATACCTGGCACACGCCTGGTCTATTCGCCCGGTCTTTACCTCAACGCCCATGGTGTTACGTTCTAATCTGTTATTCATGAAATACCTCCATAAAATTTCGTAGTGTTTTATTTGGTGCTTAATTCGTCACATGTGATTTCTCTGCTTATGTTCCTAGCCTACCAGCACTATATGTTTTGCAAGTCCCCAGCCAATAACATCCAATTCTATGCCATATGTTAACTGGCTAGCTTATTAAGATTAAATATTTTGGTCATTTTTTCTACTGCGGTTATTCCTCCTCCAAAATCTCAGTTACGTCAACTTCAAGAACCTCTGCCAGCCGCCCAATGGTCATCGGACTTACCTTCTTACTGTTAAGAATAACATTCATCCTAGCCCGGCTCACGCCATAGATTTCTGCCATAGCAGTATAGGACATTTTTTTTCGTGTCATTGCAATATTAATTTTGTTTCTACTAAGCATCATATATTTACCCTCCTAAACACCTTTTTGGTGTTTTTAATTGACATAATAACAACTTTTTGCTATATTGTCAATATTGAATTGCAATTATTTCACCGTTTTGCTATTATCAAACAAAGGAGATTATAAAAAATGGCTAATGTTGCAACGCAATTAAAAAAATTTAGACTTAATGCAAAAATGACACAAAAAGAGCTGGCTTCACAATTAAATGTTTCTCAAAATGCAATTTTTAATTGGGAAAACGGAAAACGAGAACCAAACTTAGAAACAATAGAAAAATTAGCTGATATCTTTGATACATTTCCATCACAGATACTTGGATGGGATGAAGAATATGAAGAGGGAGAGCGTGAATTTGACAAAATTCTGGACAAACTGATCCGTGAATCACCTGGGCAAGCCGAAACATCAAAAATAATACATCGCTTAGAGGAATTAATTTCATCTCAAAATGAACTTGAAAATAAAATAGCCACAGTACACCAGAACTATTATAAAAACAAATATGGTGAATCAAATAGCGATAAAATAAATATGCTGTTTGATTTGCTTAATGAAAAAGGTCAAGATAAAGCGATTGAGCAGTTGGAGCTATTGACCAAGATTCCCGAATATCAAAGAGAAGAGGAATGATAAAAACTGGAAACTTCGAAAATAACATTTTAAAGGCCCTGGAGTCCCTGGGTCCTTGACTTTTAACCATTAATTTTAGAAATTGGGGTATTTATTGGGGTACTAAACTAGCATACATGCAAAAAATGCTGATTTTATCGGCATTTCAGCCGATTTACAGCAGTATATTTTTTAGGTGTTAGTCAAAAATTGTGTTGATATTGAATTAGGGTCTTGAAACCAAACATA
>CAJUPQ010000059.1 GCA_910588505.1 uncultured Hungatella sp. | reverse complement strand
TCCGGAATAAAGTTTTTACCCCGTTTTGGCCTGGTAGGCACCGGAATTTGAGAGCTTTTTGGAATTTTGGCAATCAGTTTTGAGCTGAGCACTTTCGTGTATTTTTTTTCGGGATCATATATCGTTCTGCGCTCAAGAATGTAGGTATCTCCATTCTTCTGGGACTTTTTAATAACGGATGTCTTGATCTGTCCGGATGGTTTTGCTGGCATAATGCGCTCCTTTTATTTGAGTATATAATTATTATAATATATACTCAAATAAAAAGCAATATCAAAATGACAAGATATCCGACAAAATCAGTGGTTTAGGCTTATACTGGTCCATAGTGTATCCGCATAAAATATGTTTTGAGTGACTATTTCACGACTTTAGGTTTAGTAAACAATGCGGGCAACCACATTATGGGAAGTATCCTTGACGGCACGGAGGAATCTCCGGAGAGCATGTACGCCATCCACATGAAAGTTTCTCAAAGGTCACCAGAACATGTGGCGGCTATTGCGGCCTACCTTGGCTCTGACAAGGCCATCCGCAAAAAAGTCACCCGCAACCATGTTCTCCCCGTGCTCTACCCAGAAATCAATCATGTCATCAGTAAGCTTTACCAGCCGTCTGGCCTCCCGGTCCGGAAGGTTGCCACCGTAGACACGTCTCCACTTTTCAGAATATTGGAGAAAAATTCCATAGAGCAGGCGGGGCTAGTACATCGTTGCATTAATTCACGAGTAACTAGCACTCGCTATTTCCGCAAGGCAGTACCAGCTTCCTTAGGACAATGGCAATTACCGGGCTTCGATCTCCTGTGCCGCGCTCTCACCGGCAATACGTCCCATATTGACCGCGATCTGAATGGCGCAGCTTCCGCACACATACTCGTCAAAGAAGCAGTTTCCAAAGGCAATCTCCCCCACAGCATACAGGTTGGGAACCACTTGATCCTGTGTTGTCACCACCTGACAGTTCTCATTTACCTCCAGACCGGCCATGGTAAACAGCAAAAGGGGATAAACGGTCTGGGCGTAGAATGGCCCCTGGCTTACATCATATTTAGGGCACACGCCCAATGCCCTGTCCAGCGGGGCGGGATCCGCCTCATACTCACTGTGAAATTCCTCCTGGGACGCCGTCAGGGCTTCTGCCGGAACATCGATGAGGGCCGCCAGCTCCTCCAGGGTGTCCGCCTTGTATGCGGCGCCTGAGGCTGCGTCTTTTTCCAGGTACTCCGCAAAGGGATTACTGCCGTCCACAATGCCCCAGGCAAAATTGTCCTTCTGGGCGTTAATGGCCCTGGCTCTGCGGTAATACGTGGCGTCCCTCCTGTGTAAACCGCCGTCCGTCCTTGTCAACCATAAGGGAAAAAACCATAACCGACACGCCGGAGGATGAACTGCGCCCCCGCTCCGGCCCGGTCTCCGCAACGGAACCGTAGCCTACAAGATTGGGGGGCGAGGGGCTCTGTCAGCGCCACAAAATCCCCCGTATTTCCCGGACAGGCCAACATTCCCATACCTGCCGCCTCCGGGGCATAGGCCTTCACCAGTTCCGGGTTTGCCTCCATGCCTCCGCAGGCAAGAATGACCTTCTTCACTTTCACCGTATACGTCTTTTGGGGATCCTCCACCTTCACCCCTGCCACGGCGCCGTTTTCAATCACAAGCTCCGTGACTTTGGAGTTGGTCCTCGCTTCGGCTTTGCACTCTTTAGCGTAAGAAGTAAGCCACTGGCTGTAAAGCTCTCCCGCATCGCTGTTAAAAGAAAGCAGGCCTCTTCCCTCTTCGCCCCAATCTCCCCACACTGCCGCGTAGGCCAGGTCTGACCAGAAGTTGTCGGGGAAGGGCAGGTCGGCGTCCATAAAGGTGTCAAAGGTATCTCCCGTGACCTGTCCAATCTTTGTAACCAGCTCTTCGTTGATCCACAGAAAATGCTGGTGGAGCCGCCGGTCCAGGAAATCCTCTCCACCACCAGCACGGAATCTGCGCCTCCCATCTTTGCATAGGCCGCAGCTGTCAGGCCGGAACCTCCGCCTCCCACCACCACAATATCATAACTTTCCTTCGGTTCTGGCAGTCTTCGGAAGTCGTACCGGTGTAGATGCCTGGCGCAAAGGCCTCCTGCCCTTTTTCCCCGGCCTCTCCCACTCCTTTATTCTCTGTTCCAGTCTCTGTTGCCGTCTGGCCGCTGTTTCCGTTTGTCCCAGAAGAACAGCCTGCCGCGCCAAGACAATCAACCGTTTTTCTGAAATGTCCTGTTTACAACTTATTTTTAAAAATTGTCTCATGAACCTTCGAAGGGGGGTATGGACCGGGGATTCTTTTTAATAAAATAAGGATTTCATCCGTTCCTCATATGTCTCCATACACATCTTGGCCTCCTTTAGGGACAGGCCACCCTTATTCTTTAGCCTGTTTAAGATAACCTCATCGTTCAGACCATCCTCCCGCCCTAACTCAATGATTGTGTGGATCTGTCCTTGCTGAATTCCCTGTTGCATCCCCTTCCGTATCAGCTTTTCGGATTCCGTCTCAATAACCTTTCCACCCATAATCTTCACCATCCTCTCCTCATTCTCATTTCCGTTCGTAATATTAATAATGTCCATGTTCACAATAAATTATGTTACTGTTCACGGCCTGGTTGTTCACCACGCTGAACAACCAGGAGGATGCACGTAATGGCCGGAATCTGGGCCGCCCCATCACCGCAGGTGATTCAAAATGGCGGCCCAGGTTACTATTCACAGCCACACCGTGAATAGTAACTAAATTATATCCTTGAGCTTACGATCACAGAATAACAGATTGAAAACCGCCCAAAAACGTGGTAAAATATCACGAAAAAGCCGCCAAAACGAAAGGATGATACCCTATATGAACCACCGAAAATCCATCCATCTTCTTAAAGCTATCTATGTATGCCCAGCTGTTATCTTTTTTATATGGTTTGTACGTAACGCTTCCTCCATCGCCTCCAGACACCTGGATCAGCAGATCACCTACCCCGCTCTTTTTCTGATTCTTGGACTGGCTTTGCTATTGCTGCATTTCTGTCTGAAAAATGTCCGTCAACAGGCGGGAACCTGGTATATGATTCCCGCAGTCTACATACTGTCTGGTCTCATTGCCCTGTTTATCGGGTACATGACACCATGCTGTTAAACGCGGCTAACTCCTTTTCTCCTCCGAACGATCATCCCTCGGAAATAGATCTCAGCAATCTATTTCATCTTATCCGTCATCATTCTCCTCCTTGAATTAAAATGAAAGAGCCGATGACATAAAACCGCATAGTAATCTTCTGGCCGGATGCATAACAGTTCAAAAGTTATCTGAACTGCTACTTGTTTTGGACTCAAAGCTCCCCATGCCTCCAAAAGATTGAGTAATTCCCATTCTTCTCACATAATCAATCCAAGCATAGATATCTTCCATATCATATAAATACTGATTATCTTCTGACTTTGCTTTTTTCAATGCAACTGTCATCAATGCATATTCATTTTCCAAAGAAGTGTCAAACACCCCTTGGTCATCTGTATTCAATGAAACCTGCAACGACATATTTACCTCTGTTCTTTTTAATTTTCTGCCATTAAAACGAATAATAGGATGTTCCTCATATTTTTTGATTGTTCCTATCAAATAATTTGAGGATGGATTCGTTTCAATCCCTATCCCCTCGTCCACCAGCCTTTGAATCATTTTATCTTGAACTATGCTCACGATCTCTGCATAACCACATGGAATTTTAAATACCACTCTTTTCGCCCCTTCTTCTCTTACATGTCTGTCATAATGATACATTTTATACAAATTTTTATATTTTTCTGTCCTTCTTATTGTATCTGAAACTTTTTCGTTAAACTCGTAGCGAGACATCTTTCTTAATGGTACAACGTTCAATCTTCGTTTAAATTCTATGTCACTTAGTAAATAATTGCATGGATTATCTCCTCTCAATCTCCAACTATTATAATAGTCCCAATAATTCATTTCATTATATCCCAGACACTCCAGATATATCTCATTAAATAGTTCATAGAATTTATTTTCAAGCAAACTTTCTAATTTTCCTTCTAATGGGCATCCATACTCTTTTATCTTTGCCAATAGCCATGTAATATTATCCAATAAATCCTGTTTTGGTAGCACCAATATATTATTTTTAAACTGATAGTAATCAGCAGGATTGATTCCTAACGCCAGCGCATGTCCTATTCTACACCCTCTATATAATCCACAAAAAAGCATTACCTCTTCAATAGCCCTTAATCCGTCAACAATATCAAGAAAGTCTTCACCCGCATGATATGTAGCCATTAAATGAAAGTCCCCATTTTCTCTCATAGGTATAGAATAGTCTAACAAATACCTGTAAAACTGCGCAAACACTTCAGGTCTGCATCCAATCTCGTTAGCGCAGGCATCGATTCCTCTTATAAAGTGGTTTACTTCTCCCCCCTTTTCAAAAAGCGCAACAATCGCATTCGCATATTTTTCTGTCTTCTTTCGTACAATAGCGTTCTTCGGCATAAATGGCCTATATGTTTCTTCCTTCTGTTTTGGAAAATGCAATACAAAAAACAATCTTTCCCGTATGCGATCCTCGCCTACATCTCTAAGTTTCTTACTAATTTTTTTTGACAGGCTTCTGGAGTTTACAGTTGGACAGATTCTTGCTTCTAACGAAACAATATTTTGCTCAAAAAAGGAAGCATTTATTGCTAAACGTGTAAGTTCATATTCATATTCCTTTTTCCCTTCAACAAAATATTCCTTCCTAATCTCATACTCCCCAAAATTAGAAAAACCCACTTTACGATTCACCTGAATCAATTCACTTCGAAAATAAGTTCTTATAACTAGGTAACGATAAAATATATTCTTATCATATTCTGTAAAAAAAGACTCCTTTGTTTCCAAAGTTCTTTTAAAGCATCTGTACAAAAATCTCCTTTCCCCGGATAACAAACGACTGGCGTTGTTATTTTCACAATACGAATCCTTTTCTATGGCATAATCTAAAATCTTACTCTGCTCGGTCATTGCGCCATATAATACTCTTGCAATATCTATAGAATCCTGTACTTGTGGAAGCATCTCATATATCGAGATTCCTCCCACCTCAATATCAAACAAAATCTTCTTTAATTGCTCTAACAAATACGCGTCATGATGTATTACACAAAAAAGATAAATTCGATATAGTGCCGCTTTCTGGCACATTTCATAAAACTTTCTTTTGTCTATATCGATTCCATAACCATATTGAATCATATACTCAAACTTTGAAAAATCTTTACCACGATTTTCAATATGATTCATCAAGCAGATCCAGTTTAACTCAAAGATTTTGGTTGAGCCGTTCAGATGAAAATGATTCTCCGCAACGCCCCTCTTCAATATATTATTTAAGCGAACATCATCACTACTGATAATCGGCTGCCACGCAAAAAATGATGTTTCTCTCCCTTTTCTCAAATCTTCTCTTGCCAAAAATGAACAGGTAAAAAGGTCTTGTCCTAACTGAAACGAAATTTCTCTCCACCGCAGCATTTCTCCTAATCTGCATTTTATTTTTTGTGATTGGATGATCAACATTCTAGATGCCATTTCGGATATCAGATAAAATACACTTTTCGTATTATTCAGATCATTCCACATATCTTTATCTAACAAATAATAATTATTGACATGCTCATCTTTTGAATAATTCTGAAAGATCTGTTTTGAATACTCCAAATATATTTTCTGATTCACCTGGTCAAAACCATGATAATCTTTCCCCTTAGCTTTCATCGGCTGAATCAGTTGAAATGGTATCGCCCTAAACAAAATCTCCAAATTACCGCACTCAATATCCATGTCCTATCTCCTACTGTATTTCATTTTTTATTTCCGCTATCGCCTTATAAAGATCATATTGTAAATCAGTAAGAGCACTTTCTGGATTGTTCAAATATTGGTCAACAATTTCAGAATATAATTTTATAATCGAATTAGGTTCAAAACCTGTTGGCATACGTTTCTCTTTAAATGTATATTTTTGAATCGCATTCGCTATATTTTCCAACAAGTCTTTTATATACTTTACATTTTTATTTTTCTGTTGTATTGTCCCAGGTATTTTTCTTATGTTTCCTGAATAATCTTCCACAGCTATTGCGGAAACCTTCTGGGCAAATCTTTGCTTCAGTTCCTGGCCTGTCAATACTTTACTTAAATCAATATTTGGGGCTCTTAACAGATCCGCCTCGACTGTACATATATGAGAGTATATTTTACATATATCGATTCTGACTCCATGTATTTTTCTATCATCACTTTGTCTTTGGGGAATCCAAATCTGCGTCCAATCAACCTTCTCCAAACCAGCCTTTTCCAAAAAGCGTCCCACATTATTAAAAAAACTCTAATTAAATAATATGTCCTATCCTCCTCCGTATCTGTTGCCTGCTTATAATCATTATTACTTTTACAATAATTTATTAAATTCATCGCCAAATCCACATTTACTGTTATAATCTTAGCTTGTTCTATCAATGCAGAGTTCTCTGTTTCAAAGGCCTCAAAAACGGCTTCCATCTCATCTATTGAAACGCCCAGAAGTTCTAAACTGGCGATTTCATAAATTTTTCTAACTTCACAAAGACTAACTATATAGTTTTCCAAACTTATTATTATATTCGGAGGAATCTGATAGTTGCCTGATATAAATGGAGCTCTAAAAACATATCCCTTTCCATCGTTCCCGAACAGAAAGCTGGATCCAAATAATGATAACAAACACCATACTGCTATCTCGGAGAGTCTGCCATCTTTTTTTAATTTAGATACTTTATCCTTAAGTACATCTTTCATCTCTAATGAAAATTCATATTTATCATTCAATTCCTCAGCGATCGCATTCCAACATTCTAATAAATTTATATAAAACCCTTCTCTATTCATTAGTATTTGCCGGTTCACTGACTGAATAGCAGGTATCACATTATTTAAAGTGTTTCCCCATATAAAATATCTGATTAAAGGTTCTGAAATAGATACATCTTTAATAAACTTTTCATTTAACAAAATCGTGTAGTATATTATCATATAATGTGTTAAGGTAGTATCCTCTTTTCTAGTCAGACAATCCAACCGTTTAAAGATGATCTCAATAATACTGGCAAGACTTCCAGAAGGATATATCCAAATAGAATTAAAGTATCCTGCCATCATTCCTCCATCTTTGGCAAACGGTTCATCCAAGAATTTACTCAGACTATGATTTACCAAGTTCTCGCTGCCCTCTATGATCTCAGCGAGGTCTTTCCATACATGCCTCTGAAGGTTCTTTTTTATCATCCCCTCTATAAAAAACGATTTAAAGGCAGAAATATTCCATTTTTTTATTTCCAGATTATCTCCTGGATTTTCCATTTCTTCTAAAAATGAAACAAGGTCAATGAAATCTCTCAAGAGTACAGGGATAAGATAACTATATCCATCTAATGACGGTATAAAAAGGATTCCCGTCTTCTGATATATCATATCTATAACCTTGTGTTCAATACTTTTCCCATTGTCATTATTTTTTTCCAGCCCAGTATCTAAACTAATCTCGTCACTTTTTAAATTAGGTAAATAAATTCTGCGCGCCTTGGGGATCAATTTTGTTGTATAGTGCTTTGCCATGCTTCTGATTTCGTTATTTATATATTCAGTATTCTGATCTTGTTTTAATATATTAACAAAATCTTTCCTGGTCTTTTCTTCGATTCCAAGCTCCAGTTGATCTATTTTAATGGCCATAATAATAATAACATTATTTATAACCAAATATTTACGGATCTGTTCAGACATTTCATAAACATTTCCATTACACAAATCCAGATCATCTATTACAATTAATAATTTTTCGCACTTCCTTTCACTATCCGGTTTGGACATAAAACTTAAATATAAATCAATTAGTATTTCTAATTCTCTTTTTAGCTTTATACTCTCGCCAAGTTTCTCTAACTTTGTAATATTTCCCGCTTCATCAAACTCTTCATCCAACGCTTTTCGGTTATCTTTAATAATAGATAAATTTCTATAAACCTTTGACAACTGACCCAACATTTTTTCACGTTCATATTGTTCGATGTATTGATTATCCTTCTTATATGTCTCATAGAATTTTTGGTAAATATGTGCCAAAACTACATCCAGAATATTATGTACTCCATCAAATACTGATGGATCAATCAGTATTCTAGATTTCCAATCATTTTTTCGTAACTCATCACTAAATTGCAACTCATCATTATTAAAATATGAAGTATCTAATGCTTTTATGAATGAAAGCATACTACTGCTCTTCCCGCTTCCTCTTTCACCACAAAAAGCTATAATATTATTAGGCTCTTCCGTAGCATAATAAGCATTTTTTTTATTATTCTTCTGTATCTTCCATATATTATTTAGACTATTCACAGCCATTTCATATTCATAGAAGAACATACTTTCTCTACTAATTTTTTCTTCAATATAAGTCTGAAATCTCTGACTATCTGAAAATCTTATTTTTTTCATTCAATTTTCTCCCCTCAGTATATTTATCTATCTGGATATCATTTATACCTTTTTCCCAAATTCACTCACATTTCCCCATCCATCCTTTTTTACTTAACTACATAAACTTCATCCCATCAAGTCATTCATGCCATCCATTTCCATAAAAAAACTCTTAGCTATCCCCTGAAAATAAGCGCTAGTTTTCGCCGCTTCCTGGGCTGCTGGAGCATAGTTCAGCTCATCCAGTTTTATTACTTTTCGAAACACAGACCGGACATAGCCATCCAATACCGTTGACAGTTTGGCCAACGTCTCTTCATCATGATCTTTCAAATATTTTAAGTGATCCCCGTGAGATTTATCCGAGCGTATGCCGTAGATGTCTCGCATATTCATCCGGATCTCTTCCCGGTCTGTAGAATCAGCGCCAATATACGCAGCCGTAATGTTAGAGATTCTCTTCTTATGCTCCCTTTTCAAAGCATACAGACATTCTAAAACAGAACAATACTTATCCATCTTAGCCGCAATCTGCCCGGTACGACGGGCCTCCTGCAGCAAGGACAACGCCCGCGTGAAACTGGTTCCCTCCGTACTAATCGCCTTATCCACTTCCAAAATAGATGTCTCGGCACTGCGCGCAAATTCAATCTGCCCGGCCCCAGACTGATCCGGCATAAGCAGAACCAATACCCGTTCCATCAGCGCCATGGCCTCCTTCATTTCAGTAGGCGAAAAATAGATCTCCTTGATCTGCCCATTGCCGAGAGTAACATCCATATCTCTGTGAAACTGCGAATAGTAGCCATTAATGGGATTTGACATATAAGCATGGACAGCAGAAACGCAGGAGTCCTTTATAAACCAACAGCCTATAGAAAGGGCCTGAGCAAAATTGTTCAGATTCAGCCCTATAAATGCATCTCTTTGGTCCAGCTGCTCTTTTGTAAAAGTAAGATCCTCCTCAGTACTTGCCAGCAGAAAAATCATGACAGGCTTCCGAAATAACGCATCATACATTCCTATGCCAATCTGCTCCTTCAATCCGATCTCTCTCAAAAGAGGCATCACATCATGTTCATGGGAAATAAAAGTCCCATGTACCCCAACGATCCTGCCGTCCAAATTCATCTCTTTCTTGGCAAACTGAGGGATAAACTCAAAGCTCTCATCTCCGATATCCAGATTATCCAGGCGATTCAGAAAAAAATTCATCTGCATTTCACTCCCTTCAACGCAAAACTGTGTACACGATCCTGTCCCACTGCGCTCCATTCTGATCCCCTGTTTTCTGATCTCCCATCTCAGATCTCATCTCACCAGAACATACAAGCTAACCGCGGCCATCACCCCCGCGAACACCATAACACCCCTGTAAATAATCCTGGATGCCTTGGAGGAAGCATATTTGGCGCAGAACCACAGATAAATGCCCCAAACCACATAGGCTGCAAAAACAATCCCCCTGTTCCGAAGCAGAAAGGACAGAAAAAAGACCACATTGACAATCTCCCGCCCTCTTTCCGACAACAGGATTTCTCTCATTTTATCCGCCATCACACACCTCCTATTTTCAGCTCCGTAACCTGTCATACCTGCATTTTAAATCGTTCTTCTACATTTCACTCCCATATTGCAGATCACGATTAACCTGTATAAAAAGGGCGGCCCAAACGCCGCCCCTCACATATCCTACCTCTGCCCCTTATCAAAAGGCACCCCTGACGCCCTGGGCGCCTGGGAATTTTTCGAAGTAAACATCAGCACCACCATGGTGGCGATATAAGGCACCATCTTGTACAGATAGCTGGGTATGCCCATGGAAGCCAGAAACGGTATGCCGGAGTAAGCCGCGGCGATAGCCTTCATCAGCCCGAAGAACAGGGAAGCCCCCAGGATCTTCCACGGCTTCCACTGGCCGAAGATAAGCACCGCGATAGCCAAAAATCCGTATCCCGCCACATCCGCGTTAAAATTGGTGGACGTCGGCACCACGAACACCAGGCCTCCCAGACCTCCCAGAGCCCCGGAGATAACCACCCCGGCGTACTGCATACGGTACACATTGATCCCCGCCGCGTCCGCGGCCTGAGGATGCTCCCCGCAGGCCCGAAGCCTCAGGCCAAATCTGGTGCGGTAGAGCACCAGGGCGGACACCAAAAGGATGATGATCCCAAGGTAGGTGGTAATATACGCGTTCTGAAACAGCATAGGCCCCAGCACCGGGATCTTCCCCAGCACCGGCACGGAGTCAATGCGGAAGGTGTTGGTAAACTGAACCTGCTGCACCCCCTGGATAACCCTGGCCACAAAGATGGCAAAGGCCGGGGCGAACATGTTCAAAGCCGTGCCGCTGATGGTCTGGTCCGCCTTCATATTGATGGCCGCATAGGCGTGGGTCAGGGAGAACACGCCGCCGGTCACCATGGCGATCACGATAGCCAGGATCAGCTGTGCCTGCCCCGACAGCTTTCCCCCTGTCAGGTTGAGAAACAGGATGCCCGTAAACGCCCCCATGATCATAATGCCCTCCAGGGCAATATTCACCACGCCGCTGCGCTCCGAGAACATCCCCCCGAGCGCCACGATCATCAGAGGGATCGTAAAAAGCATTGTCTGCTGAAAGATAAAATAGATCACACTCATGCCTGGTCACCTCCCTCGCTCTTATCCTCGCTCTTTGCTTTACGCTCCTTGAGCTTCCCAAGAATAGACCGCACGATCAGGGCAAAGGCGCTGAAATAAATGATGACTGCCACAATGATATCAATGATCTCCGTAGAGAACTCAAACAGCTGCAGGTAAAATCCTCCCGCTGTCAGATAGGCGATAAACAGTCCGGAAAACAGCACGCCGATGGGGTGGCTCAAACCCAGAAGGGCCACGGAGATGCCCGTAAATCCCTCGGAGGCCAGCACATCCTTGATCTCGATATGCTTTCCCGTTCCCGCCAGGTACAAAAGGCCTCCCGCAAGACCCGCGATGGCTCCCGCGATCACCATGGCAGCCACCACATTGCGCTTCTCATTGATCCCTGCGTACTTTCCCGCGTCCTGGTTAAACCCCACCGCCTTCAGCTCATACCCGAAAGCCGTCTTATTTAACAGGATGTAGATAAAGATCACCACCACTATGGCAATAAGGATCCCGCCGTTGACGCTGGACCCGGAAAACACCTTGTCCAACCCCATCTTCGGGATGACCGCCGTGGCGGCCACGTTCTTGGACTCATTTCTCAGAGTGTTGAACAAAGCCTTGTTGCCTCTCACGCTCCAGTTCACCAGATACATGCCGATATAGTTCATCATAATACAGGAAATGACCACGTTAACATTAAAGTACGCCTTCAAAAGCCCCGGAATCAGCCCCCACACAGCCCCCATGATCAGGCTGGCCATCAGGGCCGCAATCCAGTGGACGCCCCCCAGCTGCTCCCACATGATCCCCACATACACCGCGCCGAAGGCCCCCATGATAAACTGCCCCGGGGTCCCGATGTTAAACACCCCGGTCTTAAAGGCAAAGCCCACGGATAAGCCTGTAAGAATAATGGGCGTGGCATAATAAAACACCTGCCCCACCCCCTTCATGCCGTGGGTAAAAGCCCCTGTAAGGATGGTAAAAAACCCTGGGAAGGCCTGGGCGGGATTGCAAAGGATCAGAACCACAAGCCCCACAAGCAGCCCGATGACAATGGCGAACACGGAAGAGAGAACGCCAACATAATTCCCCTTATTCTTTCGTTTCATCTGCTTTCCCCTCTTTCTTTGAACCTGCCATGTAAAGCCCTAACTCCTGAACCGTCACTTCCTTTGGATCCAGTTCAGCCACAATATGGCCCTCAAAGATCACCAGGATCCGATCGCTTAGATTCATCACCTCGTCAAGCTCCAGAGACACCAGCAAAATGGCGGATCCACTGTCCCTCTGCTTCACCAGCTCTGAGTGGATGTACTCAATGGCTCCCACGTCCAGGCCCCGGGTTGGCTGCACCGCCAAAAGAAGGTCATGCTTCCTGGAGATCTCCCTGGCCACGATCACTTTCTGCTGGTTGCCTCCGGACATACTCCTGGTGATGGTGGAAGCGCCCTCGCCGCTGCGGATGTCAAAATTGGCAATAAGCTTGTCCGCGTAGCTGTAGATCTTATCCTCCTTCAAAAACCCGCCCTGCTGGAACTCCGGCTCAAAATACTGCTGGAGCACTGCGTTGTAAGCCAGGTTATAGTCCAGAACCAGGCCGTGTTTGTGCCGGTCCTCCGGAATGTGGGCCAGGCCGTGGGTATTCTTGTAGCGGATGGACTTTTTCGTCACATCCTCCCCGTTGACCCGCACTGTGCCGCTGCTTGCCGGGCGCAGCCCTGTGATGGCCTGCACCAGCTCTGTCTGGCCGTTGCCGTCAATACCCGCGATGCACACGATCTCGCCCCGGCGCACCTGAAAGCCTACATCTGTCACCAGCTTTTTCGTGTGGCCCTCCTGTCTGGCGTCCACGCACACATGCTCCACCTGAAGCACCACGTCCCCAGGCTTACACTCCTGCTTGTCCACAGTCAGCTTCACCTTCCGGCCCACCATCATCTCGGACATCTCATCCTTGGAGGTAGAGGCCACATCCACGGTTCCAATATATTTTCCCCGGCGCAGGACGCTGCAACGGTCCGCCACCGCCTTGATCTCATTTAATTTGTGGGTAATGAACAGAATAGACTTGCCCTCGTCGGTCAGGTTCTTCATGATGGCCATAAGCTCATCGATCTCCTGAGGTGTCAGGACCGCTGTGGGCTCGTCAAAGATCATGATCTCATTGTCCCGGTAGAGCATCTTTAAGATCTCCACCCTCTGCTGCATACCCACCGTAATGTCAGATATAAGGGCGTCCGGGTCAATGAACAGGTTGTACTTCCTGCTCAAATCCATGACCTTTTTCCGGGCGTCGTCCATTTTCAGCAATCCCTTCTCCACAGTCTCCATACCCAGAACAATGTTTTGAAGCACCGTAAAGTTATGTACCAGTTTAAAGTGCTGATGCACCATGCCAATCCCCAGGGCATTGGCGTCCAGGGGGCCTTTCATCTTGACCTCCTGCCCCTTGACCTTGATCACGCCCTCCTCCGGCTGATATAGCCCAAAGAGAACGCTCATGAGGGTGGACTTGCCCGCGCCGTTCTCTCCAAGGAGCGCGTGGATCTCACCTTTTTTCAGCTGAATCGTAATATCATCATTTGCAATGATTCCAGGAAACTTCTTTGTGATGTGAAGCATTTCGATAACGTAATCCATCAGGTTTCCCCCTTACTTTTGCGGAAATTAGACGAAAAGGGCCGCGCGGACCTTCCGGTCCGCAATCAGCCCCCTTATTCGCGAAACCCTGCAGCCAAATGCCGCCCGGTTTCTGACCTACTCTACATATTTGATCGTTGTCGCCGATACGGTCAGATCAGCAGTCGGGTCGATATTGTCGGCTGACGGCTGAACAAGTTCAAACTCTCCCGCAACCAGCTTTGCGTAGATGGCGTCATAGTCCGCCTGGGTGAAGGTCTCAAACTTGGAAGTCTCCATGGGAAGGCCTACGCCCTCGTTCTCCACCGTGAACACGCTGGTCTTGCCGCCGGGGAAGCTGCCGTCGTAGAAAGCCTTCACACCGTCGTACACAGAGTTGGACAGAAGCTTCATAGCGGAGGTGATAACCGTCTCGGACTCAAAGCTCTGGTCAACGTCAACGCCGATCACCTTCGCGCCCTTCTCCTGAGCCGCAGCCATGACCGAATTGCCCACAGCGCCGCCGCAGCCGAAGATCACCTCAGTGCCGTTCTGATACCAGGAAGCTGCCATGGACTGAGCCTCCGGCGTAGCCGCAAATGCTCCGGTGTAGTTATACATAACCTCAATACCGCTTACCCCAAGCTCCGCTGCCGCTGCCTCGGCGCCCTCGATAAACCCGTATCCGAACCGGATAACCGCGGGAACCGCCATGCCGCCCATGAAGCCTAACTTGGTGTAGCCCTCTTTAACAGCCGCGTAGCCTGCCAGAAATCCTGCCTGGTCCTCCTGGAACAGGATGGGCATCACGTTCTCATTGGTTCTGTACTCGGCGTAGTCGCCGCTGTGGGGCTCGCCGTCCAGCAGGATAAAATGGGTATCCTTAAACTGATCCTGAGCCAGATACACCGGCTCCTCAAACAGAAATCCCGGGCAAACCACCAGTTTGGCTCCGCCTTCCACCGCAAGTCCGATGGTCTCCAGATAAGAGTCCGTGGTCCCCTCCTGAGGCTGATAGTACTTGTAGGATATGTTGTTCTCCTCCGCGTACCTGGTCATCCCCTCCCAGGCGCCCTGGTTAAAGGACTTGTCGTCAATGGTCCCAAGGTCCGTCACCAGAGCCAGCTCAAATCCGCCGTCGGACGGCTCGCTGGCAGTCTTCGTCTCCGCCGCTGTCCCGTCCTGTGCCTCTGCCGTGGTGGTCTCCTGCTCCCCTGCCGCTGTGGTAGTCTGCGCGTCGCTTCCGCCTCCACAGGCTGCCAGACTCGCCGTCATAGCCGTCGCCATGAGAACTGCCAATAATCTTCTCTTCATTACATTTCCTCCTTGTATCTGTGCTTTCCTCCCAAAACTTCCGGCGCTTCTCCGGACTTTGGGGCTGCATCCCGCCGGTACTCCCGGCTATCCTCCGGGGCTGTCCTGCCTTACGTCCCTTCCTTAAAGCAGGCCGGACCCGGCACACTTTGGATTATAACACATTTTGGCCAATGTGCATAGAACTTTCTGCGAACTAAAGAAAGAATCATGCCGGGGCTGACTGCTATTCGCAGAGGATCTGAATTGATGTTTAGTTTAGTGAGCAAAGGCGGAGGTTGTCGTGATGCCCGACAGGGGAGGAGAGATGTCCCTTTTCTTTCAGTATGTGCCTCCAAATTGTTCAAATAAAATCAGGACGCAAGCTATATATAATAGACTCACGCCCCGATTTGTTTACTCTTTGATTTCATCAATTTCTGTGAGATTTACACCTGCAACATTTAAAATCGCTTTCAATGCAAGATATTTCTTTTTTAATTTTGTATATGTCTTTTCAGCATTTTCTTCTTTTGCCAAAAACATATATTCTTGTATTTCTTTAAAATTGTCAATTGCATCTTTCGCAATCTCTAAATTAGTAGATGGCATATTTTCACCTCCTGAATATAGGAAATTATTATTTCCTGCCACATTAAGTATACCATAACCAGGACGCAAAGTCTATTATCCCCTGTGAAAATATTTTGTTGAAAATGGGAACTTTGTGTAACAGTTCAAAGGTTATCCGGACTGTTATAACTCTGTTTTATCAGCAGTAATTTATACAGCCAAAAGTTCCTAACCAGCAACTACGTCTGAATATAGGGAATATTCGACGCCCTGACCTTCTCCGCCAGATATGCCATCTCATTTCTCTCCAGAAAATATTTTACGCTCTCGATCACCTTGTCCTGCTTCACCCCGGGCCCTACCACGATCTCATGGATGGGCATCTGCTCCAGAGGGCGGCAGTATTTATCCATCATCTTGTACCGGATAAAGGGCAGGGCGATGCCGCCCCGCTCGTGAAACTGGATGTCGCACTTGTGGTCTCCCTCCGTCTTGACGAAATGCTCCACGATACGGCATTCCTCCTCCCCGGAAAATCCCCGGTGCTTGAAAAACGGGATCAGGTAGAAGATCATGTCCAGCAAAAACTGGATCCCCACAACATACCCTCTCTTTCGGTTAGCTTTGCTCTGATTCCGAAAACAGCTAAGCCCCAGCTCAATGGTGGAGTCCACCAGTTCCACCTTCTTCTCATCGTCATACAAAACTCTCCAGGGGATGAAACCCTGCTCGTATTTTGGGTACACCTGGCGGGCGTTTCCCTTATACTGTGCCAGAAGGCGCTCATACATCTCCCTGCGGATCAGGCACATACCCGGCAGGGAAGCGCATTTGCTGTGAGAAAACCCTATGGCGATGCCGCTGTTCTTCCCGTACCCTCTCCACATCTCCAGGGAATCCCGGGCGTGGGAAAAGCTTAGGGAGAACACATCCTTGCTGGAGGCTGTAAAAAATCCGTCGGACAGCTCATTGTCCAGGCCCTTGATGACCTGCCGCAGAAACTCGCCCTCCCGCCCCTGCACAGAGGCCATCTTCCCCCGAAGCTGCCGCTGAAACAGCTCCTTGCCGTGAAGATACTCGGACTTGTCATTCATAAAAGCAATGTGGGACGCCCACAGCTCCCGCTTCTGCATGATGCTGATAAAACCGTTGATATCTGTGTAGTGGTACACATCCGACCTGCTGATCAGATCAAACTGATTAATCAGCAGAGAAATCCCGCTTAAGGGGTCCCCGTTCTCCGCCAGGATCCGGCAGTGTTCCTGGTACTCATCTAAAATCGCCATAGACCTCTCCCCGCTCATTTGTCCTTGTGTTGAAATTATATCAAATACCATGGAGCTTTTCAACAAAAAAGAGGCCGGCAAAGCGGGTCTGATCATGGCTGAATGGTAACTGGCTTTTAATGCGGAAGTTTAAGTTCTCATAGCTCTTTCCTTCTACCTATGCATATAAATAGCATCATTCACCGCCTGTGATAGCTCATCTTTCGTCCTAATTGCCATATCTTCCCTGCCCTCCTACAATAAAATCAGGACGTAAGCTATATATAATAGACTCGCGCCCCGATTTGTTTACTCTTTGATTTCATCAATTTCTGTAAGGTTTACACCTGCAACATTTAAAATCACTTTCAATGCAAGGTATTTCCTTTTTAATTTTGTATATGTCTTTTCAGCATTTTCTTCTTTTGCCAAAAACATATTCTTGCATTTCCTTAAAATTGTCAATCCCGTCTTTCACAATCTCTAAATCCGTAGATGGCATATTTTCATCTCCCGCTCTAATCCAGCGGCTTCTGATAAAACGACCCGATAAACGTCTCCGTAGGCATCACATTCACGATCAGCGCCGGGTCAACCTTCCGAAGATGCATCATAATATCATGAACCTCATAGGTGGACACCACGGTGTGGAGAAGACTCATCTTCTTCCCGCTGTAGCCGCCGTACCCCTCCACCACGGAGATCCCGTGGCGGCAGGTGCTGACAAACTCCTTCACCACCTCTTTTGGCATCTGGGTGGTGATCTGCAGCGTCACCCGCTTAAACCGGTGATAAAAGTTATCGATGGTCTTGGTGGAGATAAACTGGAACAAAATGGAATACCCTGCGTGCTCCCACCCAAACAGCATACCGAAAATACACAAAAGCCCGCAGTTAAAGATAAACACATACTGCCAAATGGACTTGCCAAGGCGGTTTGACACATACAGCGCGATAAAGTCCATGCCGGCTGTGGACGCATTGCCCTTTAAAGCGATGGAAATAGCCAGCCCGTAGAGGAACCCTCCGAAACAGATATTCAAAAGCACGTCATCAAACAGCGGCTCGCTCTTTATAACCTGCAGAAAAATACTGGACAGCACCACCTGCAGCATGGAAAACAAGACGAATTTTTTTCCGATGTGCTGGTAACAGAACATGGCCACCGGAATATTTAAGACCACCATGCCAACGGACGTGGAAAAATGAAATCCAAACAATCCTGTGATCTTGGAAAGCAGGCTCGCGATCCCCGTAAACCCGCTGGGCAGAAGCTGCACCGGCTCCAAAAACAGATTCATGGTAAATGCCTGCAAAAACGCCGAAGCAACCACCGCGGCTGTCATGATAAAATACCGTTTCTTCATCACTATTTCCTCTCCGTATCAAAATTCCTGAAAATCTTATCTCAAGCTGTCTACCAGCTCTTTCACCAGCTCCCTGGACACCGCGTCATAGCACATGGCCAGATCTCCGCCCGCGATGCTGTAGGACACCCCGTTCTTCACCGTGGTGGCGTCCTGGATCCATGTTTTGCAGGAGCTGTGTACCTGGCTGATGCCTGTGTACTCTGCAAGTTCCCTGGCGTTTCCAGCGTTAACCCCGCTTCCTGCCAGGATCTCTATATTTTTGCCAAACCTCTCCTGAAGGCTCCGGATCAGATCCCTGCCCTCCATGGCCTTTGGCTTTTGTCCGCTGGTCAAAAGCCGGTCAACCTCCAGCCCGATCAGCTGCTTTGCAGCCTGAAAAGGATCCGCGGTGCAGTCAAAAGCCCGGTGGAAAACCGCCTCCTTGCCCACGCACTTGATCAGATCCACAAGTCTCTGATTCCGCTCCACATCCAGAGAGCCGTCCGCCTTTAAACACCCAAAGGCAACCCCGTCCGCCCCGGCCGCAAGAACCTCCCGGCACTCCCGCTCCATAACGGTAAACTCCTCATCCAGATAGCAGAACCCGGCCCCTCTGGGCCGCACCATGGCAATGACCTTCAGATCAAACTCCTGCTTCACCATGTAAACCGTGGCAGCCGTAGGCGTCAGCCCTCCAAGCATCAGAGCCCCGTTCAGCTCGATCCGCTTGGCTCCGCCCAAAGCCGCCTGCTTGGCGTCATAATAACTGCCGCAGCAGATCTCCGCAAGCACACCCATAAGCGCTCCCTCCATTTTCACGCAAACACATTTCTATGGCACATTCTATCACAAATTTCCCAAACGGTACAGCCCCAGAGCATAAATTTTCGCGTTTTTCATCAGGTCATCCACAGCCATCCACTCATTGGGATTGTGGCCGATGCCCTTCTGCCCCGGAAAGCTGGGTCCAAAGGGAACGATCCCCGGCATGGCCTTGGCGTAGGTGCCGCCTGTGGTAGTCACCGGCTTTCCCTCCACCCCTGTCACCTTCTCATAACACTGGGTCAAGGCCTGGACCATAGGGCTTTCCTTGTCAAACACCACCGGATCATAATTCTTCACCAGCACAACCTCCAGCTCCCCGGCCTTTTCTCTGATCCGCTCCAGGAGCTCTCCCACACCGCGGCCCGCCGGATAGCTTAAGGCCGCCTCAAAATAAGGCGTTCCATCCTCCACCCCCAGCTTGTACCCCCGCATCTCCATGACCCCGTACTCCTCATGGCAAAAATCAATGCCCAGCCGGTCCCCCGTGTTCTTGGCCCCGATAAAATACTCGGTGACAAAGGCAAAAAACGGCTCCAGCTCCTGTCCCTTAACCCGGATCAGAGCCCTTCCCCGCTCCGCATAGACCACAGGGAATTTGCAGTCCGGCGTAAAACCGTACACAGGCGGTTTCTCCCTCTCCAGATAATACGCAAGGTCCTCAAACCCCGACTCCTCGTCGCACCCAAAGATGATCCGGATCCTGTGCTTTGGCTCAAACCCCAGCTCCTTTAAGGCGTACAGCCCATAAAGGCAGGTGAGGATGGGTCCTTTATTGTCCAGGACTCCCCGGCTGTAGATCACGCCGTCCTCCATGTACCCGCTAAACGGCGGATGTCTCCACCCGTCCCCCACAGGCACCACGTCCACATGGCCCATGGCGCAGACATAATCCTCCCCCTGCCCATACTCCACATACCCGATATGGTTATCCAGGTTCACGGACCGAAATCCCAGTCTCTCCCCCAGCTCCAAAGCCTTTAAAAGGGCCTCCCTCACCCCAGCCCCAAAAGGAGCCCCACACTCTGCCTCTCTCTCCACGCTGTCGATCTTCACCAGCTCCAGGATCCCCTGGATCATCTGTTCTTCCAGGCTCTCCACCTTACTTAGGATCTTCTCCTCCATCTCGCCCTTCCTTTCCCGCAATTTTTCGGGGTCCGGCATCCTGTCAAACATACAACGCTTTGGACAAAAGCCGGGAACCTGTATCTCTCCCGGCTTTGCCTTTCCCCAACCATTACGCCCCGAATCACTCCTCCACCGGAGCCATCCTGGTCCTCATGTAATCATCCATCCACTCCTTAGACGCCTCCTCAAAAGAGCAGTGTCCGTCCTCGCCCCGCCTCACCAGGTACACCTTGGGCTCCTGCCCCTCCACAGCCACAGCGAAGGAGAACCCCTCAATATTGGTGGCAACGCCCCACTGCCCGGCCTTGTTCATGGCGATCAAAGACAGATCCCCAGCCTTGCCCCGCCGCTCCTTAAGCTCCTGGTCCAGCAGATTCACCGCCCGCTCGCAGGCCTCCTGGGGATGAAGCCCTTCCTTCATCAGGCGCACGATCTCATAGGAAATGCATCCCTTCATCAGATCTTCCCCCAGCCCTGTGGCGCTGGCTCCGCCCACCTTGCTGTCCGCGTAAAATCCCGAACCTGCAATGGGGGAATCCCCGACCCGCCCTTTCTTCTTCATAAACAAGCCGCTGGTGGAGGTAGCCGCGGTCATGGTCCCTTTCTGGTCCAGACACACCATGCCCACCGTATCATGTCCGGAATAGGGCTTTAACTCCTGCTCGGCCACCTCTTTTTTCCGCTTCCGGTAAAAAGCCTTTGCCCTGTCTGTCAGCATATTTTTCCGCTCAAACCCCTCCTTGTGGGCAAATTTCTCCGCCCCCTCGCCTACCAGCACATTGTTCACCTGCTCCTGGCTTAACCGTTTTGCGATGGACACCGGATTGGCGTAATCCCTGATAGCCGCCACCGCGCCGATGGACAGCGTATCCCCGTCCATGTAAGCTGCGTCCAGCTCCACCTCCATCTCCTCATTTGGCAGGCCGCCGTATCCCACGGACTTGTAGTACGGAAAATCTTCCACCTCCCGGATCGCCGCCTCCACGGCGTCCCCGGCGCTCTGTCCCCGGCCCAGCATCTCACAGCCCTTTGTCACGCCCTCCAGAGCCATTCTCCACGTCGCGATCATTCCCCACATATCACCATTCCCCTTTCCTAAAAACAGACCTCTTGTTTAAGCTTTTCCAGATCCCCGCTTCCCTTCACCATCGCCTCAGCCACCTGGCACATATGTTTCAGGGAATCATTCAACCCCATGCCGCCCTTTTTCGGCGTTTTCACGATCATCACCTTGTCTTTGTACTCCCGGATCACGTCCTCATTCTCCTGAGACATAGCCGCAAATGCCCTGCTGTCCCCGTTCTTATTAATATCAACCGCCACCTTGGCGCACATAGCCGCGTAATCCGCATAGTTAAACGCCGGCCCGCACATGACCACATCCGGCTTCAGCTTCTTCACCATGGCGCACAATTTCCTGCTGACCTCTTCCGGATCCTCCAGATACGTCCCGTTGCCGCAGCACAGACAGGCCATCACATGGCCGTCGATCTCCTTCAAAAACGGCTGCATCATCACAGCCGGCCCCACAGCCTCCTTTTTCCCTGTCAAAGGCACCATCCTGTCATCCTTCGTCCCCAGCCCGGACTGGATCTGGTCAAAAATCATCACAATCCTCATATCCAACCTCCAAAATTAAAATTTAAAAATTCGCGCGCGCCATAAAACCCGACTTACACAAAAAAGCGTCCATGCCCCGCCGCACCACGCCTCTGTACTTCCGGATCTTCCCATACCCATCTTTCAAATATCACGCCGCCTGTCTATATCTGTCACAATCATACTACCCCCTGCGGCTCCGGGCAAGCGAATCCTGTTTTTTGCCTGGAAAAGCGACTCTACCGTCAAGGTAAAATTTGTCATCACCTGTTAAGGCGCTGACCTGCCTGCGTATCAACACCGCTCCTTGTACTTATATGTACTCTCGGAATCTCTCCTGCACCTGCCTTTGTGGATGATTTTCCGTCATA
>CAJUPQ010000058.1 GCA_910588505.1 uncultured Hungatella sp. | reverse complement strand
GGCTGAGTTTGTATTTTATTTTTTAAATATCAAAAAGTTGTAAACTGGTGTTCTTATACGAATCATGTTTTAAATACAAAACAGAAAAATATGTGTGTCAGCGGGCCCAGATGTTTTGGAAAGTCTATGGCAGCGGATATGCTGGTGGCGTATTATAGCAGCGGCTGTGATTCCGGCAGGTTGATGTACTCTCGGAATCTCTCCTGCACCTGCTTTTGTGGCTGATTTTCCGCCAGATGCGCATAAATTTAATCAACGTACGTTCCACGTACGCCTCATAAATTTATGCGCATCTGACAAAAAATCATCTCACAAAATCAGGCACAAAGAGACTCCGAGAGTACATGTTGTTTGAGGGGAGGAAAGCGTAGAGGGAGGAATCCTTTCGGGCTCATTTAAACAGTCATAATGTGATTTGGATCGATGTTCAGAGTTTTTTGGGTTTACGGAAGAGGAAGTGAGGAGGTTATGTGAGGAGAGGGATTTTGATGGTCTAAAGGAAGCGGTTACCGTGATGCTGGGGAACAGACGGTGCAAAATCAATACCAGAAAATTTCAGAATGATATGACCACATTTGCTTCAAGGGATGATGTGATGACGCTTTTCGTTCATTTGAGCTATGTGACGTTTGATGAGACGACAAATGAGGTTTTTATTCCTAATCAGGAGGTTGCGGAGGAGTTTCTAAATGTGGTGGATGAGCCAGGATGGGATGGGGTGATCCAGGCGCTGAGGCGGTCGGAGGAGCTTTTGAGAAGTACATCGGTGTTTGATTGAGAGATGTGTGAAGGACAGTATTGGTTTAATGCATATAGACTATTAGAAGCCAAAGAATGCATAGAAAAGGAGATTTACAATATGAAGCTTCTGGAAGAACGCATCAGGCAGGACGGCGTGGTGAGGGGCAATGGGGTGCTGAAGGTGGACCGCTTTTTAAACCATCAGATGGATGTGGAATTGTTCATGGAGATGGGGAAGGAGTTTAAGCGGCTGTTTGAGGGGGAGGAGATTACGAAAATACTGACTATCGAAGCGTCAGGTATCGGAATCGCCTGTGTTGCGGCCCAGTGTTTTCATGTTCCGGTTGTGTTTGCCAAGAAGAATAAGACAAAGAATATTGCAGGGGATGTGTATACCACTCAGGTGGAGTCATTTACTCATGGGAAGACCTATGATATTATGGTTTCTAAGGAGTTTCTGAAGCCGGAGGATAAGGTACTTTTGATTGATGATTTTCTGGCTAACGGGGCGGCTCTTATGGGGCTTATTTCCCTGGTGAGAGAGGCTGGGGCGGCCGTCGTGGGAGCGGGGATCTGTATTGAAAAGGCGTTTCAGCCAGGAGGGGACAGGATACGGGAAATGGGCGTCAGGGTGGAGGCTTTGGCCCGGGTTGGGAGTATGAGTGAGGAGGACGGGGTAACGTTTCTGTAGGAAACTTGCATGGGTCCGGCTGGGGCGGTCCGGGTTATGGTTTGCTGGGTATCAGTGAATGGTAACGCGTGGTAACAGTTCAGACAGGTCTGCGCGTTTACCGCGCTGACCGTGCGAAAGCGTAATGGCAGCAGGCATCCGGCCCATCGCCAAAAGCGATTCTAATTGGCCAGATGTGTAACAGTCCGGCGGATTTTCACAGGAGAAGATTGACAACGCTCCAATATATGGTATACTTTGATAAATTGAATATGTAACATCCAGGTGTCAGGATCCGTGCCGCAGACATGGGTTCTGGTGAAAAGGGAAACAGGTGAGAATCCTGTGCGAACTCGTCACCGTAATACAGGAGCTGAAAGCCGATATATCACTGGGAAACCGGGAAGATGGCTGATGCGATGATGGTTAAGTCGGGAGACCTGCCTGGGTGTAGTACGGAAACGTTTGTTTCAGACCACGAGTAAATTGGTTGTACGATATGCATGGCTTGCTAAGCAGTGGATTTCTTGCCTCTGTTTTCCAGGTTTCTTTGCGTATAAACACAATCCTTTATCGGCTGTGAACAGGAGACACGGTCCGATGAAGGATTTTTTTTGCGCGGACGGATGCTGGTGTTTGGCCGGATTATTAAGGTTGTCCTTATGTCTGAAAACGGATCTTGTACTTACATGTTTGATGAAAAAGTGATAGACCTAGAGGATATCTGAGCTGTCGCGGGAAAATCAGAGGAGGAAAGAAAGATATGAGGAAACAGTTGACGGCAGTATTTATGGCAGGAGTTTTGGGAGCGGCGTGTGTGGCTATGGCAGGGTGCGGCCAGGAGGCGTCGCCGGCAAAGGCGGACACGGAGGCGGTTGGCGTCACGGAGACTGCAGAGACCACGGAGGCGGCAGATACCCTGGAGAGCGAAAAAGCTGGGGATAGCGGCGATGCCGTGGAAGGCAGTACGGTGATTTTGGTGGTCAGCTTCGGCACCAGCTATAATGAGAACCGAAAGGTTACCATTGAGGCCATTGAGGAGGCTGTTGGCAGCGAGTTTGGGGATTATGAGGTGCGGAGGGCATTTACCAGCCAGATTATCATTGACAAGCTGAAAGAGAGGGACGGACTGGAGATTGACAATGTGGAGGAAGCTCTGGACCGGGCAGTGGAGGATGGCATTGCCAATCTGGTGGTGCAGCCTACCCACCTGATGGACGGGTATGAGTATACGGACCTGGCCAATGAGCTGAAGGATTATGAGGGGAAATTCTCTAAGGTTGTGCTGGGGGAGCCGCTGCTTTCCAGTGATGAGGATTTTGATAAGGTAGTGAAGGCTATTGTGGAGAAAACGGCGGAGTATGACGACGGGGAGACGGCAATCTGCTTTATGGGCCATGGGACGGAGGCGGATTCCAACAGGGTTTATCCCCGGATGCAGGAGACCCTGAAAGCGGCCGGGTATGAGAATTATTTTATCGGGACCGTGGAGGCGGAGCCTGCACTGGAGGATGTGATGGCGGCGCTGAAGGAAAAGGGTTCTTATAAGAGGGTGGTTTTGGAGCCTTTGATGGTGGTTGCGGGGGACCATGCCAACAATGATATGGCAGGCGATGAGGAGGACTCCTGGAAGACCATTCTGGAGAATGAAGGGTATGAGGTGGAGTGCGTTCTGGAAGGGCTTGGTCAGATCCCTGCTGTTCGGGACATCTATGTGGAGCATGTGCAGGCGGCAATGGAGAAGCTGGGAGAGTAAAACGTATGGTGATAAGGACAGGAAAAGAGATCAGGAATTTTTTTGTATTGCTGGTTTTGACGGTCAGTGTGCTGGGAAACACAGGGGTTTGTTATGGAAAGGAGCAGGAGCAGGAGCCGGAAACGGCTCCTGTTTATGGAAAAGATATAAAGGACGGGAGTTATGAGGTGGAGGCGGAGTCCAGCTCTTCTATGTTTCGTATTGTAAAGGCGCGGCTGAATGTTGAGAAGGGGGATATGACGGCGGATATTACCCTAAGCGGGAAAGGTTATCTGAAATTGTTTATGGGAACAGGGAAGGAGGCAGAGGAGGCCGGGGAGGACAGGTATATCCCTTATGTTGAGGATGAGGAAGGGGCGTATACGTACTGTATTCCAGTTGAAGCTTTGAATGTGGAGTTTTCCTGCGCTGCTTACAGTAAGAGAAAGGAAACATGGTATGACAGGGAGTTGGTGATCCGGTCTTCGGTTCTGCCGGAGGATGCTTTTTGGGCGGAGGCCGGTGGGACAGAGGGAGAGGTGGAAGAGCAGGGGGCGGAAGAGCAGAGCGTAAAAGAGCAGGACACGAAGGAGCAGAGCGCGAAAGAGCGGGAGGTGAAAGAGCAGAGTGGCAAAGAGTCAGGGGACGGAGAGGAGGACAGGAAAGAACCAGGGGAAACAAACATCCTGACGCCCGCCATTTTGGAAAGAGAAGATGGGGAATATAAAATAGAAGTTTCTCTGGAGGGAGGGACGGGGAGAGCGTCTATCGCTTCTCCGGCAGTTGTCCGTGTGTCGGGGAAAGCCGGGGTCGCGGTTATTGAGTGGAGCAGCCCGGATTTTGATTATATGGTCTTAGAGGGAGAGCGGTATCTGCCTGTTAATTCTCAGGGGAATTCTGTGTTTGAGATTCCGGTTTTGGCCCTTGATAAGGAGCTTGAGGTGATCGCGGACACGGTTGCCATGGGCAGTCCCCACGAAATTTTGTACACCATCGTATTTCATGGGGATACCATGAGAAAGAACGGCGGGGGAAGGGAGAGACTGGCTGTGGTATTGGTTCTGGCTGCGGCGGCCGGTGTGTCCGGCTGTGTTTTCAGATATAGGCACAGAAGGAAACATGAGGGGGAGGCGTAAAATCAGCAGGGCGACAGAGAACATAATAGCGGTATTGAGATGAAAAAAGTGCGGAGGGAGGCGTGGCGATGAAGTGGAAGGACAGAAGATGGCCGGTTTTGTTTGGTGTGCTGATCGTCATTGGGTACATACTTGGAGGATGTTGTTTTGGGAGCCCCGGAGCGGAGAGCAAAGAGGAATCCGGCTGGGAGACCGGGGAGAGGGACCGGGATATCAGTGGGGAGCTTGTGTATTCAGGGAGTATGGACCTGGGGTTTGCCAGGGGGTTTTTTGTGGATTATTATGAGGGCGGGTATAGATTGATCGGGACAAGGGATAAAAGGCGGTATCTGGTGGTTCCGGAGGGCGGGCAGGCGCCGATGGATCTGGAGGAGGATATTGTGGTGTTGAAACGGCCTGTGGAGAATATTTATCTTGTGGCTACGGCTGTGATGGATATGGTCTGTGAGTTGGACGGGCTGGATCTGATCGGCTTTTCCGGCCAGGGGGCGGAGGGGTGGAGCATGGAGCCGGTGAGGACAAGGATGGAGGAGGGGCGGATTTTGTATGCGGGGCGGTATGATTCGCCGGATTATGAATTGATCGTGTCCAGGGGGTGTTCGCTTGCCATTGAAAATAACATGATCACCCATTGTCCGGAGGTTCGGGAGAAGCTGGAGAGCTTTGGGATACCAGTGCTGGTGGATTCTTCCAGCTATGAGAGCCATCCTCTTGGAAGGGTGGAGTGGGTAAAGCTGTACGGCGTTCTGATTGGCAGGGAGAAGGAGGCACAGGAGGCGTTTGACAGGCAGGAAAAGGCCCTGGAGCGGGTTGGAAGTCAGGAGGCGTCGGGGAAGACAGTGGCGTTTTTCTATATCACGGCCAATGGCATGGTCAGTGTCAGGGCGTCTTCGGATTACATACCTGCCATCATCAATCTTGCGGGAGGACGGTACATATTTGAGGATCTGGGTGAGGAGGGAGGCCGTTCTACGGTGACCATGCAGATGGAGGAGTTTTATCACAGGGCTAAGGAGGCGGATTTTCTGATCTACAACAGCACCATAGATGGGGAGATGGAGACAGTGGAGGAACTGATCCGGAGGGAAGAACTGTTGAAGGATTTTAAGGCGGTGAAGCAGGGAAATGTGTGGTGTACGGACAGGGATCTGTACCAGCGGTCCATGTCAGCGGGACAGCTGCTGGAGGATATTCACAGTATGCTGTCAGGGGACGAGGGCAGGCAGGGGGAAATGGTGTACCTGTACAGGCTGGGATTGGGGGAGGAACCGGATGGAGAACGTTAGAAGAGGATGGCCGGGAGGGGCTTTGGCAGTTCTGGGAATTGGCTGCTGTTTTCTCCTTGGGTGCAGCGCGTTCTGGGGGAGTATTTCCATTCCCTTTGGTGAGTTTTTGGGGTTTTTGACAGGGGAGGAGATGGAGGAGACTTACAGGCGGATCGTGGTGGATATCCGTCTTCCAAGGGCGGCGGCCGCGTTTTGGCTGGGAGGGGCTTTGGCATTGTCCGGGTATCTTCTGCAGACGTTTTTTCACAATCCCATAGCAGGGCCTTTTGTCCTGGGGATTTCGTCAGGATCCAAGCTTGCGGTGGCTCTGGTGATGGTGTGTTTTCTTGGCAGGTCCATAGAGGTGAGTTCGGGGGTTCTCATAGGGGCTGCTTTTGGAGGAGCACTTCTTTCTATGGGGTTTGTGCTTTTGATATCCCGGAGGATGGACAGCATGGCATTGCTGGTTATCAGCGGGGTGATGGTAGGGTATATCTGCTCAGCGGTGACGGATTTTGTGGTGACTTTTGCCAACGACGCGGAGATCGTGAATCTTCACAACTGGTCCAGAGGCAGTTTGTCGGGAATGGCCTGGGGCCATGTGCGGGTGATGGCAGGGGTTTTGTCGGCGGCCGTGGGGGCGGTTTTCTTTTTGGCAAAGCCTATAGGGGCTTATGAGCTGGGGGAGGAGTACGCAAAGAGCGTCGGGGTAAATGTGGCGGGGCTTCGGGTGCTGCTGGTTGTGCTTTCCAGTGTTCTTTCCGGCTGTGTGGCGGCGTTTGCGGGGCCGGTGTCGTTTGTGGGCATCGCGGTTCCCCAGCTGGTTAAGCGGTTTGT
The DNA here is from genome assembly GCA_910588505.1 of uncultured Hungatella sp. Taxonomy (GTDB): domain Bacteria; phylum Bacillota; class Clostridia; order Lachnospirales; family Lachnospiraceae; genus UBA3402. The sequence continues at coordinate 16,251 of CAJUPQ010000058.1, read as the reverse complement.
GGGGACCGGCAGTCCGCTGTGGATGATCCCCGCGTGTTTTTTTGGAGGGAGCGTGTTTTGTCTGGGGTGTGATATGATCGCCAGAACCATATTCGCGCCTACGGAACTGAGTATCAGCACGGTTACGGCTGTGTTTGGGGCGCCGGTGGTGCTTTGGGTGATGGCAAGGCGGAGGATGGGGCAGTCATGAGAGAGTTTTTTTTTCGGATAAAGAGTTTGTGCGCGGGGTATGAGGGGAAGGCGGTTGTGAGGGATGTGGAGCTTGGGATTGGCAGGGGGGAGATTTTGAGTCTGATCGGGCCTAACGGGGCGGGAAAGTCCACGGTTTTAAGGAGTATTGCCGGGCAGCTTAAGGTTATGGGGGGAGCGGTTTATCTGGACGGGGAGTCTGTCCTAGAGATGAAGAGGCAGCAGCGGGCCAGGAGGATGTCCGTGATGTTTACGAAGGGGCCGGGGACGGAGATGATGACCTGCCGGGATGTGGTGGCAATGGGGCGGTACCCCTATACCGGGCGTTTTGGGGTGTTGTCCTCAGGGGATGAGAGGGTTGTGGATGAGGTGATGGAGCTGGTTCATGTGGAGGAGCTTGGAGGGACGGATTTTAACCGGGTCAGCGACGGGCAGAGGCAGAGGGTGCTGCTTGCAAGGGCCTTGTGCCAGGAGCCGGAGATCGTGATCTTGGATGAGCCGGTTACATTTCTGGACGTGCGGTACAAGCTGGAGTTTCTGTCTGTGCTTCAGGAGATGAGAAGGAGAAAGGGGCTTACGGTGATCATGTCTCTTCATGAGCTGGAGCTGGCCAGGCGGGTGTCGGATAAAATTCTGTGTCTTAAGGGGGAGTATGGGGGGAGATTTGGGACGCCGGAGAAGATTTTTGTTCCGGGTGCCATGGAGGAGCTTTTTGAGATCAGCCAGGGGAGCTTTGATGAGCGGGGCGGGGGTGTGGAACTTAAGCGGCCCCAAGGGCAGGCGGATCTGTTTGTTATAGCCGGGGGAGGGACGGGGCGGGAGGTGTTTCACAGGCTGCAGCGGGAGGGCAGGCCTTTTGCAACGGGGATCATTTATGATAATGATCTGGACTGGCCGGCGGCAAGGGCTTTGGCTTGTGAGGCGGTTACGGCAGGGGCTTTTGAGCCGGTGGATCCGGGTGTTGTCTGCAGGGCGAAGGAGCTGATGGACCGGTGCGGCCGGGCGGTGTGCAGCCGAAAGGCCATAGGGAGTCTTGATCTGGCTAACCGGGAGCTTTTGGAGTATGCGAAGGGGACGGGGATGCTGGTTGGGATGGAGGGATGTGGAAGTGTTTGGACAGGATGAGGAGGATGGAATGGCAAAGGTGATTATGGTTCAGGGGACCATGTCAGGGGTTGGGAAAAGCCTTCTGGCGGCGGGATTGTGCAGGGTCATGAGGCAGGACGGGTATCGGGTGGCTCCGTTTAAGTCCCAGAATATGGCTCTTAATTCGTTTGTGACGGAGGAGGGGCTTGAGATGGGGAGAGCCCAGGTGATGCAGGCGGAGGCCGCGGGGATGATGCCTCTGGTGTGCATGAACCCGATTTTGTTAAAGCCTGTGAGCCATACCGGGTCCCAGGTGATCGTCAATGGGCGGGCGCTGGGCAATATGAGCGCCAGGGAGTATTTTGTTTATAAGAGGAAATTGGTTCCGGATATTAAAAGGGCTTTTCATAGATTGGCGGACATGGCGGATGTTGTTGTGATTGAGGGGGCCGGGAGTCCGGCGGAGATTAATCTGCGGGATCATGATATTGTGAATATGGGACTGGCGGCTATGGTGGACGCTCCGGTGATCCTGGTGGGGGATATTGACAGGGGAGGCGTGTTCGCCCAATTTCTGGGGACGCTGATGCTGCTTTCTGATGAGGAGAGAAGGCGGGTGAAGGGTCTTGTGATCAATAAGTTCCGGGGGGATATGGGGCTTTTGGATTCGGGCATCCGGATGCTTGAGGAGAAGGGGGGCATCCCTGTGGTGGGGGTGGTCCCCTATATGGATATTGCCCTGGAGGATGAGGACAGTTTGTCGGAGCGGTTTAAAGGCGGGGAGAGAGGGATTCTTGATCTGGCGGTGATACGCTATCCCAGGATTTCTAATTTTACGGATTTTAATGTGTTTGAGCAGATTCCCAAGGTGCGGGTGCGGTATGTGGATTCGGCAAGGGGGCTGGGAAGGCCGGATATGATCTTTTTGCCGGGGAGCAAGAATACTATGGAGGATTTGGCGTGGATGCGCCGGCGGGGGCTGGAGGAGGCGGTTACAAGGGCTGCCGGGGAGATACCGGTGTGGGGGATCTGCGGAGGATATCAGATGCTGGGGCAGCAGATTTCGGATCCGGAGGGTCTGGAGGCCGGGGGCGCGATGAGGGGCATGGGGCTTCTGCCTGTGGAGACGGTGCTGGCGGGGGAGAAGGTGCTTAAACAGGTGAGGGGGACGGTGAATGGGGTAGAAGGGGTTTTGGGGGCACTTTCGGGGCTGGAATATGAGGGGTATGAGATCCATATAGGGAGGAGCCGGGGAATCGGTCAGATGGAGGAACTGGTGGTTTTGACGGACAGCAGAGGAATGGTGTATGGGACGTATGTTCACGGGATTTTTGATAAAGGGGATATGGCTTTTGCCCTGGTGAAGGCGCTGGCTGACCGGAAGGGGATTTCGGTGGGAGACGGGGCGGAGGATTTTGCCGTGTTTAAGGACAGGCAGTATGAGAAACTGGCGGATACATTGAGACAATATATGAATATGGAGGAGATTTATGGAATACTGGGGGAAGCCTGCGTTCGATAAGTTTACGCAGGAGGCGCTTGCGAGACTGGCGGTGGAGAAGCCGGATGAAGGGATTTACAGGAGGGTGCTGGATCATTGGGACAGGGCGGCCAAGCCTCTTGACGGCATGGGGCGGTTTGAGACGCTGACCGCCCGGATCGGGGCCGTGCTGGGGAGTGAGGAGATGGATATTTCCAGGAAGGCGGTGATCATCATGTGTTCGGACAATGGGATCGTGGAGGAGGGCATAAGCCAGTCGGGGCAGGAGGTGACGGCGGCAGTGGCGCGGGAGATGGGAAAGGGAGGTTCTTCTGTGGGAAAGCTGGCGGCGGCTGTGGGAGCGGATGTGATACCCATTGATATTGGGATTAATCAGGAGGATGCAATACCGGGGGTGGCGGATTGGAAGATCCGGCGGGGGACAAGGAATTTCAGAAGGGAGCCTGCCATGACCAGGCAGGAGGCAGTGTGTGGGATTTTTCTGGGGATTGAGGCGGCGGCACGGTGTAAGGAGAGAGGGTACGGAATCATTGCAACAGGTGAGATGGGGATTGGAAATACGACTACAAGCAGCGCGGTGGCGGCGGCTCTTCTTGGATGTGAGGCAGGATGTGTCACCGGGAGAGGGGCCGGGTTAAGCGATGAGGGGCTGGCGCGCAAGAGGATGGTGATTGAGGAGGCTTTGGAGGGGTACGGGCTTAGGGGGGCATGTGCTCTTAGAGTGCTGGAGACTGTGGGGGGCTTTGATATTGCGGGGCTTGCAGGGGTCTGCATTGGAGGCGGGCTGTACCATATTCCTGTGGTTTTGGACGGGGTTATCAGCATGACGGCGGCGGTTGTGGCCAAAAGGCTGATTCCGGAGACAGCGCATTATCTGATACCGTCTCACAGGGGGAAGGAGCCGGCTGTGGCCATGCTTGTAAGGGAACTGGAGCTGGAACCGGTGATTGACGGAAATATGGCACTGGGGGAAGGGACCGGAGCGGTGATGATGATGGGACTTTTAGACCTGGCCTTGTGTATTTACAGGAAAAGGACTACTTTTGGAGATATTCAGGTGGAGCCGTATGAGAGGTATTGTGAGAGATGATGGTGCTGGTGATCGGGGGGAGCGGAAGCGGGAAATCTGAGTTTGCGGAGCGGGAGGCTTGTGTTCTTGGCGGAGAATATGGGGGGCGGAAGTATTATGTGGCTGCTATGAGGGTGTTTGATGAGGAGGGGCAAAGGAAGGTGGAAAGGCACCGCAGGATGAGGATGGGGAAGGGATTTGATACGATTGAACAGTTTACGGATATTTTCCTGGCGGCGGAGAGGATGGGGGAGAGACCGCGGACCGTGCTTTTGGAGTGTATGTCCAACCTTGTGGCCAATGAGATGTTTGACGGGGCAGGGGACGGATGGAGGACGGCAGGGGCAGTTGCGGGGAAGGTGGTAAGGGATATGGAGATGCTTTTGGGGAGGACGGACCATCTGGTTGTGGTCAGCGGCAATGTGTTTGAGGACGGGATTGTCTATGAGGAGCCGGTGGCAGAGTATATCCGGGCTATGGGGCAGGTGAATCAGGTTCTGGTTTCCATGGCGGATAAGGTGGTGGAAGTGGCGGCCGGGATTCCGGTGGTGGTGAAGGGGGAGAGATGAGAGGCAGGATGGGTATAGTGAAGTCTTTTTTGATAGCGTTTTCCATGTATTCCAGGATTCCGACGCCCCGGTTTCAATGGGAGGAGCGGGACATGACATATACGTTTTGTTTTTTTCCCTGGGTTGGAGCGGTTATCGGGGTCTGTGTGTATGGCTGGAATTGTCTGTGTGACAGGTGCGGGATCGGGATGGTGTGCCGGGCGGCAGTGGACGGAGCGATTCCTCTGCTGATCACGGGGGGCTTTCATGTGGATGGATTTATGGACACTGTGGACGGGTTCCATTCGTATCAGTCCAGGGAGAGAAAACTGGAGATTTTGAAAGATTCCCATGTGGGGGCTTTTGCGGTGATTATGCTGGCTCTGTATGGGCTCATATATTTAGGGGCGATTTCGGAGATCGGGGACAGAGGGCTTTTGATGGCTGTGTGCGGGGGCTTTTTTCTGGCCCGATGTCTTAGCGGGATTGGAGCGGTTTCGTTTCCCCTGGCAAAGGGGGACGGGATGCTGTTTCTTTTTGCGGACAAGGCTCACAAACGGACTGTGAAAGGGGCTTTGTATGTTCAGAGCGCCCTGTGTGTTCTGGGGATGGTCTGGGTGTCTTCCGGCAGGGGGGCAGCGGTGGCAGCGGCGGCTTTTTGGGCGTTTTGGAGGTATTACCGGCGGTGCCGGAGGGAGCTTGGAGGGATTACAGGCGATACGGCGGGGTATTTTGTTGTGGTGTGTGAGGTCTGCTTGGCAGTGGCAGGCGCCGGGGCGGATGTGTTTTTCAGACAGCTGTGAAATGGGAGGAAAGAAAATGAGATTGGTGATAGGCGGGTATGCCCAGGGAAAATTGGGTTTTGTTTTGAGAAGTTTGGATGGCCGGGACTACGATGTGTGGGACGGGGAGCTGCCGGGAGAGGGAGAAGTGTGGGGGGATGGGGAAGTGCCGGGGGATGAGGAGCTGCGAGGAGACGAGGAAGCGCCGGGAGATAGGGAACTGCAGGGAGACGGGGAAGTGCCGGGGGATGAGGGGGTGCGGGGAGACGGAGAAGTGCCGGGGGATGAGGAACTGTGGGGACACGGAGAATCGCCGGAGAATGGGAAACTGTCAGAGGATGGGGAACCTGGAGGCCGGTTTATAATCGTCAACCATTTTCACAGATGGGTAAAGAGGCGGCTGACGGACGGCGGGTGCCCGGAGGAGGAGATCGGGGATTTTTTGGAGAGATATGGGGAGTGTGCGATCATCTGTGATGAGATTGGCAATGGGATTGTTCCCGGAGACAGGTTTGAGAGGGAGTACAGGGAGAGAACAGGAAGAATCCTTATTGATCTTGCCGCCAGGGCGGAAAGGGTGGAGCGTGTCATATGTGGAATCGGGCAGCGGATAAAATAGTGATTTTTTCGGCAGGCTTTTTTCTGGACCTGATTTTTGGGGACCCGTACTGGATGCCTCATCCGGTGAGGCTGATGGGAAGAGTGATAAACGGGACAGAGAGAGTGCTGCGGGGAGGCGGGGAAGGGAAAGGGAGAGGTGATGGGGGACAGATCCGGCTGGGTGCGGCGCTGGTGGTTATTGTGCTGGGGACGGTGGCCGCCACGGCGTGGGTGGTTTTGAGGGCTGCCTACAGTATCCACAGATTTGCGGGGATGGGGGTGGAAATACTTTTGACTTACCAGATTTTTGCGGCCAAGTGTCTGAGGGTTGAGAGCATGAAGGTTTATGACTGCCTGAAGGCAGGGGATTTGGCTGGGGCCAAGGCAGCGGTGTCTATGATCGTGGGGAGGGACACGGACAGCCTGGATGAGGAGGGCGTGGCAAAGGCGGCCATAGAGACTGTGGCGGAGAATACTTCGGACGGGGTAATCGCTCCCATGGTGTATACGGCTCTTGGAGGGCCTGTGCTGGGACTTTTGTACAAGGCGGTGAATACCATGGATTCTATGGTTGGGTATAAGAATGAGAGGTATTTGTATTTTGGAAGGGCGGCGGCTAAGCTGGATGATCTGGTTAATTATATTCCGGCCAGGTTTAGCGCGTGGCTTATGATCGGTGGAGCGTTTCTTTTGGGCGGGGAGTATTCAGGTAGAGGGGCCCTTAGGATCTACAGGAGGGACAGGAGGAAACATGCCAGTCCTAATTCTGCCCATACGGAGTCCGTGTGCGCTGGAGCTCTGGGGGTGAGGCTGGCCGGGGATGGGCGGTATTTCGGGAAGTTGGTGAAAAAGCCGTTTATTGGGGATGCGCTGCGGGAGGTGGAGTGTGAGGATATCAGGAGGGCTAATAGGTTGATGGCGGCGGCGGGGTGGATTTGCTGGGGGATCTGTATGGGGGTGATTCTGGTAAGGGGCGGGGGAATTTTGTGTTGCTGAGGCGAAGTTGTCGTGAGCCCCAGAGAATCCATCTCCTGGCTGGGTTCAGATTTGCCGAACATTCCGAAGAGAAAATACCATCGAAAGGAGCATTAAAAACAATGACTACAATTCACGGCGGCGACATTTACCGAAACCATGTAAATTTAGATTTTTCCGTCAACATAAACCCTCTGGGCATTCCCCAATCCGTAAAAGACGCAATGCATCAGGCAGTAGATACATGTGAACAATACCCGGATATTGATAATGCCCAGCTAAGGCACGCGGTTAGCCATATGCAGAACGTGTCGGAGGAGTTTCTCTTATTTGGAAATGGCGCTTCGGAGCTGTTTATGGCTGTTGTACATGCCTTAAAACCTAAAAAGACCGTGATACCAATCCCCTCTTTTTACGGATATGAGTATGCCGCCGGCAGCCGGGACGGGGAGATTGTTTACTGGGAGACTGGGCGGGAAAATGGATTTCGTGTGACAGAGGAGATTTATGGGGCGCTGACAGAGGAAGTAGACCTTCTTTTTCTGGCTAATCCTAATAATCCCACAGGGGGACTTATGGACAGGGGGACGGTGGGAAAACTTCTTGAGCATTGTGGGGACAGGGGGATTTGCGTGGTCTTGGATGAGTGTTTTATGGAGTTTTGTGATGGCGGGAGTTCGGTGGTTTTGGATGTGGGGCGGTTTCATAATCTGGTGTTGGTGAAGGCATTTACCAAAATTTTTTCTGTGCCTGGGGTCCGGCTGGGGTATCTGTTGTGTGGAGATGGGGAACTGCGGGGGAGAATAAAGCGGCAGCTTCCGGAGTGGAACGTGTCCTGTTTTGCGCAGGCGGCCGGGCGGGCGTGTGCTTTGGAGAGGGAGTTTGTGGCGGCGACGGCAGGGTATGTAAGGAGGGAACGGCGGTTTTTGGAGGAGGGACTTGGGGCCGCCGGGTGCCGGGTGATGCCTTCGGAGACGAATTTTATTCTGTTTTACAGTGAGATCCCTCTTTATGAGGGGCTGCTGAACAGGGGGATCCTGGTCAGGAACTGTGAGAATTTCAGAGGGCTGGGGCCGGGATTTTACCGGATTGCGGTGAGAAACAGGGAGGAAAATGAGATTTTGCTTGGGGAGATTAAACGGCTGAGGGAAAGGGGATGAAGGAGAAAGGTTGTCAGATGAGGTGAAGGACTGGAAGGAGGAAGGTGGAAAATTGCCAGGAGGGATGAAAGGCTGCAGAAAGGAGGGCGGAGTTTTGCTGGATCAAATTGAACGATTGCTGCCGAAGGAGATTGAGAGGCGCAGCTTTGAGATGATTGAGGAGGAGCTTTTGCAGAGGGGGATTTGTATTCCGGAGAGGGAGAAGGCGATTACAAAGAGGGTGATCCACGCCACGGCGGATTTTGAGTATGGGTATACTCTTGTGTATTCAAAGGGGGCGGTGGGGATTTTGGAGGAACTGGTGAGAAACGGCGCTGATATTGTGACGGATACCAATATGGCTCTGGCCGGGATCAATAAGAAGGTGCTGGCCAGGTTCGGCGGGGAGGCCCATTGTTTTATGGCGGATGAGGATGTGGCCGCGGAGGCCGGACGGAGGGGGATGACAAGGGCTGCTGTCAGCATGGAGAGGGCCGCGAAGATAGAAAAGCCGGTTATTTTTGCTGTGGGCAATGCGCCTACGGCTCTTGTGAGGCTCTATGAGCTGGCAGGGAAAAGGGGCTGGCGGCCGGCGTTTGTGATCGGGGTTCCGGTTGGATTTGTCAATGTGGAGGCGGCCAAGAAGCTTATTTTAAGCACGGATATTCCATGTATTGTGAATAGAGGGAGAAAGGGCGGCAGCAGTGTGGCGGCAGCTGTCTGCAATGGGGTGCTGTACGGATTGGCGGACCGGGAGGGGAAACGGGGATGAGATATGGTTTTACTACGGGAAGCTGCGGGGCTGCCGCGGCAAAGGCGGCTGCATACATGCTTTTGATGGGAAGGGAGAAACGGGAGATCGCCATTGAGACGCCTAAAGGGATTGTTTACAGGGCAAGGGTTTTGGATATCTGCAGGGGAGAGAGGGAGGTTAGCTGCGGGGTGGAGAAGGACGGCGGGGATGACCCGGATGTTACAACGGGGGCGATGGTTTACGCCAGGGTTTCCTTTGGGGATGGGGGGATTGTGATTGAGGGAGGGGAAGGGGTGGGGACGGTAACCAGGCCGGGGCTGGACCAGCCGGTGGGCAGAGCTGCCATTAACCGGGTTCCCAGGCAGATGATAGAGCGGGAGGTTCTGGAGGTGTGCCGTCTGGCGGATTACAAAGGCGGTCTGCGGGTTGTGATTTCTGTGCCGGGCGGTGAGCGGCTGGCAGAGAGTACGTTTAATCCCAGGCTGGGGATTGTGGGAGGGATTTCGATCTTGGGGACAACGGGAATTGTGGAGCCTATGAGCAGCCGGGCGGTGCTGGAGACCATCCGGGTGGAGCTTAGGCAGAGGAGGGAGGAGGGTGCTGACCGTGTGGTAGTGTCGCCGGGGAATTACGGGCTTGATTTTATGAGGAGGGCTTACGGGTATAATCTGGACCAGAGCGTGAAATGCGGAAATTTTATTGGGGAGACCATTGATATGGCGGTGGAGATGGGATTTGGACGCCTGCTTTTTGCGGGGCATGTGGGGAAATTAATCAAGGTGGCCGGGGGGATCATGAATACCCATTCCAGGGAGGGGGACTGCCGGATGGAGCTTCTGGGGGCGTTTGCGGTGAAAGCCGGGGCGGATATGGAAAGCGTGAGGCGGATTTTGGAGTGCGGGGTTACAGAGGAGGCGGTACATATTTTGCAGGAACAGGGGAAACTGGGGGAGGTGATGGACTATGCGGCAGAGCGTATCTGTTTTTATATGGAAAAGAGGGCGGGAGGCGGTCTGAGGGCAGACTGCGTGATATTTACCAATGAGTCGGGAGAATTGGCAAGGAGTAAAGGAGTGAGAGAATGGTTTATTTTGTGGGAGCGGGAACGGGAGCGGCGGATTTGATAACCGTGAGAGGAATGAGGCTTTTGGAGCGGGCGGATGTGATCGTCTATGCGGGCTCTCTGGTGAATCCGGAACTGCTTTCTTATGGAAAGGCGGGGTGTGAGGTTTATGACAGTTCCCGTCTGACCCTTGGTGAGGTGATGGAGATTATGAGGAAGGCTGACAGTGAGGGGAAAATGACGGTGCGGCTTCACACGGGGGACCCAAGCGTCTACGGGGCTGTCAGGGAGCAGATGGACCTTCTGGACGGTGAGGGGATCGGTTATGAGACCTGTCCGGGGGTCAGCGCCTGTTTTGGGGCTGCTGCTGCCATGAATCTGGAGTTTACGCTGCCGGGGATTTCCCAGTCGCTGATTATTACAAGGCTGGAGGGGCGGACCAGGGTGCCGGACGGGGAGCGTTTGGAGAGTCTTGCCTCCCATGGGGCTTCCATGGCCGTGTATTTGAGCGGGGGGATGATGGAGGAAGTGGGCAGGCGGCTTATGGCAGGCGGGTATGGGGCGAATACCCCGGCGGCGCTGGTTTATAAGGCTACCTGGCCGGAGGAGGAGATACATGTGTGTACAGTGGGGACTTTGGGGGATGTGGCTAAGGAGCATGGGATCACGAAGACAGCAGTGGCGCTGGTGGGGGATGTGATCGGATGTAAGGAGTATGAGAGATCCCGGCTGTATGCGGCGGATTTTTCCACGGGGTTTCGCAGGGGGCGTTTTGACGGCGGTGTGTAGAGGGAAAGGGAAGAGGAGATGATATGGAGAATTTGCGGAAACTGAGCGTTATCAGTTTTACGGAGAGGGGAAAGAGTCTTTCGGAGGTTATCCGAAGCCGCATGGAGGATACGGAGGTTTCCCTTTACACAAAGCATGGGGGGCGCCAGGAACAGGAGGATGGCAAGGATGTGGTGTTTGTGGAGTCTTCTGTGGGGCAGTGGGCAGGAGAGCAGATGGAACAGGGCAATGCCATAGTTTTTATCGGGGCCTGCGGCATCGGGGTCAGGGCGGTGGCACCTTATATTACGGACAAGCTTCGGGACAGTCCGGTGCTGGTGATGGATGAGGCGGGACGGTATGTGATACCTGTTTTATCCGGCCATATGGGGGGAGCCAATGAGCTGGCCTGCCGGTTAGCCGGGGAGACTGGGGCCGAACCGGTGATCACCACGGCGACGGATATTAACGGGAGATTTGCGGTGGATCTGTTTGCAAAGAGGAATGGGCTTTTTATTGTAAACCGACAGGGGATCGCGAGGGTGTCTTCTAAGGCGCTGGATGGAAGGCGGATTGTATGTTCTGTTGAGACGGGGCATTTTATGGAGGGATGCAGGGCTATGGAGGGCGTGGATCTGGCGGATTATCCTCCCAGACAGCCGGTGGATGTTGTGGTTACTTCGGAGAGCGGGGATTTTGGCGGGACGGTTTTGCTAAGGCCTAAGGAGTACGTGATCGGGCTGGGATGCAGGAAGGGAAAAAGTGCCGGGGAAATTGGGGCGTTTATTTTGCGGGAGATTGGGAAGATGGGGATTTCTTTGGAGCAGATTTGGGGGCTGGCTTCGATTTCCCAAAAGAGCAGGGAGCCGGGGATTGTGGAATGGTGCAGAAAGGAGAGGGTTCTGTTTGTGACCTATGACCCGGAAGAGCTGCGGGATGTGGAGGGGGAGTTTCACGGGTCGGCTTTTGTGGAGAAGACGGTGGGGGTTGACAATGTGTGTGAGCGGGCGGCTCTTAAGGCCTGCGGTCCGGGAGGGAAGCTGGTGTATGGGAAGCAGGGGGAAAACGGGATAACTATTGCGGCTGCAAGAAGGGAGTGGCTGGTGGATTTTGATGGAGGACAGAATGGAGCGTAAGATTTATATTGTGGGTATGGGGCCGGGGCGGGAGGATATGATGACCGGGGAGGCTGTCAGGGCTTTGGACCAGGCGGATGTGATTGTGGGATATACGGTATATCTGGAGCTGCTGGGTCAGCGGTTTCAGGGCAAGGAGATGGTTTCCGCTCCCATGAGGCGGGAGGAGGAGCGGTGCAGACTTTGCTTTATAGAGGCACAGAAGGGAAAACGGGTGGCGCTGGTGTGCAGCGGGGACGCGGGGATTTATGGGATGGCGTCTTTGATGTATGAGATCGGGCGGGAGTATCCGGAGACAGAGCTTGTGGTGGTAGCCGGGGTTACGGCTGCCTGCAGCGGGGCGGCGGTTCTTGGGGCACCTCTTAATCATGATTTTTGTACCATAAGCTTAAGCGATTTGCTGACGCCGTGGGAGGTGATTGAGAGAAGGCTTAAAGGGGCTGCCAGGGGGGATTTTGTGATCGTACTTTACAATCCATCCAGCCGCAAAAGGAGGGATTATCTGCGGAGGGCCTGCGATATTTTGCTTCGTGTGATAGAAGGCAGCAGAGCCTGCGGGTATGTTGAGAATATCGGCAGGGAGGGGACCAGGGCAGAGGTGTGTACCCTGGAGAAGCTTGGGGATCGGGAGGTAAATATGTTTACCACGGTATTTATCGGGAATTCTGATTCCATAATTTTGAATGGCAGATTGATTACAAAACGGGGGTATGGCATTGAAAGAAATATTGATTTTCGCAGGAACCACTGAGGGGCGAATGTTGTCGGAGCGTCTGGTCGGGGCGGGGGTAAGGAACTTGGTTTGTGTTGCCACGGAGTACGGGGAGCTTTTGGTGAAAGCCGGTCCTCTGGTGAGGGTTCACCGGGGGAGAATGGGGGTGGAGGAGATTCGAAGGTTTGTGAGGGAGGGGGATTTTGGGGCTGTGGTTGATGCCACCCATCCCTATGCCAAGGTGGTCAGCCGCAATATAAGGAAGGCTGTGGAGGGGATGGGGATTCCGTTTTTCAGGCTTGAGAGGGAGTGTGAAGGGGGACAGGAGGATGGATGTGAAAGGGGGAGTGAAGAAAGGCGGGGGGATGGAGAGGGCAGGGAATGTTGCGGGGGGCAGGGGGACGGATGTGAGAGGGGGAGTGAAGGAAGGCTGAGAGAGGGAAAGGGCCGGAAACGTTGTGAAGGGCAGCGGGACGGAAGGCGGGAGGAGAGAGGTATAAGGGGGGAAGGAGAAGAAGAGCCGGTTGTATGGTTTGAGAATCACAGAGCCTGCGCCGGGGCTTTGGAGCGTGTGGAAGGGAATATCCTTTTGACCGTGGGGAGTAAGGAGCTGGGGGAGTACTGTGCTTCAAAGAATATAAGAGAGCGGCTTTACGCGCGGGTTCTGCCTGCGGCGGAGAGTCTGGCGCTGTGTGCCAGGTGGGGAATCCGCGGAAGGCAGATTATTGCCATGCAGGGGCCTTTTTCGGCGGAGATGAATGAGGCTGTGATCCGGCAGTATGGGATTGTCTGTCTGGTGACAAAGGACAGCGGCAGGGCCGGAGGTTTTGGCGAGAAGCTGGAGGCGGCATGGAGGACGGGGATAAAGGTCTTTGTGATCGGGAGGCCAAAGGCAGATTCGGAGGGGATGGGATTTGAGGAGGTGTGCAGGGAGCTGGGGAAGATTTACGAAATGGAGATTGGCAGTGGGATGGGAGCGGTATCTGTGGGCGGGGAGGCGGTAGAGACAGAAGAGCAGAGGGATAAAGCGGGGGGATATGGAGAGCAGGAGGCTGTAGACGACCGGCTGGAGATCATTCTGGCAGGGGCAGGCATGGGCAGCAGGGGCTGTTTGACAAGGGAGGTGGAGGAAGCCATAGACAGGGCGGATATCCTGATGGGGGCTAAGAGAGTGGTGGCCCGGTATCCAAAAGTGCCGGAACGATATGAGTTTTATCAGGCAGAGCAGATCATTCCGTTTTTAAAGAACATTTATGGGAAACGGGTTGTGATTCTTTTCTCCGGGGACACCGGGTTTTACAGTGGCTGCGGCTCTGTGTACCGGGGGCTGCGACAGGAGATTGAGGCGGGACGGCTGATGGCGTCTGTCCGTATAATGCCCGGCATATCTTCAGCGGCGTATCTGGCCTCCTGCATAGGGGAGAGCTATGAGGACGGGGCTATTTACAGCATCCATGGACGGGATTTGTTCAATCTGGCGGGAAAGATCAGGGGGAGCCGGAAACTGTTTTTGCTGACGTCCGGCGTCAGGGATGTGAACCGGCTTGGGGAGATCCTGGAAGAGCATGGTTTGACCGAAAGCAGGGTGGTGACCGGTTATCAGCTGTCCTGTGAGGATCAGGAGATCAAAAGCTGTACGCCCGGGCAGTGCCGTGAGCTGAAAAAGGAGGGACTGTACACCTGTTTGATTGAAAATCCATGGGCCCGGGAGCCCAGGGTGACCCACGGGATCAGGGACTGTGAATTTATCAGGGGAAATACGCCTATGACCAAAGAGGAGGTGAGGGAGGTCAGCATCTGCAAGATGAGGCTGTGCCGGGGGGCGGTGGTCTACGATATCGGAAGCGGAACCGGCTCTGTGGCTGTGGAGATCGCCGGTTTGTGGGACGACATACAGGTGTATGCCCTGGAGAGGAAGAGGGAGGCTGTCTCTTTGATTGAGGAAAATAAGAGGAAGTTTCACCTGGAAAATATCTTTGTCACAGAGGGAGAAGCGCCGGAGGGCCTTGGGGGGCTGCCTAAGGCTACCCACGCTTTTATCGGGGGAAGCGGCGGCAGGATGAGAGAGATCCTGGATAGACTGCGGCAGATAAACCCTCATATGCGGGTGGTGATAAACACAGTTACTATGGAGACCATCTGTGAGCTGAAGGAGATCTTGGAACAGTACAGGATAGAGGATGAGGAGATCGTGCAGCTGCAGGTAAACCGTATGAAGCAGGCCGGGGCGTACCATATGATGAACGGGGAGAATCCGGTATGGATCTGTGCGTTTCGTTTTTGTCCGGAGGAGACACAGGGGTGCAAAGATGAAGTATAGAAGAGTTATGATCGCCGCTCCGAAAAGCGGCAGCGGAAAGACCATGATCACCTGCGCGCTGCTTTGGGCGCTGAAAGACAGGGGGGAGAAAACGGTTTCCTTTAAGTGCGGGCCGGATTACATTGACCCTATGTTCCATGAAAAGGCAATGGGAATTTCGGCGGGAAATCTGGACACTTTTTTTACAGATGAGGAGCAGACCAGAAGGCTTTTTATGGATGGGGCCGGGAAGGATACGATGGCTGTCCTGGAGGGCGTTATGGGAGTTTTTGACGGGCTGGGAGGCGTTCGGGAGGAGGGATCTTCCTACCATCTGGCCCGGACGACGGGGACGCCTATTATCCTGGTGGCGGATGTGAAGGGAATGGGGCGTTCAATGATCCCTTTTCTGGCCGGATTTCTTGCTTATGACAGAGAACGGCTTATCCGCGGGGTGATACTTAACAGGATGTCGGAAGGGTATTTTAAGATTATAAAACCGCTGATAGAGGATGAACTGGAAATCCCGGTTCTGGGGTATTTTCCGGAGAGGAAGGAGCTGGGGATTGAGAGCAGGCACCTGGGACTTGTGATGCCGGATGAGATGCGGGATATCAGGGAAAAGCTTCGGGAGGCTTCCGAACAGCTGGAGAGGACGGTTTCCGTTGACCTTATTCTGGAGATTGCCAGGGGCGGAAAAGAGCTGGATGAGGGAGAGGATGGAGGGCTGGAAAGAAAGCCGGGAGATCACCGGGAAGAGGGACCGGGAAGAGAGCCGGGAGGCAGGCTGGATGAGGAAATGGAAAGAAGGTTGGGAGACAGGCAGGAAAGGAAACAGGAAGATGCCGACGGGAAGAACGGCAAGAGACCGGCAGACAATAAAGAAGACTGCAGCCGGAGGAGGCAGACGGCTATAAGGCGAAAGCCTGTGATCGGCATAGCCAGGGATGAGGCGTTCTGTTTTTATTACAGGGAGAATCTCAGGATGTTGGAAGAATATGGGGCGGAGCTTATCTGGTTTTCCCCTATTCACGATGAGCGGGTGCCGGATAAATGTCACGGGCTTTTGCTGGGCGGAGGCTACCCGGAGCTGTATGCGGGAAAACTCAGTGAAAATGAGGGGATGCGGGATTCTGTGAGGCAGGCCATAAAAAAGGGAATGCCTGTGGTCGCGGAGTGCGGCGGATTTATGTATCTGCACGAAGAGCTTGTTGACAGGGACGGCATCAGGTTTGCCATGGCCGGGGCGCTGCCTGTCGCTTGTTTTTATACGGGACGGCTGGTTCGGTTTGGCTATATAGAGATTGAGGAGAAAAGAAGTATTTTTCTTCCGGAAGGGGAACGGATCAAGGGGCATGAGTTTCATTATTATGACAGCACGGACAACGGCAGCGGCGCAGTGGCCATAAAACCAGCCACTGGGAAGACGTACTCCTGCATTGTGGAGAATGAGAATTGCTGGATGGGTTTTCCCCACCTGTATTATCCGTCCAACGGGGGATTTGTGAGAAAGTTTATTGAAAAGATAATTATTTAGTGAGCATGGGTACTAGTACATCGTTGCATTAATAACTGACTCAAACTTCGCACTTGAATAAGTGCCTATGCACCTTGAAAATACAATAAAAAC
>CAJUPQ010000057.1 GCA_910588505.1 uncultured Hungatella sp. | reverse complement strand
GACTGACTATGATAGTAGAAGAACAGGGAATTGGTTTTTGGACACGGGTTCAAATCCCGTCAGGTCCACTCTTTTAAGATATGCTATGACATTCAAAAAGGCATAAAGCTTGCCCGGTGATCTCGGCACACTTTATGCCTTTTATGTTTATGTCTGTCACCCCTTACATAAAACCAAACATCCGGAGAATGGAGAATCAGCCATGAACCATTTAGATAAGGTCGCAGTCCTCATCCCCTGCTACAATGAAAGCCGCACCATCGAAAAGGTGGTCACAGACTTTAAGCGCGCCCTCCCCGAGGCATCGGTGTATGTCTACGACAACAATTCCACGGACAACACAGGCGCTTTAGCGGAAAAAGCCGGGGCTATCGTCCGCACGGAGCCCCTCCAGGGCAAGGGCAATGTGGTGCGGCGGATGTTTCGGGAGATCGACGCTCTCTGCTACATCATGATCGACGGCGACGACACCTACCCCGCCGAGGCGGCCAGGGCCTTGGCGGATGAAGTCCTCTTTCATCAGGCCGACATGGTGGTCGGCGACCGCCTCTCCTCCACCTACTTTTCCCAGAACAAAAGGCCCTTCCACAACTTCGGCAACACCCTGGTGCGCTTTTCCATCAACCGGCTGTTCAAGACCAAGATCCGGGACATCATGACCGGCTACCGTGCCTTCAGCTATGAATTTGTAAAGACCTTCCCTGTACTGTCCAAAGGCTTTGAGATCGAGACGGAGATGAGCATCCATGCTGTAGACAAAAATATGGTCATCAAAAACGTGGTTATCGACTACCGGGACAGGCCATTGGGCAGTGTGTCAAAACTGAACACCTTCTCTGACGGCTTCAAAGTTCTAAAGACTATCCTGCGGCTGTACCGGGACTATAGGCCCCTGTCCTTTTTCGGTCTTGTATCCCTGTTTCTGGCAGCACTGTCCGGCCTGTTCTTTCTTCCGGTGTTTGGAGAGTACCTTGCCACCGGGCTGGTCCCCCGCTACCCCACCCTTATCGTGTGCGGGTTCTGTGCCATTGCCGCCCTGCTGACCCTGTTCTCCGGCGTCATCCTCCAGACCCTCATACGGAAAAACCGGCAGGATTTTGAGTTCCGCCTTATGGAGGCTCATGAACGCCGCAGGCAGCTAGTACATCGTTGCACTAATTCACAAAGTAAATAACACTCGCAAATTAGCACACCATTGGCGGTTAATAAAAAAGATTAGAACGGATCAGTCTTTGTAAGTGATCAGCTCTAATCTTTTTTATTTTTTACCTACTTCAACTCCACCAGCACTTCTATCTCGCAGGCGATCCCTCCGGGCAGCGCGTTGGTCCCCACCGCGGTCCTGGCCGGAAGCCCCGCCTCCTCCCCAAAGATCTGCAAAAGCAGCCTGGAACCGCCGTTTACCACCTGAGGCTGCTCCTTAAAATCATCGGCGCTGTTCACAAACCCGAGAACCTTCACAAAACGGCGGATCTTATTCAGATCCCCTGTCTTCTCATGGAGATTGGCCAGCAGGTTCAGCACACAGTTGTAGGCAGCCTTCTGCCCCTCTTCCACGGTCAGATCCCGGCCCAGAGTCCCGATCACCGTCTGTCCGTCAGCCAGCGCCGGCCCGCAGCCGGAACAGTACAAAAACTTCTCCCCAAACTCCTGCACCGGCGTGTAGACGCCCCCCTTTGCAGGCGGTGTGGGCAGCATAACTTCCATTTCTCTCAAAATCTCATAGACATCTCTCATCTCGTTTACTCTCCTATCATATTTTTCGGTATCCCCAAAGCCCTTATGGCATCCATGGCTTTCTGGCAGTGAAGATACCCTCTGTTTAACGAAAAAGCCCCGTGGGAGGGAAACAGCGCCTCCGGCCTTACATCCTCCAGCCGCCTTAAGGTGTTAACATAGTCCCCAAGCTCACAGTCCCAGATGGCCTGAAGGGAGATCTTTCCTCCAAAAAATACGGAATCCCCGGAAAATAATGCCTTCTTTCCGCCCAGATCCACCTGAAAACATCCATGACCTTTGCAGTGGCCCTCCATAAGCAGCGCCTCCACCTCCATGTCCCCCACCTGGACCCGATCCCCGTCTTTCAGGGGCGTCACCTTGCAGGGCCGGAACAAAAACCCCTGCTCATAGACGCCGGAGTCAATGGCTGCATCCAGGGAGAGAGCTTTTAGGTCGCCCTCTGACACAAACTTTGCCGTCTGCTCCATGGCAAAAACCTCTGCCCCGCACATAGCGCTTAACTCTTTGGCGCCGCCGGCGTGGTCGCCGTGGCCGTGGGTCAGAAAGATTTTCCTCACAGCTTCAAGGGGGGTCCCCAAAGCCAGGATTTTCTCCGCGATCAGCCCTGTATCCATGCCGCTGCCCGTGTCGATCAGCGCCCATTCCCTGCCCCCGTCCAGCAGATAGACGGTGCAGTCCGCCGGGTGAGTCAGCCCAAACCCGGCATCCCCGGAGCCAACCACCCACACACTCTCATGTATCCTCATACTGTCTCCTTTCTTAAAGATATTACGAATGGTTGCCTGCATACAATGGTAACTTATGAATGTGCTGTATAATTGAATAAGCAAAGGCGAAGATTATCGTGATGGTGGCAAAGCACCCTGTTCCTTTCGAAGTCCGAAAGCATCCGCTTACTTTCATCATCCTGACGCTTTGTTATGCCAGGTTATTGGTAAAGGGAACCCGCAGATTCCTAATAAAAAGAGACTTCCACATCAAACAATTACTCACTCCGTCCTCTGGCGTCAATAGGAATCATCCGCTCCAGCCTCCCTCCCCGAAACCCATAAACCTTTCGGGCAAGGTTGGTCACCACGCAGGCATGGTTTGGAACTATGGTGATTTTCTCCCCAATCCGTAAAGGATTTCCCCCTGCCTGCCGCACAAAAGCGTGCTCCTCATTAAGGGCGTAAACCTCCATATCCGGATATTGATCTATATACCCATAGCCCTTCCTGTGATGGCACATATCGCTGGTCAGGGACTTGGTGCCCACATCGCAGATCACGGTCTCTTCATCCGGCTTTGCCACCACTGTGGTAACCACTCGCAGAGCGCAGTCCTCCGGCTGCGCCAGTCCCACGTCCAGCTGTCCGCAGTCGTTGAAAATATAATGGCCGCTGCGTATCTCCGTAATTCCCTCCAAAAGCCAGGGATATTTTCCAGAAAAGCTGGAACCTGCGCTTAAAACCTCCATGGTAAACCCGTGGGCCCGCAGAAGCTCTGCAGTCTCCACCAGCTGATCCCTCTCCCTTTTGCAGTACGCCTCCACCTCTGTCTTATCCCGGCTGTTGTAGATAAGCCCTCCATAGTACATCAGGCCCCTGATATCCAGCCCAGGCAGATCCTTCACCTGATTGCCAAAGAAGAGGGCGTGCTCCATAGGCTTCACCCCGCCCCGGTTCAGTCCCCCGTCAATCTCAATAAGCACGGTAAACCGCTTTCCGGCCTGCTCAAAACGCCGGCTCAAAGCTTTTGCGCCCTCCACGCTGTTGATAATTCCGGACACCTTCACCCTCTGGCTTAACTCAAAAAGCCACTGGAGCTTGTCCTGTCCAATAATCGGATAGGCGATAAAAATATCCTGGATCCCGCAGTCCGCCATCACCTGGGCCTCCCCCAGCTTGGCCGCCGTAACCCCGCAACATCCGGCCTGTATCTGCAGGTTTGCAAGGTATCCCGACCGGTGAGTCTTTATGTGGGGCCTGTGTCTGATCCCGTATGTTGCCGCCTGTTCTGCCATGGTCTTTATGTTTCTCTCCACAATATCCAGATCTACCACTACCGCCGGAGTCGGCAGATCCTTCCACCCGTCCTGATCTTTCATAGTCATCCCTCATTTTTCGCGCAATTTCATTAATAAATCCTGCATCTTTTTTCGCAAGGTACACCCGGAAATTTAGACCAGAGTTCCTTACCCAAGGATCTCCCGGATCGCCCTCTCATAAAACATTACCGCCGTCTCAAGCTGGCTGATCTCCACATACTCATCTACCGTATGGGCCTGGGCCAGATTGCCGGGACCACAGATAATGGTCTTTATACCGGCATTTGCCAAAAAACACTGCTCACAGGAAGCGTCAAAAGCCTGAGGCCTGTGTAAACTCCCCGAAATCTCTCCCCGGACCTTCAACATCCAGGCCACATAGGAGTCTGACACCGGGATCTCCCCTCCCGGCATATAAAAATGGCTGGTAATCTGCACCTTGTCAAGGCCTGCCCGCGAAAATCCCTGTCTTAAAAACCGGCTCACCTCCTCCTTCTCCATGCCCGGCAGCAGCCTGAAATCCGTCAGCATCCGCACCTTTCCCGGAACCACATTGTCCTTCTCATAGGCCTCCAGCCTGGTAACGGCGATCCCCGGCGGCGGCAGGATCTCATGGCGCCACCCTTCCAGCTCCTGGTTCATGGTTTGGATGGCCACTATGGCCTGAGCCGTCTTTAAGATCGAAGAATTCTGCTTTGTGTCCGGCAGCGCCGCGTGATGAGCTTCCCCATAGATATCAATATAATCCCTGGAAACCCCCCGGTGGGCCACCGCCACCTCCATCCCCGTAGGCTCCCCGATAATCGCGAAATCTCCCTCTTCCATTTCCCGAAGATACGCTCTTAATCCCAGATTGGAACACTCCTCATCCGCCACAAACACAAGCTTTAACCGCCCCTTCCCCGGGCCGCCCTTCTCCATAACCCGGATGGCGGCCTGGCACATGGCGGCAACGCCTCCCTTCATATCACAGGATCCTCTGCCATAAACCTTCCCGTCCCTGACCACTGCCTTAAAAGGAGGAGCGCTCCACTGGCCCATAGCCGGCACCACGTCCAGATGCCCGTTAAGCAAAAGCTCCGGCCCCTGAGCCCTGCCCTCTGCCACCGCTACCAGATTTGCCCTTCCATCCCCCAGATCCTGCACCTCACACAAAAACCCATGGCCTTCCAACAGTCCTTCCAGCCACAAAGCCGCTTCCCTCTCCCTCCCCGGCGGATTCGTCGTGTCAATCCCCACCAATCCCTTCAAGATCTCCAGACTTCCCCCCTGCGCCTCACACATAACCTGTCCCATCTCCCTCCTATATCTCGCCACCTGGTAAGACCTTTCACCTCCCGCTTTTACCCTTTCCACCTCCCATAAGCCCCCCGATACGCCTCATACCCCTCATCATACACCCGCCGATTCTCCTCAATCGGCCCCAAAATCCTCTGGATCCTCAGCCCCTTCCTGCTCACAGCCTCCAGATCCGAAAATATCCCGGCCCCATAACCGCCCAGATACGCTGCGCCCACCCCGGAAGCGTCCGGATTCTGGGCCTGGGAAAATGTCCTGTCAAACACATCGCAGATGATTTGCGGCCAGATACCTACATTCACGCCTCCGCCTCCCAGCACGATGCGCTCCATCCGCTCCCCGACGATCCCCTCAAAAATCTCCAATGTCTCCCGCAGGTTATACGCCACGCCCTCCAGCTGACTCCGAAACAGCACGGCCCTAGTCACCGCTCCGCTAAGCCCCAGGATCATCTGCCTGTCCCTGTCGTCAAAGTGGGGAGAACCGCTTCCTGCCAGAAACGGGATCGTCAAAACCCCTAAGCTCCCTGGCTCCACCTTACCCGCCTCCTCTGACAGCCTGGCGATCTCATCATAGTCCACCGTCTCGTCCGGGGATAAAAGCCTGGCCAGCCAGTTCACTGCCAGTCCGCCGTTAAAGTGGGAACCAAGCCCGTACATCTTCCCGGGCAGAACATGGGTGTGAAAGGTGATCTTCCCTGCCGCATCCCTCCTTATGCCCTCAACCATGGTGAGAAACGTAGCGCAGGTCCCAAGAGTCAAAGTTGACTCCCCGGTCTCAAACAGCCCGTTGCCCACAGCGCCGCAGGCCATATCCGCCCCACCGAAGACCACCTTAGTCCCCTCCCGAAGCCCGCTCCACAAGGCGGCTTCCCTTGTGACCCGCCCCGCTGCCTCATAGGGCTCCCCCACCTGGGGGAAAAGCTCCCGTCTGATGCCGGACTCCCGTATCACGTCCTCCCTCCACTGCCTTGTATCCCTGTCCAGGCACAGGCTGTTCCAGGCGTCCGTGGCCTCTGTCCCAAACTCCCCGGTGAGGCAGAACCGGAGATAGTCCTTTGGGGGAAGCCATCGAAACGCCTTCCCATAGACCTGGGGCTCATGGTGTTTCAGCCACAGAAGCTTTGGCAGGGAGAAGGCCTGTATCAGAGGATTTCCCGTGGCCCTCTCCAGTTCATCCCCAAAGATCTCCCGAAGGGTCTTGCACTCCTGGCCGCTTCTCAGATCCGACAGCATGACGCAGGGATAGAGAGCCCTGCCGTCCCGGTCCACCAGCACCACGCCGCTCATGTGGCCGGAGAAAGATACAACTTCCACATCCTTTAAATCCACCTTCCCCGCCAGCCGCGAAAATCCCTCCTTCATGGCAGCTTCCCACCTGAAAGGGTCCTGCTGCAGCCACCCGGGTCTTGGCGCCTCTGTCTCATAAGGTACGGCCTCCACCCATTTCACTTCCCCCTCCCCGTCCATAGCCAAAAGCTTTATCTGGGAAGAACCCAGGTCAATGGCCAAGATCATGGTCACTCCTCCTTCCCTGACAAGATCTCGCACATTCTGTCCACCACAGCCTGGATGATAACCTGCCCCTTCCCGGCTGTGGCCGCCTTGGCGTCCCCCAGGACCGCCCGGTCCATAAACTTGGTCCATGGAATCGGCGTATAGTCAAACTCCGGAGGAAAATCCGGATACTGGCAGACGGCTTTCTCCATGTTTACCCGCTGGGGACAGAGGTAGAGCATATAGGACGTCTCGATCTCGCAGGCATGGAAATACCCTTTATGAGGCATAGGGCTGGTACACACCTTTCTGATGGCCTCATCCGCCCCCGGGTAGGTAAAAAGATACACCTTCATGGAACAGAGATCATGGAGATTCCTGGCTGCCGTCTTCATGGCGTCCCCGTTGCCCACATGGCTGTTGATCACAGCCATGCGCCTTACCCCTGCCCTCCACAGGCTTCTGCCGATCCCGGCGATCATGCCGCTTAACACATCATTGGGAATGTGGACGCTGCCAGGGGCCTCCCGCAGAGACCAGACCTGGCCGTAAGGCAGCACAGGCAGAACCAACGCCTTGTCCTCCCCTATCTTTTTCTCCACAAGGTCTGTCAGGGCCTGGGCCAGATACAGATCCGTCCCCAGAGGAAGGTGGTCTCCGTGAACCTCCACAGCCCCCAGCGGGAGCAGCGCCGTCACATCCATATGTTTAAGCTCCCCGGCCTGGCTCTGATTTAATTCTGAAAGTTTCATCCTTACACTCCTTTACCTGTTAAAAGAAAAACACTGTCTTGGATTGTTGATAAAAATATCCTCCGCCAGCTTTTCACCGTCTAAGCCCCACTGCCCGGCCTCCTCCACAAGGCGCCCCATCCACTGCTCCTTAATGTAAGGCAGGCCCAAAGCCCAGGTGTAACTGTGATAGTAACTCTTTCTGGCCGTGTCTCCGCTAACTAAGATCTGTTTTTGATGTCCTCTCCTTGCCAGTTCAAGGATACACTTGATCCTGGTAGATTCCGGGTTGTACTTCACCTTGGCGATTCCGTCAAAGCAGAGGAACGCCCCTGTCTCGGCGATCTTCAGATGGTAGTACGTATCCGGATTCCGGTCCATGTGGCCAAAAGACACCCGGGACAGCTCCACCCCCTCTTCTTTCAGATATCGGATCTGCTCCAGAGCCATGGTCCCGGCCTCGGTGTGGGCGTGTATGGGCGCCCCGGTTGCCAGGTGGGCCCGGCAGGCTGCCCGGATGGTCTTGATCTCCAGGGGGGTGATGCTGTTGTATCCTGTGCCGAACTTCACCTGCCCGCCTCGGATATCCGTACCCTGCATCCCCACTTCCACCTCTCCGATGATAAACCTGGTCAGCTCCTCCACAGAGGCCCCGTCGATCCATTGGCGGTAGGTGCATTCCTGCCCGGGCATTTTCGCGTCCCACAGAAATCCCTTATTAAATCCCGCCGTGGCGATGATGTGCATACCCGTCTTCACGGAAATGTCATACACAGCCTGAGGCTGTCTCCCATAGTCAATGGCAGTGGCGTCCACAATGGTATCCACCCCCGCCTTCTTGGCAGCCATAACCTCCGCAAGACTTTTTTCCGGATCATCTAACAGAAGATCATCCTGCCCCCGCTCCTTCCAGTAGGCGGGGACGCACACAATATGTTCATGGGAATAGGTAAATCCCATCTCCTGGGGAGAAATATCCCCCCTCATTGTCCTTACAAAGGCCATTTTTCTTCCCCCTATCTCGCTGCCTTTCTCTGATTGATGGCTACCATAACCGCGATCACCGCGCCCTGGCAGATAAATTTTCCCGCCTCCGAGATTCCCAGAATGGTGGTAAGGCTCTGGAGGATGGTGATGATCAGCACGCCGGGAAACGTCCCCTCCAGGCTGCCGATTCCTCCGGTAAAGGCGGCTCCTCCGATGACAGACGAGGCCACTGTGTTCAGCGTATAGTCAAGGCCCATATCCACAGAGGCCACTCCGATGTAGGCAGACAGCATCAGCCCCGCCACTCCGGCCAGCAGCGCGCCCATCATGTAGGCGGAGATGGTGATGCGATCCGCCGGATACCCGGACAGCTTAGACGCCGCCGGATTGGCTCCTGTCAGGTAAAGCTTCCGTCCGTAGATGGTCTTTTTCAGCACCACGGACAGCACCAACCACAGAGCCAGCCAGATCATCACCGCCACCGGAATGCCCCAGACCCAGCCCTCGGAGATAAAACGCATTTCCCTGGCAATATTCCCTCTGGCAATGCCCTGGGTGTATAGATAATAACATCCCTGGATGATGATTCCCATGGCCATAGTCACCAGAAAGGGCTGCATCTGAAACCGGGTGATAATAAACCCGTTAAAAAATCCCACCACCAGGCACAAACCCAGGGAGATCACCACGGCAGGCAGCATATTTTCCCTGCTGCCGTTCATCACCGAGGCAGCCACCAGATTGACCATGGAAATGGTAGCGCCCATGGACAGATCCAGCCCGCCGGCGATCAGCACAATGGTCTGCCCCATGGCAGCAATGCCTAAGGGAGCGGCGGATCTGGCGATGTTCAGAAGGTGAGCCGGGGACACATTGCCCTGGGTGGCCCCGAGAAACACCAGGATGATCACCAGGAGCAGCCCGTAGATCCCAAAAGGAAACGACTGATATCTTAATTTCTCCTTTAGCCCTCTCATACGGTCCTCCTCCTCTTTATCTGAAACAGCATCAGGGAAAACATAAGGAGAGCGCCTTTCAGGATGTACTGATAGTAGGGCGAGATCCCCATGCTGTTCATAATGTTGTTGATCAGGGTCAGGATCACGGCCCCTGACAGGGCTCCTGCAATGGTCCCCACGCCTCCGTTCATGGAAATACCTCCGATCACGGCCGCGGCCACGGAATCCATGGCATAGCTGTCCCCCACCAAAGGATTGCCGCTGGAGATCCTGGCTGACAGGATGATGCCGCCAAAGGCAGCGATCAGGCCTGACAGGACGTACACCATAACCGTGATCTTTTTCGTGTCAATGCCCGACTGCTCCGCATAAAGCTCCCCATTGCCCACCGCGTAGATCCTGCGCCCAAACCTGGTGTAGTGCAGGACCAGCCAAGCTGACGCATAGGTGAGAACAGCCAGCAGAAAAGCCACGGAAAAAATACCCACCCTGGTCTTTATCACCTTCACAAAGGCCTGATTCACCTTTCCCCCGGAGCTGGGCATAAGGATCAGGGCAATGCCCTTTAAAAACGCCTGGGTGGAGATGGTGATGATCATGGCCGGGATCTGAAAGCGGACGATGCCCATGCCGTTGACAAAGCCGGTAAACGCCCCAACCGCCAGAGCCAGGGCAATGGCAAAGGCCAGCCCTGCCGGCCCGCTGTGGCTGAACATGGCCACAAAGATGGTGCTGACAGAGATCACTGAGCTGACGGACATGTCGATCCCACCGATGAGAAGGGCAAAACACTGGGCTGCCGACACAATGGCCAGCACCGCTGTCTGGGTCAGCACGTTCCTTAAGTTGGCTGCTGTAAAAAACCGGGACGACATGGCGGACGCTGCCCCAACCATGAAAACCATGATGACAAGGGAGGGAATGGCCTGCTTTATATGGGACTTTACGGAACCTTTCATGGTCTCTCCTCCTTTCCTGTGTTTGCGCTCAGCTGCATGATCGCCTCCTCCGTGGCGTCTTTCCCCGCAACGCGGCCAGAGATCCGCCCCTCGTACATGACGTAGATCTCGTCCGAGATCCCTATCAGCTCCAGCATATCGCTGGTAAACACAAGGACGCTGACTCCCTCTCCTGTCAATCTCCGGATAAGCTCATAGATCTCCAGCTTGGACTGAACGTCAATGCCTCTGGTAGGCTCATGGAGGATCAGGATCTGGGGATTTGTCTTGATCCATTTGGAAAACACGATCTTTTGCTGGTTTCCTCCTGATAAACTTTTTACTGCCTGCCTCTGATCATCAAGCTTGATGTTCATCTGCCGGATCCCCTCCAAAATCTCCCTGTCCGCCTGCTTTTTCTTTACAAATCCCCACCTGGAATTTCTCCTGTAGGACAGAGACAAGATGTTCTCACCGCAGGACAGATCCAGAAACAGCCCCTCTGCCTTCCGGTCATCGGACACAAAGGCGATCTTGTTTCTCACAGCGTCCCCGGGGCTGGCGATCTTCTTTGCCTGCCCGTTTATCACATACTCCCCGGAGGTAAAGGGCTCGATCCCGAACAATCCTCTGCTCAAATGCCTCTGCCCCTGGCCTTCCAGCCCGCCGATGCCTATGACAGCGCCCCTGGGGACCTGTAAACTGACCGATTTGACCAGATCTCCTATGGACACGTTTTTTAGTTCCAGCTTAATATCAGAAGACAGGACCTCATTTCTGGGGGGATACACGTTTTTAAACTCCCGCCCCACCATCTTGCTGATGATCTCATCGCTGTCTGTGTCCTTTACCGGGGACTCAAACACAAACATCCCGTCCTTGAGCACCATAACCCTGTCGCAGGTGGCGAAGATATCGTCCATGCGGTGACTGATGACAATGACGGACACTCCCTTCTTTTTGATGGCCCCGATAAACCGAAACAGGATGTCCGACTCCGCCTTATTAAGGCTTGACGTGGGCTCGTCAAAGATCAGCACCCTGGGGGACGCCGCCCATGCTTTGGCGATCTCCACGATCTGCCTCTGGGCCGGGGACAGATTTCTCACCAACTCATAGGCATCAATGTCATACCCGATCTCTTCCAGCACCGCAGAAGCCTGTTCATGGAGTTTTTTCTGGTCAATCCAGCCGCCCCGCCTTGGTTCCATGCCCAGCATGATGTTTTCCCCTGCTGTCATCTCCCTCATCAGGCTTAACTCCTGATGGACAAAGGCGATCCCAGCCTTTCTCCCGTCTTTGGAGCAGGAAAAATGACACTCCTTTCCGTCTGCCAAAATCGTCCCCGCGGACGGGGACAGGCCTCCGCTTATGATGTTCATCAGGGTTGACTTGCCGGCTCCGTTCTCCCCGGCCAGGGCAAGGCCCTCCCCCTGGACGCACTGTATGGACACGTCTTTAAGAACCACATTTCCGTTAAACTCTTTGGAAAGATTGCGCCCTTCCACCATCACCTTTCCTCTTTCCATCCGTTCACCTCACATCCAAATCTCTTTTAAGGGCCGGACAGCCGCGGAGGCAGTTTCCCACACCCTGCGGCCGCCCGGCCTGTCTGCGCTTTCTCCAACCAAGCCCGGAACCCAGGTCTTTTTCCACCTCTCCCCGGCCCCGCTCTTAGTTGCTGAATACCTCTTTTAAGATCTCCTCAGGAAGCTCTGTGCCGCACCACACATCATCGGACAGATCCGCGTGTACATAGTCTTTCATCTCCTCCGTCTTGATGGTCATAACGGGATAGATGTCGTCCTTTTTCACTTCCTCCCCATTCATCAGCTTGATGGAGCTTTCAATGGCCACTCTGGCCAGCCAGGTTGGCTTGGACACGGCGATGCCTTCCATATTATTGTCCAGGCAGGCCTTTAAGTATCCGTTATTATCCTCGCCGGTCATTGGCACCATGTCCCTGTTAGCCGCCTTGAAAGAGTCAATAGCCCCCAAGGTCATAGCCCCGCCCTGGGACCACACGCCGTCGATCTCCGGGTACGTGGCCAACAGATCCGAGGTAACGGTCTTGGCCGCCGCGTAATCCCAGTTGGCATCCTCCGCCGCCAGAACCTTGATGTCAGGATACTTGTCAAACACAGACTTGGCCCCTTCATAGCGCAGGGTGTTGCTGGAAAATCCGGAGATCCCGTTGAGCACCACAATATTGCCCTTTCCATCCAGCTGGTCTGCCAGCCACTGGGCTCCCGTGGCCCCAAAATCCTTCTCGTCCACCGTAACCACCGTATCATAGCTGTCCCCGTCAATAGTAGCGCACAGAAGCACTACTTTGATCCCGGCGTCCATGGCCTCCTCAAGGGTGCTGTTGATAGCTGTGGTATCGCAGGGGGTGGTGATGATCACATCCACGCCCTGGGCGATCAGATCCTCTAAGTTGGCGATCTGCTTGCTCACGTCATTGTCCGACTGCACATATGTAACTTCCAGGTCATCCTTGTAAAGATTCTCCGCGTTCCACTTAAACTCCTGGTAAAGCTGAACGGACCAGGAATTGCCCAGGAAATAGATGTCATACCCTACTTTTATCTTCTTCCCTGTCTTATTCTCCACCTTTGCCGCTTCCCCTGCCGCCTGGGCTGCTGTGGTCTGGCCCGCGTCCGCGTCCGCCTCCGCCTGGGTCTGGGCTGCTTCCGGCGCCTGTGTCTCCGATTCTGCCGCCTGGGCGGTCTGCTGCGTCTCCTGAGCGGTCTCTTTGTCCCCAGCCGGCTGTGAACACCCTGTCAATGTAAGAGAAGCTGCCGTCAGTACTGCCAGACCCATTGCCGCTGCCTTTGAGATCATGTTTCTTTTTCTCATGTCCGTTCCTCCGTTTCGTGTAAAAATAATAGTTTTTGGTTCAAATCACTCTTGGATTTGTCTATATGTTACCATTGATCACTTGATTAGTCAAGTATATTTTTAGTCAACTCACTCATGTTGACATTTCCATGTTCCTATGCTAGACTTAATACAATGTTAAATTTTGGAATACTCTGTACGAAGGAGAAGTATGGAAGAATTTCGCTTTGAACACCTGAATAAGAATTCCCACTTGCCGTATTACGTTCAGATCAAATATTATCTGCGCCACCTGATCAAGGAGCTGGGGCCCAACGCCCTGATCCCCAGCGAGACAGAGTTGGCGGATTTGTTCGGCGTCAGCCGCGGCACAGCCAAGCAGGCCATCATGGATCTGGTCTACGAGGGCGCCCTCTACCGGAGACAGGGCAAGGGGACCTTCACCGCGGATGTGATCCCCAGACAGTACAACCACCTGCCCTCTTTCACCGCTGACATCATCAAGGCGGGACACACGGCCGTGTCTCAGCCCCTGAAGTTTTCCGTCTCAGCCCCCGCTCCCAGAGCCAGGGCCTTTTTCGGGTTAGCTGACACAGATACGGTGTTAAAGTACAAACGTCTCGTGCTGGGGAACGGAAGCCCTGTGGCCGTTGTCACCAGCTTTCTCAACGGCCGTCTCTTTCCCGGACTGCAGATGAGCGACATCGGCAATTCCCTCTACGACTCCCTTGAGAAAAAGTTCGGCTTTTCCCCGGTTCAGGCCAGGGACACCTACTGTGTGGCCGAGATCTCCCCAAAGACCGCAAGGCTTTTAGACCAGGCCGAAGCCAGTCAGGTCATCTATTCGGAGCGCATTGCCTGGCTGTCCGATGGCACTCCTGCGGAATTTGTGGAGAACTATATCCGGGCGGACCGGTTCAAGATCGAGATCGACTACAAGAGCCAGGATAACCAGCTTCAGGCCTCCCCCTGCTTTCAGCTGAACTACAGCCCTGAGAAGCAGTAAGGAAAAATGCTGTTGGTGGTGAGGTGGTGAGCAAGGGGCGAGGATTGTCGAGAGCCTGGCTTCACGACTAAATCCGCCCTTGCTCACTAAACACCATCACCCCCAAAACAGGCACGCACATCATAACCCCCAGAACATACCTGACGATGATACATGGCCCAAACACCAGGGTAAACAGATAACTGCCCAGAAACAAAGGGGGGATAAGCTCCTTATATCTCCTCTTTGCCGCCAGCATGACCGCCGCGAAAAGAACGCACCAGCTGTAAAAGGATGTATAAAAAAACAGACAAAGCCCTGGCAGACACCTCTGAAGATTTTCGTCTGTAAACCAGCAATAATACGCTTTCAGCCAGGGAACCTTACTCTTCGCCTCCACCTTGTGGACCTCGTCAAAAGGCGGCAGCATTTCATATGACACAAAACAGCTGGAGTCCCCGCCCAGATACCACAGCCCCATCATGTTGTACAGAGGCGACAGCATGTACTCCCCGGGAAATTGTCTCCCCAGCCGAAACCACAGCCTGAAAAAATCCCCCATCCGAAACTCTTCCATGTTCATCCCGGCCTTCACCGGGTCCGACACATAGTACTTGTACCGCAGAAGGCTGTCCTCGTCAAAAAACCGCAGAAGCTCCTCCGTATCCCCCTTAGAAAATTCCTCCCTGTGGTATACATAGGCCCTTGCCATCTGCTGCATGGGAAGGCTTAACATCTCCGCCCGGCTCCCCTTCCCGGCTTCCAGTCCCTGCTCCAGGGCCCAAAAGCCCGCCTGGCTTAAAAGGATACACAGCCCAGTAAGCCAGATGGATCTTCCGAAAAACAAGTTCCGTTTTTTCTCCCTGTTTCCCATTTTCCGCAAAGCCCCCACACCCCACACAGCCATAAGACAGCAGACCATCACCGCCAGACCGTGGACCGCATTGTTGCGCAGCAGGCACATGGACACAGCACACGCCTCAAACCAAACCAGCTTTCGCCCTCTGTAGAAAGCCTTGTCCCACACCATGTCGCATATACACACAAAGACCACAAAGAAAAAGCCGGCAAACATTGTGTCCTTTGTAGTGCTCACCCCCAGCACCGGAAAAAAAGGAAACAGCGCAAAAAAAGCCAGAACCCCGACCATCGCCCAGGTTCTCACCCTTCTCTTTGCCAGAAACCGGATCCCAAAGGCCATGCACCCGGAAAGAAACGCCATCTGCGCCAAAGAGTGAAAGAAAAGTCCCCGCTCATAGGAGCCTCCAAGGACTTTTCCCAGCTCTATAATCCCCCCGCACAAAAGCGTGTGGACCAGGGGATGGTGGGTGGTAAAATCTCCCGAGGCAAACTGGGCCCACTGCCACGACATGTCATAGCTGTAAAGCCCTGGGTAAAAAGCCAGGGCGCAGGGAATCCAGCTAAGGAAAATAATCCCCCAGGCCCCAAAGAATATCCGGCCCGCAGAACATCTCTCCATCCATAAAGCCGCCGCGCCGCCCTCCTCTGTCTTCCCTTTCCGGCCCGGATTAAGGATCACGTAAAACCAGGGCTCCAGGGCAAAAGCCAGCAAAGCCGCGGCCCCCGCCATACAAAAAACTCCAATACCGGTCAATATGACGCTGCCTCCGGCATCCCAAAGCCTCATGGCCCAGCCCAGGATCTCTGTAAAGACCAGCACAAAAGCCAGTCCGAAACCTGCCAAAAAGCTTCTCCTGTCCTCATGCCAGTGGCCGAAAGCTTTCGGCACAAGAATAAGTCCAAGAAAAAATACTCCCAGAGAAGCTGCGGATTTATTAAAAAACACCGTATCTTCCAGGCCGCAAACCCTCACAATGACGCTGACTGCCGCCACCATGGAGGCGCCCGCTACAAGTCTGCTCCACCATTTCACAACGGTAACCTCATTTCTCTAAACCATCTGTTAACCCCTCTTTATGAACAAACCCTTGTTCTAAAAAGGCTGGATATACTATCTTATCCCATTCTATTTTCTTTGCCTTATATACAATCTCTCTGGACTCTTCTTCGGATATATTTTTTCGGTATATAGCAATAATCCTCATCTGATTTTTCGAAATCTTTCTAATATCCTCATTCAGCAATGGATTCGGTACCCAAGGTCGGGCAGAGCATCTTTCACAAACCCAATACACCCTTTTACTCCTCCCGCCAATTTTTCTGTATACAGCCGAATACTATTTCCGCCGAAATTACCAAAACTATTGGCATTTAAGTTTTTAGCCAATACAAAAGGCAACACTTGTAATTTTAAAGTTGTAGTACCATCCCCTGAAAACCAAAAATCATCCATACTCAATCGGCCATCTAAACAATTCTCAAAAAACTGTTCTGCTGAAATTCTGGATTTATCTGCCTTTTATAGAAAGATGCTTCAGTCCATGTAACTCTCTTTTGCTTATCCATTAATAGAAATAGTAATGTTCTTTCCAACAGATTTCTTTCATACTATCGCGCGCATTGAACAACTATTTTTATCGCCTCTTCTTTCGAAAATCTTGCCATAAACCAACCTTTTCCCTGTCATCCAAATTTAAAGGGAGGTTCATCGGCACCGAAGTGCCGAACCACCTCCCTTAATGACTGATTTTTCCGTTGTCCGCCAACCGTCACGCCCAATGTCGTGCTTAACTTTCGGGTTTTTCCGTTGCCCGCCAACCGTCTGGCCCAATGTCCAGCATAGCCTTTCGGATTTTATGTGTCAGCCACACAAGCAAAATGACGTCCGCTCTCCTGCATATTATTATATGCAATCCTCATGCTGCCGTCAAGAAATATTTTTCATTTTATCTGTTCCTGAACTGCAACCCAGACTGCCATTACATATATCCTCTATGCCAGTCAGCACTGTATTTGGCATGGAACTACACAAGAACGGTCAAGAGATCAGTATCTCCCGCCCATCTTCATCTCCCGCTCCATCTCCCGCCGCTGATCCTTCTTCGCGATATCCTCCCGCTTGTCATACAGCTTCTTGCCCTTTGCCAGGCCGACCTCCACCTTCACTAAGCTTCCCTTAAAATACACCTGCAGCGGCACCAGAGTAAACCCTTTCTCCGCAATCTTCGCCCCCAGCTTCACAATCTCCGATTTGTGAAGCAAAAGTTTGCGGACCCGCAGAGGATCCTTATTAAAAATATTGCCCTTCTCATAAGGGTTCACATGCATCCCGTAGAGGAACATCTCCCCCCGCTCAATGCGGATAAAAGACTCCTTGATGCTGCATTTGCCCATGCGGATGGACTTCACCTCCGTGCCGAACAGCTCGATCCCCGCCTCATATTTATCTTCTATAAAATAATCGTGGTACGCCTTCTTATTGTTGGCCACCAGCTTTACCGCCTGCTTTGCCAAATCGCTCCCTCCCCTTCTCCTAAATCACATATCCTCATCCAAGGTAAAATCAATCGTTCTGGTAAGCTTGTCGCACCCTTTCACCAGCACCCGTACCTTCTGCCCCAGCTTGTAGCGAACGTTTGTCCGCTCCCCCATAAGTTCCATCCGCTCCTCGTCAAAGATAAAATAGTCCCCTTTCAGCTCGCTGATGTGGATCAATCCCTCCACCGTGTTTGGCAGCTCCACATACAGCCCCCATCCCGTAACACCAGATATGGCGCCCTCAAACGCCTCCCCGATATGGCCGGACATGTACTGACATTTTTTAAATTTATCCGTCTCCCGCTCCGCCTCGTCGGCCCGCCGCTCCATGGCCGAACACTGCTTAGCCACCTGCGGCAGGATCCGGTCATAGTGTGAGATCCGCTTCTGACTGAGACCTGTCCGCAGATTCTCCTTGATGATCCGGTGGATCTGCAGATCCGGATACCTTCGGATGGGGGAAGTAAAATGGGTGTAATAGTTGGCTGCCAGCCCGTAATGCCCGGTACACACAGTGCCGTACCTGGCCTGCCGCATGGACCTTAAGGTAAGGCGGCTGATCAGGGCCTCCTCGTCTGTACCCTGGATCCTGTCCAAAAGCTTCTGAATCTCCTTTGGATGCACCTCCCCGTTCTGGGTCCGGATGGCGTAGCCGAAATTGTTGATAAATGTTCCCAGCCGCTTCATCTTCTCCGGGTCCGGGTACTCGTGGGTCCTGTACACAAAAGGCAGCTCCTGCCAGAAATAATCCTCCGCCACCGTCTCATTGGCCATGAGCATAAAATCCTCAATGATCCTGGTAGCCGCGTTCCGCTCATAGGGCCTTATGTCAACAGGCCTGCCCTTGTCATCCAGCACGATCTTGCTCTCCGGAAAATCAAAGTCGATAGATCCTCTCTGCCGCCTTTTCGCCCGCAAAATGTCCGCCAGTTCCTTCATGGTGTCAAACATAGCCACAAAATCCTGGTATTCCTCCATGACAGCCTGATCCCGGTCCGTCACAATGGCATTAACCGCTGTGTAGGTCATCCGTCTGTCCACCCGGATCACAGTCTCCGCAACCCGGTGTCCCAGCACATTGCCCCGATCGTCAATATCCATGATACAGCTTAGAGCCAGTCTGTCCTCCCCCGCATTCAAAGAGCATATGCCGTTGGACAGCTTGTGAGGCAGCATAGGGATGACCCGGTCCACCAGGTACACGCTGGTCCCCCGCTTAAGGGCCTCCTCATCCAGAGGTTTTCCCTCCCTTACATAGTGGGTCACATCCGCAATGTGGACCCCCAGGGTGTAGCGGCCGTCCCCCTCCTTTGAGATGGTGATGGCGTCGTCTAAATCCTTGGCGTCCTCCCCGTCTATGGTCACTGTCTGAAGACGGCGCAGGTCAAGGCGGCCCTCCGTCTCCCGCTCATCCACCCTGCCTGGCATCAGCCCCGCTTCCCTCATGACCTCCTGGGGAAATTCCTCCGGCAGGCCGTAAGCTTTTATGATGGACGCAATATCCGTCCCAGGGTCATTGACATGGCCGATGATCTCTGTAACTATGCCCTCCGGCTTTCTCCTCTCCCCTCCAAAGTCCGTGATCTTCACCACCACCTTGTGGCCTGTCACAGCCCCCATGTCCTTTCCCTGGGGGATAAAAATATCCTGGCTCAGCTTCTGGTTGTCCGGAAGCACAAACCCATAATTTTTGTTCTTCTGATAATACCCGATAACCGTCTCATTGGCCCTCTCAAGGATCTTGAGGATGACGCCCTCCGGCCGTTTTCCCTTTGGCCCTGTCTCCTCCCTGGCCACCTGAACCCGGTCCCCGTTCATGGCCCCGCCGGTCTTCTCCGCCGGGATGAAGATGTCCTCCTCCTGCCCCTCCACGGTCACAAACCCAAACCCCCGGGCGTGGCCCGTAAAAATCCCCACCCGGGCAAACTCCTGGGCCCTTCCGTACTTCCCTTTCTTTGATATGCCGATCTTCCCCTCCTCCATAAGGAGCTCCAGAACCTTTTTCAGCTCCTCCCTCCTGGATTTGGGGATATCCAGAAAGACGGCCAGCTCCTTTAACTTCATGGGAACATATGACTTGTCGTCAAACAGCCGGACCAGCAGCTCCTTCTGCTCCTCTAATAAATCCTGCGCCATGTTACCTCCTTCTATTTCTCCCACAATGACAAAAACACCCTTGTTGCCAAGAGTGTCTGCTTTGCTGTATCGTTACCAGATGATGTTCAGCACCAGGGCCAGCACCAGAACCGCCGCCGCCGCGAACTTGGTAAATTTCTCCAGAGTGCCTTCCATGGAACGTCCCTTGTTCTTGCCCCAATAGCTGTCCGCCATGCCGCTGATGGAACCGAGCCCTGAGGACTTCCCCTCCTGAAGCAGTACAATAACGGTAAGGGCGACGCATATAAGAACAAACACAACGGTTAAGATCGTTTTCAGCATACCAGTTTACACCTCCTATAGTCAAACACCAGTATCATAGCATACTTTCCATGGAAAGACAAGGGATTTTTGCATTTCAGCCCGTTTTTCAGCCCGTTTTTTGGCCCGTTTTTGCCCATTGCTGCTGTTCACGGAGGCCATCTTCTTGTCCGGCTTTGCCGAACACAAGCTGGGACGTTCGCCCGATGTGGAAAATCCAATGAGAGCAGTCTTCCAAGCAAGCTTAACGCCTGTTTTCATCCGATTCTCCCCGCCCTGTGAACTGTAATCCCCATTCTCTATAATCTTACATCCTCCCAGATCCGCAGAAGCTGGTTGTACTTTGCCACCCGGTCGCTGCGGCAGGGAGCCCCGGTCTTAATCTGCCCGGCATTGACCGCCACGGCGATGTCCGCGATCATAGCGTCCTCCGTCTCCCCGGACCGGTGTGAGATCACAGTAGCGTACCCGGCCTCCTTTGCCATGCGGATGGCCTCAAAGCTTTCCGTCAGGGTCCCGATCTGGTTCACCTTCACCAGAATAGCGTTTCCCGCCCCCATCTCAATTCCTTTTTTCAGCCTCCCAGTGTTTGTCACAAACAGATCGTCCCCCACCAGCTGGAGCTTGTGTCCCAGGGTCTTGGTCAGAAGCTGCCACCCTTTCCAGTCTTCCTCCCACAGCCCGTCCTCAATGGAGAGAATAGGGAACCCTTCCGCCAGCCGCCTGTAATAGTCCACCATCTCCTGGGCGTCCCTCTCCACCCTGATGCCGCTCATCTTGCTTTCCCCCGGAAACACATACATGCCGCTGGTCTCGTCGTAAAGCTCGCTGGAGGCGGCGTCAATGGCAATCCCCACCTGGCTTCCCGGCTGAAATCCACTTAAAGAGATAGCGTCCACCAGATAGGACAACACCTCTTCCGTATTTTTCAGGTTGGGAGCAAAGCCGCCCTCATCCCCCACAGAGGTGGCGTATCCGTTGGTCTTTAAAAGATTTTTCAGGGTCTGGTAGATCTCCGCGCACATCTGGAGCCCCTGTCCAAAATCCTCAGCCCCCACAGGCATGATCATAAATTCCTGAAGATCCACCGTATTGTCTGCGTGGACGCCGCCGTTTAAGATGTTCATCATAGGCATTGGCATCTTCACCCCATAGATCCCGCCCAGATACCGGTACAGCGGGATCTCCAGAGCAGCTGCAGCGGCTCTGGCCACAGCCATGGAAACCCCCAAAATGGCATTGGCGCCCAGCTTTGACTTGTTGTCCGTGCCGTCAGCCTCCCGCAAAAGCCGGTCGATCTTCTTCTGATCCAGAGCATTTTCAAATGCCACAGCCTCCGACAGCGCGGTGTTCACGTGCTCCACCGCCTTTCTCACGCCCTTCCCGTGATATCGGGGTCCGCCGTCACGAAGCTCCATGGCCTCAAACTTTCCCGTGGAAGCCCCCGAAGGCACCGCGGCCCGCCCAACCACGCCGCCATCCAGCGCCACCTCCACCTCCACAGTAGGATTCCCTCTGGAATCCAGGATCTCCCGCCCCTTTACCCCTGCGATCTCATACTTCTCAAACATAAAAATGGCCTCCTTATATGTGAACATGATCGTATTATCCGTCACCATAAGGATAGCCAATTTTTATAAAATTATACGCAAACGCCCCGGGGCCGCAACCCTTTTTCGGTCAGACTTTATGGCAATCACTGCTGAACAGCTTTTCCACGATCCTGTCCGGGTCATACTCCGGAGCAAAGGCCTCCGCCACCTGACAGATACGCCGAACTCTGTTCAACTCCTCCTCCAGTTCCTCAGCTATGATGTCAGCGCTCTTCCCCTTTCGCAGCTTCTTACAGACTAACTCTGTCAACTTGTATTCCTCCCCCTGGATCTTCCCCTCCGCATGTCCCTCCGCCTTTCCTTCCGCTCTTCCTTCCGCTCTTCCCTCTGCTCTTCCCTCTGCTCTTCCCTCTGCTCTTCCCTCTGCTCTTCCTTCCGCCTTTCCTTCTGCCTTTCCTTCTGCCTTTCCTTCTGCCTTTCCTTCCGCCTTTCCTTCCGCCTTTCCTTCTGCGAGCCCTTCCTCTCTCGCCGTCCTCCATATATATTTTCTCCAGGCTCTGTCATCCCTTACACGCTTCAAATGCGCCTCATACCACAGTCTCACCGGATTTCTAAGGCTTAGACGCTTTAGTTCTCCTATAGCTTCCAAAATTCCTGGATTATTTGTCTTGATCATATCCAAATCCTCCTCTGTCTTTGCGTTAAAAAACCGTATCCATTCTTCTGCCCCCGTATCACCTGAGACCATCTTTTTCAGTTCCAGCACATGGATCTCCAGAACATCCGAAAATTCATTTCCATCTCTATCCCTTAAAGTATAGACGCTGTGACACCCTGGACGGTCGCTGAGATCAAAATCCAGGATACTGATGCCTACGCACCGCTTAAGGCTTTCGTACTCTCCACCTGCCATAAGATCCTCGCAGTACAGTTTTGCCAGGTAGAAGATCTGACGCTTATCCCAGCGGTCGAAAAATTTTACTTGAAGTTCTATATTCACCTTGGTATCATGGTTTAACTCCAGTACAACATCCAGGATTCCCAACTTCTGCCATCGCCTCCATCTCCTTAAAAAAGTATCTTTCAGGTGTATGGAATGGATCTCCTCGTAAGGGATCTTCATGATATCGCTTAAAAAATACCTTAAGACCTTCTTGTTTCGAAACAACTCCTTCATCGCCAGATCTGATTTTGGTGAAATAATCATATCTTCTGTTCCTTTCTCTTATTATACTCCATAATACCGCCACAGCTCAACCATATTTTTCAAACACGTTCCAGATGGCGGTCCTTATGGGCAATGTGGTTATAAGTTTCATGCGTGGATAAAAGCAGGATTTCAGAAGAAAGATAAGAGCTTTCAAAAGACGCAGCGCTTTGCTGCCGACAATGGCCTAAGGTGATCCACAGGCCACGAAGAAATCATTGCTTTGGTCATATTTTACCATATAAGATATATAATTTCAACTGTATTCTCTGGTGGTGGCAGTCCCCTAAAAAGACAGCATCCTGTTACTATTCATGTGATCTGAATTGATATATTATTTAGTGAGCAAATGGGCGAGGGTAGTCGTGATGCCAGTCAGAGAAGGGAAGGATGGTCCTGTCCGGGTTCAGATATGC
>CAJUPQ010000056.1 GCA_910588505.1 uncultured Hungatella sp. | reverse complement strand
AGGTATTGAATTTTCAAGGTGCATAGGCAAAATCTATGTGCGAAGTTTGAGTAATAAATCTGAAAGTGTATACTCTCCTTGTGGTATCTTCGCTATTCGTCTGTATGTCTTTATCGCCTCCACTAATTTTTCAGGATCTGAAAATTAATCCTTCACAAAATCATAGGATTTAACTTCATGCATTTTCAGCTCTGACTTACAAAAATCACTTGGCTTTTTCTTTGACCCTTTAAGATTCCGAGAGTACATAATAGAGGCTGCAATGCTCTTTTTCAGCCGTATATAAGCTTCATAAGCCGGGGTGATCCCCTCAAGAAACCCGCTTTGATAAGCATCGCTCTTTTTAATGTCATTGCGCTTACGGATAATGGGTTGTAAAAATCAGAGTGACGCCGTTCCGGTTCAGCCTGCTGTCCATGAAGAACCGGATCAGCGTTGTAACAATTTCTTTATTAAAATGATTCTCAATCTCGTCTACCAAAAAATATCCACCAGTCTGCAATACATCCTTCACCATAGAAAACGTAACAATACCTTTGATCGTACCAGAAGATAAATACTGCTCCAAGTCAACTGCGTTATTGAGGATGATCTCTTCTTCTTCCGCAAATTTCAGATGAATAAAAGTCTTGTTATCTGCCTGCTCGAAATATAGCTTTTCAATGGTTGGATCAAGAAAAGTTATAATCTCCGGCGCAATCCCTTCCGTAAACGGAAGCACATTTACATTGGTGTATGACAGCAGGCTAAAGATCTCCAGCCGCTCTCTATTTCTCCGATTATGGGCAATAATGAAACTCACATCATCCGAGAGAAAAATCTCCTCTTCATTCCGAGTGTATACGGGAGTCAATCCAGAAAAATCTGTGAGATATTTTTTGGACTTTATATCCGTAACTGGCTTTTCCCATAAACTTTCTTTTATGATCGAGTAGACGAACCCGTCCGGCTTTTTCTTCTGAGATGTTATCTCTGTTTCCAGGCAATAAACTTTCCCATTAACGCTATAAAAACAGATCCGAAAAACAGCCTTCTATTCTTAATATTTTCATAGCATCCTCCATATAAAAACGGTTTATCCGTTTTTATTATTCTGTTTATCTTGTTATACGCCGCATCTTTAAAAATATCAACAAGTTTTACGTTTTTATTATTTACCCTTTCATCTTCGGCTTAAAGATCTGCGCCCCCAGGTACCCAAACACCAGCGCCCCGCAGATCCCGGCCGCGCTGGCCGTAAATCCGCCTTTGAACACCCCCAAAAATCCGTCGCTTTCTATCCCCTCCTTCACCCCTTTCCACAGGGTATTGCCAAACCCCAGAAGAGGAACTGTGGCTCCGGCGCCTGCCCATTTGGAAAAAGGCTCATAGATCCCCGCAAATCCCAAGATACTCCCCAGGACCACCAGAGTCACCATAACCCGCCCTGGCATCATCTTCGTCTTATCTAAAAGGATCTGCGCCAGTCCGCAAATGATCCCTCCAACTAAAAACGCCCGCAAATAATCCATTTCCATACCTCCATATTCTGTTAGAGCACTCCCGGAAACTCTCTTGCACCTATCTTTCTGGCTGCTTTTCCGGGAGTACTCTATTGACCTGTCTGTACCTGGCCTGCTGATCGACTCACGGCTTTCTATCTAGTACATCGTTGCGCTAATTTACTCGTGAATTAATGCAACGATGTATGATCCCCTGCCTCTACTGGCAGGTCTCCAGCACCACCCCATGGCAGATTCCAGGGATGGTCTGCCCCTCGTTAAAGCTTACGGTGGACAAAAGAGCTCCCGTCGGGAGAAACAGCACCCGCTCCCACTCCCCGGACCGAAGCCTTGGAAGGATCAGGGAACACAGGGTCACAGCCGCGCAGCCGCAGCCGCTCCCTCCTGCGTGGGTGTCCTGGGACTCTTTCTCAAAGATCTCCATGCCGCAGTCCATGTGCCTGTCCTTTAAGTCGATCCCTGACTGTTTCATCATATCCATAAGGATCCTGCTTCCCACTTCCCCCAGATCGCCGGTGATGATCCGATCATAGTGGGTCACATCCACGTCAAAGTCCTCCAGATTCTGCTTAATGGTCTGAAACGCTGCGGGGGCCATGGCTGCCCCCATATTCATAGAATCCCTGGAACCGAAATCCACGATGCGCCCCGGCGTCACTCCCCTGATCCTGGCCAGCGTCCCCGCAGGCTCATGGCCGCCCTTTGCCACCACCACGGCTCCCGCCCCGGTGACGGTCCAGGTAGAAGAAAAAGGCCGCTGGTTCCCGTAGGCCAGGGGAAACCGAAACTGTTTTTCCGCCGTGGCAAAATGGCTGGATGAGACGCACAGCACCTTGTCCCCATATCCGCCATGAACCGTCATGGCCCCAAGGCAGAGAGCCTCCCCCATGGTGGAGCAGGCCCCGTACAGCCCGAACAGCGGCACATCCATATCCACTGTGCCAAAGGACGTGGCGATCAGCTGGCCCAAAAGATCCCCGGCAAACAGATACCGTATCTCCTGCCTGCGGATTCCGCCTTTCTCCAGAGCCAGGTCCGCCGCCTGCTTCTGCATGGCTGACTCCGCCTGCTCCCAGTTCTCCGTCCCAAACATCTCATCCTGCTCCACCACGTCGATCAGGGGCCCCAACGGCCCCTGGCCCTCCTTCTTCCCGGCAATAGAAGCGCTGCTGGCCACAATAGGCGGCTGCTCAAAC
The DNA here is from genome assembly GCA_910588505.1 of uncultured Hungatella sp. Taxonomy (GTDB): domain Bacteria; phylum Bacillota; class Clostridia; order Lachnospirales; family Lachnospiraceae; genus UBA3402. The sequence continues at coordinate 20,484 of CAJUPQ010000056.1, read as the reverse complement.
TCTATGCTGGATCTTCCTCTCTGCATATGGTCAACTCCCTTTCCGAATTAATTTTGTTTCGTTTTAGGATTACTATTTCCAGAGCGGGGAGTTTCTATGCAGGCTGTTCTTTCCCAAACCGAATCACATGTCCGGTCTGGGACGATCTGCCCAGTCAACAGGGTATTTTAATTGGGACCACACAATATTCCTAGTCTTATAGACCGGCTCCTCATAATGTCCATCAGAAACTCTTTTTCTATATGTAGCCGCAAGACGATCTGTTGCCAATAGTGGCCGTGAACCATTATAGTCTCCTACTATATTGGCTGACAGATTCTTTTTGACTAATTGAGGCAGAATCAACAGTTTTTGCGTTGTATAACCTTGTTTATCCATGCCAAAATCCGCAACAGACAAACGCTTGTCCACGCATCGGCTGTAAAACGCATTTGGCTTAATCGCAGGAACTGATAAAAACTTCACGCCTGTCAAATGTAAAAAATTACCACCCGTAAATATCACTTCAAAGGAGCATACGTTCAAAGCTGAATTAACGCATATGAAAAGTAAATTCCGATCAACCAGATTACTCTTATATTCCTGGGCGCATTTCAAGATAATAGCCAGGGCCTCTTTTTTGTCACAGCATACACTTTCGAAATCCATCCCTCGTCTCATCCCCACCAGCAGCTCGCACGCCGTCTCAAACGCTGTCATCCGAAACTCTCCATCCAGCCCTCTAAGCATCAGATACGCCTCCGGACCGTTCTCTGTCCGCAGGCCATCCTCGATCCATCCTCCCTCTCATATAGATCCCCTCCATAAAGATCTCGTCAAGGATCTCCCGGACATCCTCCCCTTCGGAGCTTTTGATCTGGTCGATAAAATTCAGAACAAAGATAAATTTATTCTGGTAATGGGACAGCTGCCGGATGATGGCCTTGTCCGTATCCGCCATCCCCCGGATTCCAAACAGATAAATACAGTAATTGGCCTGCTTTACCTCCTCCAAAGTCAATTCCCGATGGCCGTCCGCCATGCCGTTTAGCCCGGGCGTGTCCACAATGACCACATCCGCGCCTTCCTCCATAAAATCCGTGTAATAATCCACAAATTGGATATCCTGAACTACATTGCGCTCCCTGGACTGGGTAGTGGTAAATTCCACCAGCTTCCCATCATCCTCCAGATGGATCACCGATCCGTCATAGCAGGTAACGTCACAGGTCTTGTACCGCTTATCTGACCGGGATACGTTATGGATGTTGGTGATGGTGGCTGTCACCTCCTGGGTGGCGTGAGACAGCAGATCCCGTCCGATCATGGCATTGATGAACGTGGATTTTCCGGTGCTGAACTCTCCTACCACAGCGATCTTAAACGCTTTTTTGGCTGTGGTCAGCTCGATATTGTTCAGGGTGTCAGAAAAGAAGGAGTCCTGCTTTATGGCGTCTAGCTTCTTTAGGTCTCTGACTATGGATTCCAGTAATTCTCTGTTCATGAGAAGTCCTCCTGGTTAAATTATTTTCTATACATTACCTTGCCAGCAAAGACAACACTCTTGGTCTTGCTCCTTTTACATATCGAAATCCCAGCGCGAATCTGATGATTTCCGGAAAATAATATTTTTTATCTGCCATAATAAAATACCCCTGTTTTTCCAACTTGGCAATCTCTTCCCCGGTTAAACGGATCTTATCCAATGGAAGCGGCAACACCTTCTCCTCTTCCGGCATATCCTCAAATTTTTTTAGTATCTGATAGATGGTTTTCATCTCATCTCGGATTTCTTTATACTTTTCCTTGGAGCAGTTCGGAATGGCATCTCTGATCTGCTTCGGCATAATATATCTGTCTTCATATGGCGGTTCTCCCTCCGGAAATGTACTGGTCGCAAACTGCAAAAATCTCACAATATCCCTTGCTTGCAGCTGATTTGTAAAATCAGAAAGCGCCGCAATGATCCATTTTGCGGAATATGCCTCTCTAGAATCATATCTCCCCAGCTTTTCCCCCCATAACCTTTCCAGACGTTCTTCCAACGCTTCCCTGCTTGCTTTTAAGATGTCAACCCCGTCCGCCAAAGCAGAGTCTGCCTGTTTCGCAATCCACAAAGCCAGGCGAAGCGCTTCCGATGGCGACCATTTCAGCTCATATTTTTGATACTGATTTTGAAACTGGTCAAAATTAATTTCAATTGCTTCTTCTGCCATATCCTTTCTGGCAAAAATCATGATACCAATGTTTCCAAACCTGAGATTTTGCAAGGTATTCACAATATTCTGACACAAAGCTCGAATAGCAAATCTCCAGGTTTTCTGCTTCTGAATCTGTAAACCCATGAAAAGATCTTCCAGTCCATCCACAATATATACAATTCTCTTACCCTTTTTCTCCAAATATTGATCCAATTCAGGCAGCTCACTATAATCAGCGCCCAACATATCCAGCATCAGCCTTTGCCATATTTCCACCCATTCAGACAGAGATATCTCCTTTTCGGCATAGGAAGACAGTTTGTCATAATTATAGTTAACAACATTTGGTTTTATGTCCATCTCTTCGAAACATTGATTACAATTCTCAATACATTCCCGCGCCATGGAAATCAGCTTGTTCATATTCACGGAACAGACAAGAGGCAAAATAAGCGTTCTCTCCCTGTCGTTCTCACCTGTTGGTTCCACCCCAGAAACAAAATTCTCCCAAGTCATCTTGGAAAGCAATTGTTTATAGAAGTAAGTTTTTCCGGAACCTTTCGCGCCTAACACGACCAACAGGGGAACCGTGTCCTTAAATTCCCGAACAATTTCCCGTATAGACGTTGTAGCCAGCATATTGGAAGATGAATTGCCCTCAGCCGTTATCTCCATAGTAGTAATCTCATGTAATCGGCTTACAGTGTCTTTCATACGTTTCAACGAAATCTCCTTATGCGCTATGCCATCAGACCCCATATCCTTTTTCAGAATGTCATCAGCAATTCCCGTCATGACATCAGAAAGCCTTTTCCCTTTCAACAATGCGCATATTTCCATAAAATCCCCCAGAGAAGCAAAGGCCGGATCAAAGAAAACCCTGTAAAGATAATTCTCTCTTAATACATCCATGTTTTCCAGATCAAAATCCTCCTCCAGACTGCCTGCCAGCTGATCCTCCAGACTTCCCACCTTATCCTCTTCCATCTCTTCGGGAATCATGGTCAACAACAATTTAGAATTCAAATGCCCTTTCGCTACTTTGCGCTGTATTTCTTCCAATATAAGTTTTGTCCCCTTTATCGACTGCATCGAAGTGGAGGAAATAAAAAATTTACTAACCCGTGGGTCAAACAAAAACGGTGCGGAAAACTCTGTAATTCCGGCACGGAGATCAATCAGAACCAGATCTGTTCCCAGCGCTTTTCCTAACCTGGAAAGGAATTCCGTGATGACATATTTATTTTTTTGCACTGCCATTATTCTTTCAGGGCTTGAATAAATATTCATCATCTGGGATTTTTCTCTGTATACAGGAAGAAAATAATGTTCCACTTCCAGTCTCTCTGTGATCACTTTAATGACATTTGACTCCACAAGCTTTGCCACATGCTCCACAAAACTGTCATTCATTTCATTGAAATGGAGCAGCCCTAACACATCAAAATAGCTGATCTTCTCATTACTCATTCCCTGGCCCAGCATCCAGGTCAAACCCGGAGCTTCCAGATCGGCGTCAATGATCAATACCTTTTTTTGATTACCATATGCTTCCGATATTTGCCGCGCCAAAGAAATCAAAGCCAGGGTCCGCCCTACGCCGCCTTTATAAGAATGAAATGCTATAATCGGCTTTCCGGGCAGATCACCTTTCCCTATCTCCCCTTCTTCTTTCGTATAAATATCTTTAAACAGCGGAGACTTTACAGGTTCAATCCTGTCAGATTCGTCCCCTTCCTCATAAATAACTTCCAGCACTCTTTGATCAAATTCAACCATCACCTTGCCATCTGTGTATAACTTCCCAAAGATTTGCTCAAATGTTTCCCTATTTTCTTCCTCTATATTTCTCTTTGGGTCAATATTGACAACAATCTCATCGCTATAGACATCGACCCTGTTCCACCACAAGGGCCACAGCTTCCGATTTTTCTTAAGTTCAACTTCAATATCATACCATGTAAACAACCGCATAGATACGCTCCTATAATATTGTATGAATCCACTCCGCTATCTTCATCAGTGTCTTCTCTGCTTTTTCTTCCTCATCTTTGTCCTCCAGCGCGGCTCCATACCTCCACAGCTCATTAAACTTATCTGGAGAAACATAGCCTCCTCTTTTTAAATGAATATTTCTTAGACAATAACTGTTATGAGGATTCAGCTTTTTCAACATCGCTCTTATATCATGCCCTGTTAATTCCTTTTTCTCACTCCCGCAGCATTTCACAAATTCCTCATATGTATTTTTGCCCAAATCTTTCATAAGAAGACTCTTCAAGCCACACTCCACAGAATAAAATAAAAGCAATCTTCTGGATTTTTCATTTCCTGTCGTTTCTTTGTACATCTTATAATGTCTGCGATAACTGTCCTGAAACTCCCGCCTTGTTATATTTATCCTACTGCCCATCCCTTATTTCTCCCTGCGTTATTTTCATGGGTAAACCGTACCTCTACAACTTATCTCGTATCCATTTCCCGCCTCATTCCTATCAGCTGCTTGCTCGCCGTCTCAAACGCTGGCAACCGAAACGCTCCATCTCCCAGTCCAAAGAAGGCGGCTGTTGCATCCAGGTATCTATTTCGGTTGACGTCCTTGATCACCACCAGGATGATCCTGTTTTTCAGACATTCCCGAAAAAGGATGAGCGTCCCTATTCTGCCGTTTCCATCAGCTTATGTCAAGCATGCGACAAAAGATTTTTCAACTTTTTTAAATTATAACATGGCTCTTCTGAAAAAACGATAAAATTCTCTAACAACATTTGTAATGTATTCTACATATCTACTTCTTATGCCAAAAGCTCCATAATACAAGTCTGAACCATAGCGTTCCTTATCTTGTTTAATAATGGATAAATAGTTTTCCAATTCAGTATCTTGCATATCTGAATTTAAATCTATAAAATCATTATGATTTTCTTCAAGAATCGAGTACGCCTCATAACATCTACTTCTAACCTCATTATTCGTTCCCTGAATATTTAAAAACAAAACTCCTATTAAAGTAATCACCAGAATAAGAGTAAGAAAAACCAATCGTAAGAAAACCTTTCCGTTAAACCACTTTATCTTTCTTCGTCTGAAAACTATCTGAAAGAACATAAGAATACAACATACTATATCAAATCTAATAAATGCTTCAATAGAATACAAGAACATATCATTTGTACTTCTTGTACTTTCCGTCAAATCCATTATTGCTTTATATAGTTGATTTACGGATCGAACTTGGGGGTAATGCATCCATATATCTGCAATCAAATAATCATCAATGCCTGACGAATATAATAGTTGACCGGGATAGTATACTAACATTGGCTGAAAAATTTGAATCAAAAGCTGGTTAAATCCAAAAAAGAACAACACTATAAAAAATATTATCATTAATGGTTTTAAGTTCTCAACTCCTAACCTTTCTGAAATCCTATTCAAAAAAATATATTTAATAGTTTGATTTTGGGGAATATATAAACCATTATGCAAAACATATTTTCTATTATCATCATTTACAAACCTTCTCATTAGGATTTCACAATTTTGTCTTCCAATAACCCATACAAAAAGAGAAATTGATGTTATTTCCAAAAAGATTGGCGGCACCAAAATTCCCCAGAAAGAAGATATTTCATTAACTATTTGAAATTCCATACTTAACCTCCACAAAGCATACCTACATTCTCAAACATTATCTCCACCCTATCCACCTTCTTCTCCGTATGATAATACCCACAATACCACTCCCCATAATCCAATCTATCCTCAATCCCGTCCAGCGATTCCTCCGTAGACTTATCCACCTTACTCTGGTCCACCCCGGCCATGAACATCTCCACCGGCTCATATTTTAGCGGCACCGTATGGCTCAGCGCCACATCCACCTTCCACCCCAGCCCATCCAGCTCTCCACATACCTCTTAACCTCTCTTGAAGGCTGCTCATCCGGCCACCACCCGTATCCATACATAAGCCGGACCATCTTATCAATACTATAGCCCTCGCCCATGACAATAGCCTGCTTCCCGTCCAGATCAAACACTTCCCCGTCCTTCGCAAACAGCAGGCTCGGATACGCTTCTTCCTGGTACACTACGCCGCCATGCCACACCTTCTCCTGATATCCTTCAATAGTCTGCGGCCTCTGCTCATGGTTACCGTGGATCGCAAAAACCGTAATCGGCAGAGCTTCCAAAAACTCCTTCTTCCTCATATCCCAGATTCCCCCGCTGAAATTAATCCCGGCATCCCCCCAGAATAACCATCACATCCTCCCTGCAGGTTACAAACCGCCTGCTAAAAACCTCAATCCGCTCAAACTACCCATGGGTATCTCCCGTTATGTAAATCATACAATCATCCCTTCCAGATGCCCTTTTTCCGGCAGGTACCATAATTATACCATATCCTCACCACATTTCACCTAAAATCTTTTCATAAATATCCCCAAATTTCCAGACCACTTCCAGCCTGTCTTCTCCATCACCTTTGCGCTCTCAATCAAATTTTTAATCCCCATTTTCGAATCCTCTTTCATTGCAATTTCCGACACATATGCTGTCCCCTATCTATAAAAACAAACGGAGGCATATATGAAATATAATTCCATTGAAAACCGGAAACTCCGTTCCTCCCAGAAAAAGAACTTCCCCCCATCAAACCTTACTCCTGTGAGATTTACAATGCGTTCATCTTTCATCCACTGAACTGGCAGACGGAAAACTGGAGAAAGAGCCTTCCCGTATTATCGTAACAGATATCACAACCATAGACAAAGCCCGACTCGGCAGACGAATTGGACAATTAACGCCAGAATGTCTTGCCACAGTTGAAAAACTGCTCAAAAATCACTTGAAGCTGCAAATTTTTCATATTGACTATCCCATAGAAAATGCTATAATTAAGATATAGATAAACAAATACATTATCTAGTCTCGCAAGAGACATTGGCCATAAGGCTTTTCTAGGAAAAAGAGTTGTTTGCGCAACTCTTTTTCCATATCCGCATATACTGTTACCGTGATCTCGCCCCAAAGCAGCCATTGGCACACAGCTTGCTTTTCCATTAAAAGAGCAAAATCCTCTCTCATCCTACACGCTCCCAACGTTCCCTCCATTCCGCACCGCCAGACCCGTCTGTGCAAAAGCACTCAAACAAGCATTCCACGCCTTCGTCATCACCTCAAACAGTTCCCACTAAACTGCTTCCACTTAAAAAGCATCTGTCCCTCCACCCGGAACAGATGCCTTGCGCATGGATCGCCTTTCTTTATGGAAGAAATGTATAATCCCCATTTAATCCTCCACTTACGCTGTCATGATATGTAGCGATCCTTCCATAATCATCAAAATAGATCCCTACATTCCCCGACTCACTCACATACTCCTGGTCATTGATATTATAAAGCTCCAGAGACCTCATATGCTGATGGCCGTCTTCATTAAAACTCACATAGGCCCGTCCTCCCTCCACATCCAGTTCCATACTCATACGGTTTTTATCTGACGTGTCGGAATAATAGTGGTAAATCCCCGGGATCTGCGGGATCGCATGAGAATCATTGATCGCCAGTCCCCTCTCCTTGTAACCCGTATCCGCCGCCACACGAGAAGGATCGTCTATGTACTTCTGGATAAATGTAATATTATCCTTCTCAGTCTGGCTAAATACACTTTCACTGAACGCCTCCGCCGGCACGCTGCCCTGATACCAGGATTTTGACTCAAAATGCTCCTTCAAATCCTCTGATGTAAACATACGTCCATGTCTGGCGTAGATCTCATTCTTGGCGATCCGAAGCTCCTCTGGAGATAATCCGCTTACATCTGCGTCCGTAAGCAGGCGGGTGTCACTGTCCGGCAGCAGGTATTCCTGACTGCTGCCAAAATCCTCGTAAGACGCGGAATCTTCCAAGTAAGCATAATCTTCCCATGGCTGATCCCATTCCTCGTACACATCCTCCGGCTCATAGTAGGATTCTTCTTCCTGGGTCTGCATTGCCCGCTGCGCCTGGGCCGCCTGATCGCCAAACTTGCTTCTCGACCCTTCTGTAGTTTCCGCTGCTGCCATTTCCCCACTGCCCTCATCCTGGTCATCGTAGTAGCTGATATATTTTCCGCTGAACAGCCTTTTGTTCATATCTGATATGTAAAAGTCCGCAAACGCAGATAACCCGGCGCTTATGCCGTCGTCAAACATATTGGTTATATCCAGGTTGGAGCCATAAGTATCTTCAATCAGCGCCGAAAACTCCTCATCGCTTAACATAGTTCCATTTACCAGGCCGTAAAGCCTGCTGAACTGATAATAGTCATCCATGGTCTTTCGGGCGTCAAATACGATTTCCACATCCACCAGTTCTTTCCCGTTTACCATAGCCGCTTCCCGGTAGCACTGGCCGGTCATGATGATGTACTTGTGATTCTTCTCCTTTGAGGCCGGATCCTTTACCTCCCACTCCAGCTTTCCGTAAAAATCACCGAATACATTGCCCACCGTATCTGTGGTTCCTGTAAATACGCAGCTTTTCAGCGTATCTATATAGGATTGGGGGGCCATGTGATCCACGCCTATATAGACAGCCCCTAAGACCACCGCCGCTGCAGACAGTTTCTCCAGGATCCATCCGATGGTTTTTGTCCGTTTGATCTTAGCGGGATCCGGGTCATCCTTCACCATGATATTGGCGACCCTGCGTCCGATCGCGGCTATCGCATAGACAATCCCGGTTCCCAAGAACAGCAGTGTATACTTTTCCATACAGTTCCCCCTTTTCAGGCATATTTTTCATTTTCCCACTGTTCTATCATACTGCCTGGGGGGATAAGTTTGTAAATTTGACTTCTATAACATTAAAAAGACTTTCCTCTCTCTACCAGCTTCTCTCTGCAAAACCTGGCAAGAGGAGAAACCTCCGTTTCTTTCACACATCCCACATCCTCTTTCCAGTCAAAACTCACATTCGTGAAAAACTTCTTATCCTGTCTCTCCGAAAATACCTTTCTTCTCTTTGTGATCGTCCTTTTTCTTCCGTCATCCAAAGTCAAGATTACCTGTGGACAATCCATCATCTCATTAACAAAAGATTCAACGATCTTTTCATTCCAGCAGGTATCCGATGACATCACAAGGCCATGGCGCAGAACCTTATAGTCCCTGTCATACAGAAAACAGAAATCCACTGGCTCCCCTTCCAGATAGGATACCGCGTTTTTCCACCATGTCCAGAAATCTTCGCTGACTGGAAAGGCTCTCTCCCCCTGATTCGTCACATAGCGAATCTTCTCTCTGGTACTCGCGCTGTATTCAGCAACCGTAACCTGTCCCTCTTCAAAAACCATCAAATACCGATATACCATTCTTCCAGGCCGCTTCCCCGCCGCGGCCTCCTCCTCTCGCCAATTTCAGTGTCAACTCTTTTGCTTTGCGCGTCCGCTGCCGGGCGCATAACGGTTTACTGGGAAACCTTCAGGGACATCTCGTTTAGTTTTTCGTAAAGCCCCTCTTCCCCCATCTCCGGATAGATCTTTTTCAGTCCCTCGATAATACAGTCGGACACCTGCCTTGGCTGGACGCCGCTGGCAGGGGCAAAACCCTTAAGGTAATCGTTCATATCCGCCATATCCTTGATGCCGTGTTCCTTAAATGTTTCCATATATTTTTTCACGTCCTCGCTGCCAAGCTCCAGATCCGCTGCCGTCCGCCAAAATTCCCCCGGGGCTTTTATTCCATACTGCTCTTCGATGCCCTTGATGTAGAGACTTGTTCCCACAGCCGCGTATCCTGCTTTTTCCTCCTGGGACAGCTTCTCGATCTGCTTTTTGTCAAGTTCCACCTCATTGCGCAGATATTCGATGTACTTCTGCGTACTGTCAAAATCTTCCGGTTTCTTCTCCGCCTGCTGGGCCTTCACCCCCAGTTCCTCCGGCGTCTCGTTCTTGTCCTTAAGCCCCACAGACTCCGCTATGGCGCAGACGATGGATGCCACCGCCTGGATCGCCACCATGATCAAAGCCACCTCCGGCGACGCTACCACAGGCCCGATGATGGCTGTGGCCAGAGCCGCTATCCCGCCGGAGCCTGTAAACAGCGCGCCGCCAACGGCAGAACACACGGAACTTATCCCTGAACAGATGGCGCTTCCCACCGAACTTATCGCTCCTGCCAAACCGCTAAATAATCCCATACCCCGTTACCTCCTTACGGCAAATTCGCTCTTATATTCATTGATATCCCGGGCTGTCATGCTTCCCTCGATATACTGTTTTAAAAACCGGATGCATGCCCTCTGCTTTCCCCCATCCCCGGCTTTGTTCCGTTCCTCCTCATGAGGGCTGCTTTTGTAATGGAACATCACCATATATCTGGCCAGCAGACTCTCTTCACATCGGGTCACATACGCGTTCAGCATCCTGACATTCTCAGGTTCCACGGAGGGTTTCCGGCAAAAATCCGCCAGGAAGGTTTTTAAACCCGGCTCTCTGGAAAGCTCCATCAGCTGCTCCATCTCCTCCCAGGACGGCTCCTTTTCCCAAAACTGACTTCCCTCTATGATGCCCTTTCTGTAATTCTTTCCATAAAACCCCAGCGCCTGTTTCTGCAGTTTGCTCTCATCCGCCTGCTTTTTGCCTGTGGTATTGGTATCCGCGTCGATCCGGACCTGGATGGCTTTGTGAAATCCCTGGGTAAAGACCACAGCCCTCCCTGTCTCCAGATTGGAAAGAAACTCCTTCTGTTCCTGGCTTAAGGCAATGGTGTTGCCCACGGCATTCTTATCATCCTCAGCGAAAAGCCTGTGAATAATCTTGGTATTGGTGTTTTTCAGCACCTCCGGCGTCAGCTTATTGGGGATCTGGTCCACAATGACCAGAGACTCTCCGTACTTGCGGATCTCCGCCAGCATATCGGAAAAGGTTTCCACGCCATGTTTCTTGTTTGGGCTGTCTCCAGGTACATATTTGCTCAAAAGCCTGTGGGCCTCTTCTACCAGGGTAATGTGGCAATAGGCTCCTTTTTTCTGAAAATTGGCCTTAATGGCTTCCACCAGATTGGTCAGCACAAACCCCATGATCAGAGATTTTTCCGTAGCGCTGCGTATCTCTTCAAACTCCAGCACCACCCGCCTGCGCAAAAGCTCCTCAAAATCCAGAGATCTCCTGGTGTTCAGCATCAGACCCTTTGCCCCGATCATCAGTCCCTGAAGCCTTGCCTTAATAGAACCGATATAGTCATGTTTCAGCCTGTCGTCAAAGCCCTGCTGCTCCACCACCTGATCCACCTTGTTTACCAGATCCTCCAGAGTCGGAAACGCGTATACCCCGTCATCAAACGCCGACGCCCCATAGATCGAATTCCGGTTGGACGCGATGTTCCACCCGCAGTCCTCATAACACTGGTAGATCGCGGACTCGATCAGCTGAGGAATGGCTGCCTCCATATCAAAAGACGCCTCTATGCTGGCAAGGATCATATCCACCCTGGACGTGATGCTCTCATGAGGGAAAAACTCAAAGGGGTTAAGCCGAAAAGGCGCCACTGTGTCCTTGCCCAGAGTAAAAATCAGCATATCCTCATATTTTTCAGAAAGTATCCGGTACTCGGTCTTTGCCGGCTCTATCACAAGAAAGGGCAGGCCGCTGTCGATCAGGATCTTGTGGCACGTGGTAGTCTTTCCGCTTCCCGTCACCCCGGAGATAAAAAGATGCTTGTCCAGATTCCTTTTGTCCAGGAAAACCTGCTTTTCGATCACATTTCCGCTCTGCACCAGATTGCCCAGACAAATCCTGTCCTCCTCCTTGACCGTCTCCGCCACATTAAGCCCAAACTCCACCTCTTCCTTTAATTCCAGGCCAACCACATCCTTTTGGGGCAGCCCCGCGATCATGGCCAGTTCATTGGTGGTAATCCAGTTTCCCAGGTGAAAATTCCGGTCTCTGTCAGACAGCACAAACTGGGACAAGGCGGACCGGGACATGATCTCCTGCCTGCTGACAGGTTCCTTAAATCTCCCCAGGGGAAGCTGGAAATGTCTCAGCATCATCTGTCTTGGACTGTCGCGCGTAAGAGAAACGGCCTTTAAAGGCACCTTATTGCCCTTCTCCCCGCTGTACAGGGAAATAGCCGTATTTTCCAGCTTTTTCAACTGCGCCTTTGTGGTGGAAAACAGAAAAGAGGCCGTCAAAAAGATCCCTTTCCCGGTTCCGTAATCCAAACGTGGGATGATAACATCATCCAGGTATTTGATCCAGTCCTGGGCCTTTTTGTCGATCATCTCCACTGTAATGGAACTGGACTCCCCGTCCCCCTGGCTGGTCTGCTGACTTTTGCTGTCGCTGCTCCCCTGTGAAGTATTTCCTCCCTCCGACGAGCTGGTCCCCCTGGTGGTTCCCTCGGAGTGGCTGTTTCCTCTGGAACCGCCCACATTGCTGCCCTCCTGGCCGCTTTCGGAGGTGCCGGAAGAGCTGGAACTTCCCCCGCTGCTGGTACTGGAGCCTTTTGTGGTACTGTGATTTACTCCCCAGGAAGTCCCGCTGTTGCTTCCGTCCGTAATCGTGGCGCTCTCCTGCTGATTTTTTGACCAGTTCTCCCCTCTGGTAAAGGAAGTCCCCGAAGTGACGCTGGTGCTGGTTCCCTGGTTAAAAGACTCGCTCCTCTGAAGGCTCTGCTTTGACAGAGGCGCCAGCCTGGCATAGGTGCTGTAAAGATTCTCTTCGATCTCCTTGATCCCGTCATAATCCACCGCGGAGGCAATGATCATAAACCCGAAAGAATCCCCCAGCATCACGTCCACCAGCCGGTCAACTCCCTGAAATTTTTCATCCTCCTTGGTGTATCCGGGAACGCCCTCCAGCATGCTGTAATACTTCATGCCGGAAATAATCTCCATCAGATCATTCTTATCCTCGGGTTTCACCTCTTTCACCCGGCTTCCTCTAAAGTTCCCCCGGATGCTTGGCTCCAGAATATATTTCCCCACATCATGGATGCTCAGATCCGTATCCATTTCTCTGGTAAAATCTCTGGAAACCCCATAATAAAAACGGACGCCCTCGTCGTCTCCCAGGATCAGGTAGATAAAATTCACCCCTTCGATCCGCATGGCGCTGAGCACATTTTCCAGTGCCTCCTTCCTTGGCGCTTTGTCCTCAAAGGAAATCTCCTCCACCCGGTAAAGGGCAATATCCTTTAACATGTTTTCCGGCTGCTTATGCTGCAAATCCGGATAATAAATACCCGGGCTGCCTGACAGGTAATAGTTGGTCTTTTCCGACAGAAAATCAATCTCAAATTTGTTCTTTACCATATTCCTTCTCCCATGTTACGGCAGATCCACCCGCTTGGGACCTTCTATGTATTCTTCCCGCTCAATCCCTTCCTCCGTTGCCACCGCGTACTCAATGGCGGTCGGAGCCACTGCCCTTATGAAGATCAGCACATCTTCATCCTCATATTCCTGGCCGATCATACAAAGCTTCTTGCGCATTTTCGCCACCGGGCTTTTGTTTAGATGATCATCCGCAAGGGAAGTGTAATAAAATTCAAAATCCCGTTCCGAAGCATAGGTCAGCCAAACCCACTGATAATACGGTTTTTCCCTGTCCATAACTGTCTCAAAACGTCCCTTTTCCCCATACCCGATATAATATTTGAACTTTACCTCTTTGTCGTTGGAGATCTCAGATTTCACCTTTATCCTGGAGCTGGGACTGCCCAGAATCAGCCCGTAAGCCACGCCGGTCTTTCCCGTTGGCCTTCTCAGTTCCTCTTCCTCGTCAGCCTGGTCTTCTTCATTCCTTTCCTCTTCTGTCCCCAAAGGAGGGAAGACGCGGAAAATAGAATCGTTTTCCTCATCAAACGATTCATCCTGATATTTTTCCTTGATCTGCCGGGTCCAGTCTCTGCTGTACTGTTGAAAAAGCTCTTTTACGATTTCCGATTTGCTGGAATTTCCCGCCAGGAAGATATTCAGGGTCTTGGCGTCTTTTAAGTCATCCTTGGTAAAGGTCTGAACCATGGCCGCAAAAAAATTCTTCACACCCTGCTGGATCCTGTCATAAAGAAGCTGCTCCAATTCCTCCCTGTCCACCTGCAGTTCAAATCCCGGAATATGCTCACCTGATTTGGTAAACAACAGCGCCTTCAAAGTTCCGCTCTCAATCGCCTCAATAGCTTCGTCGTCATCCCTCTGCCACAGTCCCCTCAGCTTTTCCATAAGCTGCCGGATATTCAGCCTGGCTTCCTGGGAATCGTACAGAAGATCTTCGCTCCCCACAAAGTTCTCGCAGTCATGGGGCTTATAAAATGGGATTCCCGCCTCCAAAAGCGCCTCTTTGTTTTCTTTAAACACATGGAAAGCCAAAAGTTCCAGCAGGTTCTCTCCCCCAAGGTACTGATCTCCCCCTGCGCCGAAATGCTCGATCACATAGTCGTATTTTCTTCTCTGCTTCGCGTCGGCGCTTTTCCAGATCCCAAAGTCAAAATCTGTGGTCCCTCCGCCGAAGTCAAAGATTCCGTAAAACACCTTCTCGTCCCCTTCCGGCTCAAATCCGTACTCTTTCAGGGCGCAGATGGCGTAAGCCGCGGGCTCGCTGGACCACTGCCGGACCCGAAACATCTCCATGGCCCCCTGATCCTCCAAAACCGCCTGGGGCAGAGATTTCTTAAGCCCTCTCTCAAAGCTCTCCACAATCTTCTCCTTCACGGCCTTCTCATAAGTGACAGGGAAGGACAGTAGATAGTTCATGTAGATTTTCTGGCGCATGTTGTTGATATACAGCCCTAAATAGTAAGCGTACAGTTCAATGGGGTCAAATTCCCCTTCCTGAATATCCAGAAAAGCCGGAAGCGATTCCTCATGACCCTGATTGTCCACAATGCGGATTCTTCTCTTTTTATCCCCGCACCACTGTTTCAGTTCCCCGAAAAAGGAGTAGAAGCTGCTGCTTTCCTTAGTGCCGCTTAACTGCCCTGCCGCCGTGTGGGAAACGGTCAGATCCTCCCACCTGGTCTCTGGCCTTCCCCCCTTCTCCCGGTAACTGGCCATAAACGCCTCTATGTTCCGAAACTCCATCACTGTGGGGTTTTCGTAATCCTCTTTGCGGATCTCGTTCTTATATTTTCCGCTGCCCACCCGCATGGGCATAATATTATCATCCCCATTCTGACAGACCACCACCGTGCTTTTGGTGCCGAAATCAATTCCTACCACTCCGTCCTGCTGAATGTCAGCCAGGGGATTTCTGGCTATGAAGGTATCTGTCACTTCAACTGGCGTCCCTTTTACATCCTTTACCTCCCACAGATCCCAGTGTCCCCGCTCAATGTCCTCTAAAATGTTTGCATCGTAGGGTTCGATCTCTGCCCGGATGTAGTCGGAGTATAGATAGCTTTCTATGAAAATGGATCGGGCGGAGGCGGTAAGCTGCTGTTTTTGCGATTTTAGGAATTCAATGATATCCTCTTTTCGGAAGGTTGTATTGTTGAGCGTGTCGTATTCCCCTGACAGTACGCCACTAACAAATGAATTATCCATAAAAGACTCTCCAAAAATGCATAGATCATCTGTAGATAGTGTAAGGCGTTGTTCTTTGTTCAATGTCATAAGACACTGAAATAATTTTGCATCATCTTCCTTAAAAGCAGATGGCATTAAGTTTTCATGAATAAAACACTGAAATTTCGAAACTGACTTATCACAATCATAGACAGGAATTTTTACATAATCCCTATCATTAACACCCCAAGAATATGGCGATCCCTCCCTCACACACATTGCACCGATTTGATTAGAACCTCTATTGTAAGAAACATAGGAAACTTTTTCCTCACAATTAACGATTGTATTATCTGATTCATCAATTAACTGATTCTCTCTTTTCATTTTAACAAATAAATCGTATGCCTCATCTTGCGTTAACAACCTTCCTGTATATCCGGCAAACTTAGGATTAAACCGATCTCTCGGACACTCTTTTCTTGTAGTATCCGCAATCAACATCCGATACGGATCCACATAATACACATCCTTATTTTCAATCTTCACCCACATAGAATCTGTCACTTCATAAAACTTTTCCTTCACCGCCTCAAACAAGTCAATAAGCCTTTTCTTCCGCTCTTCCCTGACCAGTTGGTCCATCAGATTATCCCCAACATAAATCCTGCTGATGCCCTTTGTCGGTGTCTCCGCTCCCATTTCCTGTCTCTCCTTTGTCTCTTCTTATATTCTCACAATCGATGGCTGTATCTTCTTATTGGTAATCCCTCTATATCCCCGCAGCAGCACCCTGGAAATCCGCCCTGACGCCTGGCTGTCGCCGCTCCGTTTGTGAAATCTGGAATCAAATTCCTCTCCAGCCTTTGTATCCAACCGCTCGTAAGTTCCTGTCATATTCCTGTGCAGTTCAAAGAAATAATCAAAGATTTCCTCCAATCCCCCAAAAGTCTCCTCTGTATATCGTCCCCGGGACAGACCGGTATCCATGGACTCCCACAGCATCTCTATATTGCCCCACTGGACGCCTCTGCACAAAAACTCCTCCGGACTGCCCGCGCTTAAGATCCTGTCTAAACTTTTGTGAATCTCATCTCCTAATCCAAGATACCTTTCATAATAATAATCCAGCCGTCCGTACCGCTCCTTAAATACCGCAAACAGATGCTGCCTTTTCTCCATATCCTCGGCGATCCTGCGCAGTCCAGACAATTCTTCCTCTATCTGACTCCGCTTTCTTCGCTCTGACTCAGCCTCCCCACTTAAATGCTCTTTTTCCGCTCTCTCCCGATCCAGAAGCTTTGCAAGCCCTTCCGCTTTTGTCCGCTCCTGCTCCAAAAGCCGCCGCAGTTGATCCGCTTCTTTTTTCCACTTCTCCTCACTCTCTCTGCGCAGGGAAAATACCTTCTTCTCCTCCTCGCCTGCGATTTCTCTGATTCGCTTGCGAACCTTCTTATTCTCCAATGCTTCCAGAAGTTCCTCTATAAAATCTCCCATATCTACCCTCATCCCATTCTTTTCTTATTGTGTCAATGTATTACATCTGTCTATAGTATACCGGTCAGGGGAAAGAAGTCAACAAGATCAGACAAAATATCTGTCCAAATAAATTAGCATCTGCCCTCTACTTTCCGAACAGATGCCACCATAGGTCTCCAAAAACTATTTTTCCTTTCTCCGATGCTCTTCATAGTACTCAGAAAGTTTCTTATTATTTGCTATCACTCTCTCATATTCTGGAAAATCCTGGATAATTCTTCCGATACATCTTACACAGAACTCCTTTTGTTTTCTGTGAGAAGTTTTCAGCTTCTGTTTCTGCCCCCACAGATGGGTAACAAAATCCTGCTGATTGGCATGTTCGATCTGCACAAGGCATTTTACCTGCATCCCTTTTGCCTCAGCGCACATCCCAAGGACTCTCTGTTCCGCAAAACACATTGCGGTTATCGGATCAAACCCCTGGCCACCGATGCCGTAAACAAACTCCTTGGCGCATTTTACATAGTAATCCCTGAAAGCCGCTTCCCTAATAAAAAGAAATGCCGTATTGATCGCTTTCACCCCAAAATTCCACTCCTGTGGAAATCTATAAGACTCTTTCATCTTGAACGTTTGAACATCCGGATATACCTCCGGCGTCAACTGCTCATAATGAGCCCCCGCCACATCGCATTGAAACAGATCTCCCAAATCCTTCCAGATAATCAAGTCTGTATCCAGCATCACGCAGGGGCAGTCCATATGTTGCAGCGCAAATAGTTTTCCTGCTGCCCAGAATAAAAACGGGTCAATATCCGGATCCATATCATCCAGCCCTGTATCGATCCTGCTCCACAGATCAAGAAGTCCATTTTTCTCAAAAAATTCCGCTCCCCGCCAATCGGTGACCATCGTTATCGGGCCATTTGTCTCTTTCCATTTCAGAGCAGACAGCATCATAGTCAGCAGCTCATAATCAGGAAATTTAATCTGCCCTCTGTTTTTAACCATATTAGGTCTGGACCAAAAAGAATGAAATGCATCCATAACAATTTCTCCTTTTAAATTAAATCAATTCCGTATCCCCATGAGCCGCTTTCTATTTCAACGGTTTCCCATTCCTTCCTGTCTATAAACTTAGCGCCCCGCTTCTTCCACCAGTCACGCCCCAATACCTCACGCAAGGTAACCGCCAAGGGGCTTACCGGACCACGGTTTTTTTCTAATCTTTCTCCGGCATCCCATAGTCTTACGGCGATTTTTCCCTCATCGCTGCCTGCATCCTTAAAACATTTCTTTTGGATCGCCTCTTTTGCCTGTCCAACGCTCGCTGGAAAAACCTCAGAAGCCGGATGTATATAGTTCTGGGCCTGTCTGAAATCCTCCTCCGTCAACACATCCCTTCTCTGGATAAAACAGTTCTCTATGGCTTCCTCTACCAATGCTTCCAGATCCGCGCCGCTGTATCCCTCTGTCATTGTTACCAGCAAAGGGATGTCAAGATTCCGGTTCCATTTCTTACGTTTCCTCAAATGGATCTCCAAAATCTTTCTTCGCTCCTCCTTATGGGGCAAATCAACAGAAAAGCCATGATCAAAAAAACCTGTCCGCAAAAAGCGATCGGGAAGCTTTTCGCTGTCGTTAATGGTCGCGGCTATAAACACCTCTGTATTCTCCTGCATCCATGTAAGAAACGGTCCTGACAGATGAGGCGCAGAGGCAAAAAGAATTTCCATCTCATCAATCCAGAGAATGCATGGGCTGATCATCTCTGATAATTCCAATGCTTTTTTCAGATTGCTTTCCCCCTGGGCCTGATCCTGGCCAGACAGCCTGGCCACATTCAGCCTCACAAGAGGAACATCAAAAAGATCTGCAGCGGCTTTTACCCCAAGACTTTTTCCGCACCCTGGCGCTCCGGCCAGCAAAAGCCCCCTTGGATTGCTGACTCCGAATTGTCTCGCCTTCTCAAGTTGTTTAAAGATAAATTCCTTCCTGTACAGCCATTCTTTAAACTCCTCCAAGCCGCCTAAATCATCCATAGATTCCACAGCCGGAATTACCTCAAGCAAGCCTGTTTCATTTATAAGCCTTGCCTTTTCCTCCAAAATCAGGCGTTTATCTTCCATCTCCAGGCTGCCGCCATTCTCATAAGCCCGATTAAGGACTTCCATTATCCGCGGTTCATCCAGTCCCCGAAAAGCGGCAGCAAACTCATCTATGAGTTTTGCGGGAACATGAATATCCAGATCTTTGATAAATGTTTCTATCAGGCTTTTTATCTCATCTTTTGTACTTCCTTCCATTGCTACACCTCCATATACAAAAGTTCATAGCCGCTATGATTGCATTGATATTCCAGACCGTTAAATTTTCGGAACTGTCCATTAATATCCCCGCATGACCATTTTTCTGATGACTGGCCTGCGCTTCTGATGTAGGCGTCGCTCTCCATCATAAATACCATAACCGGAACATCACTATCTTCCACAAGCTCCCAGATATGGTTATCCTGTGTATTCTTTCTCTTGATCTTCAGATCCCCGCCCATAATATTTTTTATTATGCCAACAGACATAAAAGAGCTTTTTATATTGGAATGAATGGACTGATCCTCATCCTCCCGCAGCCAGTATCCCCGCAAAGCATCCCTTGTCAAAATGGCAAAGACAGCTTTTGGCGCTGTTCTTAAAAGCCTGAAATAAAGGGCCTTATAGTCCAGCCGAAAAAGCCCCAGGTATTCCTTCTCCATCTCGATCACATCCGCTTTCAGCAACGCCATATGATCCCTATGCTCTTCCATGCGGTATATAAGCGACTCATAACCCACATGGTAATCGTCAATGATCTGTCTCTTCTGAAACGCGTTCTTTTTATACTCTTCATGCAGGCGGTTATCTTCATCCAAGTAATCTAAAATAGCGATCCCTTTTTCCAGATCCTCGTAATCGATAAAAATATGAAAAATCTTCACCAGTTCCCGAATGGCGCACCGTCGCTCTCCATAAGACTCGATTTCTCTGACTGCCTTAAGCTCATCTTCATACCCCCGGACTTCCAGCCACCGTTCCAGCAGGCCATTTTCAAAATAGTTCGCCATATCCTCCAACGAAAAATGCTCCTGCAGTTCCTCCAAAGTCCTCACCGGATAGCCATCTAAAATCAAATTAAACTTTATGGTCTTAGCCATGTTGTCTCCTCCCTATGATCACAATACCCCCTGCCCCGCGATCTCCTCCTCCATGCTCATCTTTTCCTCCTCCCTTTGCCCTTTGATAGGCTCTCGGAATCTCAAAGCCTTATTTTATGCGGCTTCCGAGAGTCGTTTT
>CAJUPQ010000055.1 GCA_910588505.1 uncultured Hungatella sp. | reverse complement strand
CGCCAGCCACTCTGGATCATTTGCGTAATCGCTTCCGGAAAACTGCACATCAAACTGATATCTGCGGTACGCCTCATCCGTGTCCCCGTTGTAGGTGGGAAGCCCCACCGCCTCGTCCACATACCGGCAGGATCGCACCAACTCAATCCGCTCTTCAAATGGCATACAGGGCATGGTCTTTTTATTCTCCATCACACTCTCATCGCTGACCACGCCCACGATCAAGTAATCACACTGTTCCTTTGCCCGTTTAAATAGGTTCAAATGCCCTATATGGAAAAGGTCAAAAACCCCGGCTATATACCCGATGTGGTATTTTTTCGGCTCCCTCTTTTCTTTCCCGGCAGCCGCAGTCTCCGCAGGCAGGTTTCTGGGGTATTCCTGATGCCAGTCATACACGCTGTAATGAGAAACTCCCAGCTCATTTTTTAGCTGTTGCATAATAGGAACACAGTTCTTAATACAGATCATCACTTTATAGGAGTCTTCTGGCAAGGACTTAAGAATCTCCGGAGAAGAAATCCCGATTCCCTCCAGTTTTGTTCCCCACTTTCGAGGATTATTATCTAAAATCCCTTCAATCTCATAATCAGAACCAAACTGCTCCAAAAACTTTTCCGCAAAAATCCCCGACCCGAACAAATAAAGCTTCCTTCCCTGAGTTCCTTTAAAAATATCCTTGAATACCCTCTCATATTCATTTTCAGAATAATTCATCCGGAAACGGTTGGCGTTCACAATGGTCCAGTCGCGCCGGCAATGCTGGTGGTATTCCAGAAGTTCCTTTTCCCCCTGGATTCTTTCCATAAATCTTCCAATATAAAGTCCCCACAGCCTCTCATACTCTTTCAGATGATACCGCTCCATCAGTTCTTCTTTGGAAAGCAGCGCCTTTTCCCACACAGTTCCCCAGTAAATCTGGTCTATAGCCCGCCTGGCAATCACGTGGGCAGGGAGAAGCTCTATGCAGTGCTCCTGATTATAAAATACGAATTCTCCATCAGCATAAATGCAATGACCGGGGACCAAATCCATATATCCCCTTTTCAGGATCGCCCCCAAATCCTCCCTCTTTCCTTCATGTCCCAAAGCAATCTTTTTCCATTTGTCTCTGCCTGGGTCGTCTTTTTTGCGCCGGTTCCAGTCCGGGTCAAAGTGTTCCCAGTCCACCTCCTCATAGGGGACACACTCAGAGGAATTTTCAATTACCCCCACAAAACGATCCATCTCATTTAAGAAACGAACTTTATCCTCACACAGAAGTCTCCGAAGATACTCAAGGGCATTCTCTCCCCTGATTCCGGACATTATAAGCGATTCTCCCTCCCCCGTAAGCTTTGCCATGTTGATCCCATGTTCTTTAAGCTCCTCGGCGCAGCCTGACATCCTCTCGATTTTTTCTCTGCCTTCTTTATAGAGAGCCCTTTTCTCAATACTCCCGTCTTTCCTGAATACAGTGGCCAATGCCTCTCTCCTTCCACTTTCTATGGAAGTGATCACCTGATCCGCATCAAAAAAGCAGCCATCCAAAGGGCACTCGATGAGATATCCGTTGGCCATGGCGTGGAAAAGATTATTCTCAATTAGGGTGTCATAGAGCCATTCTTCTTCCAGGAAAATAGAATCCGGGCTGTGATACTGGGGAATCACCATTTCATTCAGTCTCCCCCGGGGGATACAGTCCTCCGCACATAGTATCTGGGGCCTGGTCCACTCCGGCAGTATGGAATAGAACCTGTGAAATGTAAATCCTGCTGTTTCCAGCATCCGGATCAGTTCCGCTTTAGAATAAGCACGGCCTTCCATCTTCTTCCACTCCAACGTTCCCACCCGCCTGTAATCTTCTATGCCGTCAAAATTTCTCTCTGTAAATAAGTCCCGGTCCCCACAGAAATAGCGGATTCCAAGTCGGTTGTCAGCGCCTATGAGCAAGACGCCGCCCGGATTCAGCAAGTTGTGAAGAGTTTTCAGAAACACCGCCGGGGACTTGCTCCGTTCCAAAGCCCCGGCAAGGACGATGTAATCATAGTTTTCCCGGATATCCGCAAAAGCGCCGGCAATTGTCTCAAACTCTGAAAGACGCCGGCAGTCAACGCTCACATCCCACTGGGCCATAGCTTCCGGCAGTACCTCAAAACATTCCTGTCCGCCAACAACAAATAAGGCTTTGGCCCCCTTACGGAATTTATACCATTGGATCAGTGCTTTAGGCAGTTCTTGAACCTTGGTAATATGCTTTGGCCGCATAAATCTGGTTCTGTCAAATTGTCTCTCAAAGATATCCACGATCCGGCTCTTGTCAGCATACGCTCTTACACTATTTCTCAATTCTTCATAAATATCTTCATTATCGCTGGTTATCAATATGGTACAGGATTTATACGCTTCTTCCCTTAAGCAGGACAATTCTTTAATGTTTGGGTTGAATCTCGCTAAGTGATTATCAATAAGACATACCTCCTGGATCCCATAGACCTCATTCAAAATCCTTTTTGTCAACATCCCCCATTCTCCGAAGGGGAACAGGATAAAATCTCTTTTTCCCGCTGTCAGCTGAGTTTCTATTGCATTTCTTATGTGAGTATTATAGTTCATAATTAATGTGAACTCCTTTCCGAAGCTCCTTCTCTAGTCCGTCTGCAGGTTCGCAAAAAGCGCTCCATCACATCAGCCAGGACGATAGACTCCCGCCGCGTCAGCTTAATTCCGCTTTTCCCTGTCCCGTTGATCATAGTGAGAAAATCACTGATCTCATACCTCAGCCCGTCCCCTAAAAAACGTTCTGAATACTTTTCCACCTCTTCAGGGTTCTCATAATGAACCTCAAAATATCTGGTTTTCCACCAGGGCGCTTCCACAACGATATACCCCTTTGTCCCGGCGATCAGCAACCGTCCCTCTGATTTCACTCCCAGTCCGCAAGTAGCCGCAGCCATGCCTGTCTCATACCGGACAGAGGCTTTTGTAAACAGGTCCAGCCCGTTTTCCCCCTCTATATATTCAAAATTAATCGTCTCAAAATTCTCTCCAAAAAGCTTCAATATGGGGAGCAGCACATAGCTTCCCAGTTCCGTAAAGCTTCCCCCATAAGTCAAATCCGTCATCTCCCGGCTGTTTTTACTCTCCAATTTTGTAAAACATGCTTCCACATTTCGGATGCTTCCAATAGAGCCGCTACAGGCAATCCCCAAAAGCTTCCCAAAGCCTGGGCAGTATGCAGTCTTGATCCCCTCAAACAAAACCAACCCGTGTTCTCTTGCGTAGGAAAATAATTCTTCTGCCTGGGATCTTTTAAGAACCATGGGCTTTTCACACAGCACATGCTTCCCATGCTCCAGGGCCGATTTTATATAGCTGTAATGAGTTTCATGAGGTGACGCAATATAAGCGCTGTCAATAGACTCATAAAATTTCTCCAGATCCGTGTATCCATTAATCTCCCATTTGCGCGCAAACCTTTCTGTACTCTCTTTATGGGGATTATAAACGCCCTGGGTCGTAATTCCGCTGACCAGTTTTGCTTCCGGTATAAAACGATGAGCGATCCTCCCGGTGCCTATGATCCCCACCCTCTGAATCGGACTATTTTGCTCCCGCAGCATGGTACTTGAAATATTCTTCGTGCGTTCTAAATAGATCACCTGACAGTAATCCTTCAGATAATCAAAACACCCCACCCAGTCTGATCCAACGGTAAAGATATCTATATGAAATTTCTTGATGTCATTAAATTTCTGCCCTGCCGCCTCCTCTATAATGACTTCATCCGCAAACCCGGTCTTTTTCACATTCTCGATCCTCGCTGGCAGAGGATCGATCACATTCAGCTTTCCTCTCGTCTTGTCATAGGCATCTGTCGTCACTCCTACGATCAGGTAGTCTCCCAATGCTTTTGCCCTCTCCAGCAGCCGGTAATGCCCCTCATGAAAAAGATCAAAGGTTCCATATGTAATTACCCTTACCACATCTCTTCCCTCCTGCGGATCATGTTCTTAACTCCTTTTCGCGGTCAAAAATCGGTGTATTTTTTCTCCGCTGGTTCCGTCACAGTTGGCTGTCACCTCTTTGTATGCCCTAAGCTGTCTCGCTCTGTCAAAGGCATCCCCCATTATGTCGCCGTCCAAAAATCTTCTCAGCGTGTTAACACAGTTTTCCTGGCAGCCATAGGGAAGCCACTCTGAAATTTCCCTAAAACCCGGTTCCTGCGCTTTCAGCTCATCTAACGAAAACGATACTTTAATCTCCTGATACCAATCATCTCTTAAATTTACTTCATATAGCCTGCTGTCCGTCTGAGAATAAAACAGATAGATCCCACGCTCCAGGCTGTCAGGCCGGTACACAAAATATCCCGGCGACTCGGAAATATAGTATCCGTCTTTTCCCTCCCTGGATGTCTCAAATGGCGGTTTCCACTCTCTCATCTCCCCTGTATCCTTATCAAGACAGAGAAACATATTTCCCCAATATGGAGAGATAAACACCAGATTCTTATCAAATGCCACTACATTGTATGGATAATCCAGACACTCATGTCCATAGGGCTTCCCAAAACTTCTGTCCGCTCTGCGCTCATAGTATGGAATCGGAACAACATAAGGATCGCAACCAGGATCTGCGTCTGCTGCTATCCACACACTCTCCATGCTGTCCCACATTGACGCCTTATAAGGGAAAAAAGCAATTTCCAGACGTACCTTAATATCGTTCTTAACACTGTTTTCAATCTTTAACAGAGATTTTCTAAGATGTTTGTATGCATTCTTTCCGCTGGTATGCTGGTCTTGGCGCAGTTGTTCATAGATTTCATAGACTGTTTCACAGTAGGACTGCAAAAGGGGAATGACCACACATCCTTCCCCTTCTTCACCTTCTATCATATTACCTAATTCCATTGCGCCTTCCTGGCACTGTGCCAGAAGTTCCATAGCACCATCCAGCCTTTTCGAATCAATATCCCTATTTATCTGAATATGAGCCTGCTCCAAAAGATTCAGAAAATCTGCCGCCTGACTCTTTTTCCTTTTTCTCATGCCCTCTCCCTCTCAGCCTGACAACAGATCACCACTGCTTTCGGTCTCCTCAACAGTCTCTGTCTCACTTTCTTTTAAAATAGGTTCTTGCGGCGCACTGCTTTCTAATTCCCCAACCGTCTCCTGATCTATCGTATCAGATGTACCCATGTCTGAGTCTGGATATTCTGGTTGTGTATCCTGAACTGCGACCGGATCAACAGTGTACTGTGTCTCTTCCTGCTGTTCGTCATGGATCTCTACATTAGCCGGATTTACGATCTCATAGCTGAAAACTACTGTGATCTCATGAGCCTCCCAATCTATCCCTGGATCTGAATCCACGGTTCCGGTAAAATAGAACCGGCCAATGCTCTCCTGACCAAGCTTCTCGTTCCCCTCATCCCCTTCATACACAGCTGCCTCCAGCCATATGACATACTCATCATATGCGCCTTCTGCCACATGAAGAATTCTCTGGTCATGTTCACTCTCCCACACCATGTCCACATTCAGTCTCTCCACTGCGCTCTCCTCCGATACTCCGGTCTCTGACTCGCAATGAATCTCGATATTTTTTATTTTAATGGCAACATCCGTATTTCCATAATTTTCCACTTCATATCTGTCCGAAAAAATTTGTCCCCTGCCGCTCAAATCATCCGGATCTAAAAATGCCCGGGTACTGGCAGGAATCAAAACCTTAAATATGGTATCTTCTTCCCACATAGATCGATCGACACTTAATTCCTCTTCTTGTACCGTTTCTGCGATGTTTGATTCCGGCAACGCTTTTGTGCTTTCCTCCCCACTCTCTTGTGCTACTGCCAAAGTATCCTGCCCAGATACGCTCTCTGTCGATTCCTCTTCTGATGCTGTCTCGCTGCCCGCTATTGTTCCATCTCCGTCTGACGTCTCTTCCCTTATTTCAGATGATTGTTCCGCCTCAGACTCTGATTCACTCTCCTCAGCAGATTCCGTTATATCCTGTTCAGTTTCTTCCTCCGACCACACGGCGGCACTCTCTTCATACGCCTCATTTGTTTCTGCAGACACTATCGAAGTCTCTTCCGCAGCATTATTATTTACCGTATCGTTCTCTGCCAACACATTCATATGGCAGCTCACCATTATAACAGCTAAGACAATCGCGATCTTCTTTCTCATGGTCCAATCCTCCATTTGCAAATAACGGATTGATTAAAATCCAACTCACCCATAAGGGTGAGTTGGCAAAACAGGTACGGTAGAAATACCTTTTTTGTGTAAACAGTTCCGTATTCGATTAGTTTACAGTTAATGTTGACACAACTCTACGTCCGTCAGATAATCCAATGATCAGATCCTGTGCCTTTCCTTTGCAGCCATTTGCCTCATCTGCCAGGAATACCAATGTCGGGTGATTTTGCGGGATTGTAATCTCAGCGTCAGTTGCGCCTGCATTGGCTACATACTCAATCTCACAGTCTTCCAACATATAATCTCCATACATCTTCTCTCCATTGTTATGGATGGCTATTGCTAAGACAGTCGCCTCACCCACATTCGGAACAGTAAATGTCACGTCAGCAGCAAATCCTGTTCCTGAGGGAGCCGTTGCGATCGCCGGTGTTGTAATCGCCAATGCCTTGCTTGCCTTAATATTATATGTAATAGCAACTTCAACATCGTCTTTCTTCCAGTCTGCGTTAGTATTCGCCTCTCCGGTTATCGCAAAAGATCCAACAGTTGGCGTCAAATCTGTAGGATTAGTAAAGTCGGTTCCGGCAGCGGTAGGAGCGCCAATATCTACAGAAAGTAAAGAACCATAAAGCGTAACGGCTGTTTTATTTGTACCAGAGCTATAATCTGCAGCTGTATCAACAGGAACTGAGGACAGGTCCAGCAGCTTAGCGTCTACACTGGAAGCTGCTCTGCTTGCCAGATCCAAACCAGCTGCAGTGCCTGCCTCTGTAAGGTTCAGGTTAATCCTCTTCCTGGTGGAAGTAGTGTCTGGAGTAAATGTATTGTACTCAGTCATAACACCTTCTGCCTGCTTCGTGATCGTTGCGCTGACTGTAACATTTACCGGAATAGGTATGTTGTTTGTCGTATCTACAGACCCGTTAATGATGTCCAGACTGTTGGAAGCCACAGTAAACTTGTTAACATCCGTCTTGGTGGCATCCGCCATAGGATTTACGCGCACATCCGCTTTCAACGGGACGCTGATATGAAGTGTTGGGGAATACACATCAAAGGACGTCTCGAAACTGCCGTTTGACGCAGAATCTCCCGTAGCCACAGGGGCAGCCGCCATTACTGTAGCTGGCAGACACATAGACATTACCAATGTAGCCGCAACAGCCTTTTTGAATTGTAACTTCATAATGATACCTCCTAAAATTGTGATATTGATAAGTTTTATTTATATACAGTCCAGAAAAACGACAGAATCTACCATCTCTGCTCTCCCAGACACATATATCCATCCTGTTTCTCTATTCATCCATAACCATCAAGGTTACACCAAAAGATACGGTTCCCAATTCTCTTTCGGGATCCTCGTCATCTAAAAGATGGTATGTACAGGTTGCTTCATAGGTTCCATCCTTCAAAGTCTTATCAAGCCTGAGTATATCAAGCCTTTTTCCTACCGGAAGAACCGGAGAACTGTACAGCATGGTCTGTTCTTCATCATTCAAATACACCTCAAAATAGCATTCATATTTGTTACTGTCCGAATTGCCAATAACGGCATTATTAGAAATCCTGCTGCCAGACGGAAACGTCCAGATCATATTCATATCCGTCGTAAACCTTGCGTCCGCCGCCTTCTGGTCGATCTCGCTTCCATCCACCACTAACCCGGCGGAAACCGCTCTCTCTCGGCGCTTCCTTCTTGTTCATCAGCTTATAGATCACTGCTCCCATGACCCCGATGACTGCCAGCAGCAGGATTACCGCAATCGCGATAATCACCTTCTTCTTTGATCCCTTGTTTTCCTTTTCCATTTCTACCACCTCGTTTAATTTTCTTATGTCTCCTTTGGTATTGCTGTTTCCAAAGACAGATTCTCCTTTACCAGTTCTAAAGACCGGTTCAGATACCGGTAAACCTTTCCCGGGTTTATGTACTCTCCATGCCAGATCTGCTCATTGACCTCATAGACCAATTCGCAGTAATCCTCCAGTATGGCCACCATGTGGCATCCTTTGCCTCTCACAGCCTCCACCCGGTTACCCAACTCCAAAGCGGCACCCTGACACCGTTCCAAAAGCCTCATGGCTAACGCGGCCTCTTTTGCCTCCAGCGCATCTTTCACCTCTCCATGGAGTTCTGAAAAAAGTCGGACAATTTCCGCGTAATCCACCCTCGTTCCCCCTCTATATCATAATCTGCGGCCTCCTCTTAAAACCAGGGCGCTAGTACATCGTTGCATTAATAACTGAGCAATAGTGCTTGATATCTGCGTCAGGTGTGCGTCTGCGAAGCGACGGTGTAGTGGACCCTACATCTAGCTTCGCAGACGTGCTCCTGGCGTAGAGAGCGAGTACTATTGCTTAGGAATTAATGCAATGATGTACTAGCATAACCTCAGTCATGGAAACCACAGATTTATGACCCTATGATTTCTGTTTTTCAAATAAGGCACATTGGTCATCTCTCCCTCACACAGGATCAATGATGCGGACTCTGCCGCTTCGCTCCCCGCTACGTCATGGTTTCCCATGTTCACAAGGTCTTGGCATACCCAATACGCAGATTGTACAGATTTCCCTTTCCGTTCTGCCTTCTAATGCCGTGCTTTCTTTTTCTATAGCAGGTCTTACCCGCCTTATCATGGATCTGCCATTCAGTCCTTGCGGTAAAATCCCTGTGTACGGATGGGATTCCTCTCATCACATCCCTCCACGGAATTTATCCAAACAGCTGTCCTTATGATCATCTGCAAACTATCTCTTATCCTCCCACCAGTTCAGGGAGTTCCCCCAACCGTGAGGACCACTCTCACGCCGACTCATCTTCCGTCCCGCGCTTCTTCACATTCCGGGCAGTATTAACCTTTTCCTCAGACTCATATCCGCACAAGGGGCATCGAAAAATTCCGTCCGCCTTCACTCCCTTGGCTCCGCAGCTGCTGCATGTGCTGCTGATCCCCTTTCCAAACACCTCCGCCATTTCCACGGACTGTTGGCTGCACTTTAACTCCAACCGTCTGCGTATATACCCTCTCTGCCACATGGATACCGAATGGTTGATCTTTCGGCTGACGCCTCCCCCATAGGGCTTTGGCAGCTTAGCCATGTACACAACCTCCGGCTTTTCTTCCCTGAGAAAACGGTTCAGCTCCTGGTTGATATAACTGTGAAGCTGCGACGTATACCGTCTCTTTCTGGCCTCATACTTTTCCCGCCCCGGATTGTCTTTCCGGTTCCGGTTATAGATCCCTGTCTGGCGCCTCATCCACTCCGCGTACTCCGTCTGATACCTTCCCAGTTCCTCCCCGTACCGGTGTCCCTGGTCCGTGGTCAGCATAGTGTGATATCCCATGGCTATTCCCACCACATTGGTGTAGTCCTTGTGGCTTTTCACCGCCACATCCACAGGCGCTCTCACTTCCAGTTTTCCCTCATCGGGATACAGCCTGATATACAGCTGTCTCTTGTACTCGTTGTTGTCTGTCAGGGGGACAAAGACCCGCTTTCGCTTTTCCTTTATGGAAATATAGATTCCATGATCCCCATATCGGTACGCCTTTTCTGACAGGGCAAACCCGTCTGCTGCCGATGTATGCTGCTTCTCATGATACTTTCTCGCCTGTCGGCACAGATACCGGTGCAGCTTTTCCGTATCCACAAGAGACGCTAACTCCTCCTGCTTCTTTTGCAGCTCTTTTGGAAGACGGATCTCCTTTTCATTCAACACCGCCTCAAAGGCATTGTTAACTTTCATAAGGAAACGGAGATAATGTTTTTCCTCCGGGGACAGCCCCTCATGTTTCCCTACCAGTTCCAGGATCTTTGACTTTGTCCTGGACCACTGGGCTTTGATATCCCCCAGAGCGTCAAAAACCGCGAGATAAAAATACACGGACGGCATCTCCAGGTCAGAGCGCAGGCCGCTGGCCGTCATCTCGTTTTGAACCGTATAGCCCGGGTAAAGCTTTGAGAGACTGCCGATACTTCCGTACCGGGCGTACACATAGTTCTTTACCTTCCGGTAATCCTCCGCGATCTCCCGGAGTTTTTCCATATCCCTTTCGGGAATGACTCCTTTGCTGTACTGACGGACCGTCTTGCACATGACAGGCTTTGACACTCCGCTAATCTCTCCTTCCTGACATCTCACGGCGGCATCTGTTTAGCGGCTGATCCGCCGACCCGGCAATGGTTCGAATCTGCGGATACCACATTTTAAAATCAGACCAAAAAGTTCCATAAAACCGCTGTTTGCGGCGTGTTGTCAAAACCTATAGGTTTTGGTCACAAAATGCTGATGGGAAAAAATAGGTGAAATTCCATAAGAAAAGAATTCCATAAGAAAAGTATTAAGATTCTTGAAAATTTGACGATATTATGCTATGATGAGACAGAAATAAAGAAAAAAATAAAGTGACCAAAACCTATAGTTTTTGGTCACCTTTTTTATGTGTTTTTTGCGGATCAAATCACTCTTTTTACGCCGGCTCGTCTGCTAAAAGCCTTCTTCCCGTTTCAATCTGTCAAAATAAAAAGAGGGCATATACTCATCATTAAAATATCCGATGTTTTCTATTCCCATAGACCGAAGCTGCTCCTCGATCTCACGGTAAAACATATTACAGATAATAACACCGCAGTCCGAAGGAAGGCTCTTTAACTCCCTGGGATCCTTGATCTCCAGGCCGTCAAAGCTTGTTCCCCACAGTTTCGGGTTGTTGTCGCAGGTAAACAGCGGGGGATACTTCTCTCCATAACACTTCATGTAATTGCGGCACATATTTCCGGCGCCGAAAAGCGCGACATGGGCATACTTTTTCAGATCTCTTTCTATATTAATCTGCATTGCAAAATAATCCAGAACCGCCTTGTATACCGGCACCAGATACGGCTGCAAAAGAGGGGAGAAAGAGATCGTCGTGTCCGCCGTCTCCAGGATCAGATACCCGTCAAATCCGATCTCGCGCAGCCCCCTTACAGTCCCCAGCCAGTCCATGGTGGATCGGCGGCTGTGGGCGCTGGTAAACGGAAGAAGCCTGGCTGCGGTATGCCCGTCATTTTCTGTGAGTACAACCGCGCGGATCCGCTCCCCCAGGGCCAATATCATGGACCGAATATCCTGCCCGCAAAGGTTGCAGTTCCCCAGATCAAGGCAAAATCCAAACCGTTCCCTTCCCGCTTCTTTGTTCAGCCCGTCGATCCAGGCTGCCGCCTCCCTCCCGTCAGAGCACACGCCCCGCGTCAGGTGCCCGTTCACGTCACGGCACAGGTTCGTCAACAGCAGCTTTGTATCCTCCCTCCCGCACCGTTCTCCCAGGGCCAGATAAAACTCCCGGTTTACCTTCCACTCCTCCCCTGATTCCACACCCGCAAACAGAGGCTGGACAATGATCTCCCGGACTCCCGCCTCCTCACAAGCTTTGACGCAGTCCCTGTTAATCTTAAGGGTCATGGCGTTTATTTCTTCATATTCCTCTTTTGTTTGTGTATTTGTAAAAGGGAGCCGGGCAATAGAAGGCATAAACCCCTCTTCCGCAAATCCACCCATGGCTTTTTCGTAGGCTTTTCTTATAAGATCCAGCTTTTTCCCTTCCTGGGCTCTGTCATGCAGCACTCCCGCCGGAGCGGCAAAAATACCAAAATCAAACATCACTCCCTCGATACCTGCCGCCTTCAGTTCACGGATACTCTGCCCCGGTCTTTTCGGGTTAAAAATAACGCCTGTCATGGCACAGACTTCTCTCATGGAACTTTCCTCCTCTCTACCTGGATGTACGCTCGGAATCTCTCCTGCACCTGCCTTTGTGGATGATTTTCCGTCATATGCACATAAATTTAATCAACGTACGTTCCACGTACGCCTCATAAATTTATGCACATCCGACAAAAAATCATCTCACAAAATCAGGCACAAAGAGACTCCGAGAGTACACCTGGATCGCCTCTGCAAAATACTTCCCGACCTTCCCTATAAACGACAGCGCTTCCCCCTTCATGGGCTTTGGAAACGCGTCAAGCACCGGCGCGGTCTCAAAGCTCAAAACTCCCTGAAAATCCACCGCCCTAAGCCCGTCCACAAACCCGTCCCAATCTGTAGACGGTTTATTCTCTCTTGTCTTTGTAAAGGTAAATGGTATCTGGTGCAGATCCGCCGCTCCGTCATTGTCATGGATGTGCAGCACCTTCAATCGATGTCCCAGGGTTGTGATAAACCGCCGCGGATCAATACCCACCAGGTTTCCGTGGCCTGTATCAAAGCAAAATCCCAGCACCTCCCCTCCATATCTCTCATTGATCCGGTCAATGCGCTCTGCCGCCTTCTTTGCGTCGCAGCACGGCCCCTCCACCAGATGGCCTCCCAGATTCTCATAGAGATTCTCGATGCATATGGTGATCCCCATCTCTCTGGCCATAGGACAAAGGGAATCCAGGAAAGCCTCGGTCTGCCTCCATTCCTCCTCCTCACAGCCCAGATAATACGCCAGCTTAAAACCGTGAACAACAATATATGGACAGTCAAAAAAAGCGCAGACCGCCATGCTCTTTGGGGCCACCACGTTCCAGAGATAGTCATTTAACTCCCTGCTTCCCTTTGGCACATAGTTGGGATAGGGCATGTGCATCTGGCTAATCCGGATACCGGCCTCCCTGGCTCCGGATCTGTGCGGACCAAAAAAACTCTCCAGCTCCGCAACAGACCTGTCGAAAAAGGTATTCAATTCCGACTGATAAAGGGATGTATTTAACAAATATCCGTTTAAGCTGAAATCCCCACAAGAAAATCCGGAACTTCTCATCAGCTCAAAGCCCTCCCTGGGGCATCTGTCATCCACCACGTTTTTCGTCTGTACTCCAACCTCAAGCATGCTTGCTCCCATCCTTCCCGGCTATCATACGGCTTTCCTGCCTGTCAGCCATCTGTCTTTGTTTTCTCTTAAGCGTCCATTGGAACTTCTCTATTTTATCATCACCCATTTGATATGTAAATATGGAGGGGCAAACGATCAAAAAGACTGCCACAGGAACCACATTTCCCTTCTCTCCGGAAACATGATATCCCACAGCAGCCTTCCTGTCATACTCTCCTAATTTGCGAGTAGATAGCTCTTGATAAGCAATGACGTACCGGCCTGCTTACCTTTACCTCATCTGGAACGTAGCGCACTCTGTATGGCTGGCGTCAGACGCCCCGTCCCCTGCGATCCCGATGTGCTCCGCCTCGCAGTGACGGTCCCGGTTGTAGACGCAGTTGACAGCTTCGCAGTCAACCTCCAGACGGCTCTCCGGCGTCTTAAACAGGTTGTGAAACGCCCCGTCCCGATTCTCGTCAAAGCTTCCGCAGCAAGTATCGCAGCAATCCTTTGCCTTGCTTCCGTCCACGATGATAGCCTGTTTACAGCAGTGATTATCACAATTATGGAGACAGTTTGTAACATTGCAATCCAGTTTTGTCATGATGGTTTTCCTCCTGAACATAAATTTGATCTACAACCATAGGATACCCTGGATCGCCAAAATTATTTCAGTAAAAAAATGTTTATTCTTTTCTGTACTTTTTCTCTATAACCAATGTATACACCGCCATGACCCCAATGGTTTCCACCATCACCCCAACGCAGGACAACATGATCCACAGCCCATTTTCCAAAAGAAAGGGGACTCCCAGTATCATCAGAACAATCCCGTAGACGCACCATAAACTCCCCATGGCCTTATTGTATGCCCTCACATCCTCTATGGGGGCTGTCCTGGCATTAGCCCAAAAGCCTGAGGGCTTTTTCGCCTTAAAGCACCATAGCCCGTTTCCCACGAAAAAAAGCCCCACTGCCTGCCATATGATAAAACCGATGATCCTGCCTGTCATGATCATTTCCTCCTAATACCCAAACTCTCCTGTCAAAGACTCATCCTCCTCGATCCACTGGCTCACGCTCACCGCCCGATACCGCTCCTCATCATCCCGGATATACACGGTCTCAATCCCCGCGTTAATGATCATCCTCTTGCACATAGAGCAGCTGCAGGAATTAGCGATATACTCCCCTGTTCTCACCTCCCTGCCCGCCAGATACAGGGAGCTTCCGATCATCCGCTCCCGCTCCGCGCTGATGATGGCATTGGCCTCCGCATGGACGCTGCGGCACAGTTCATACCGCTCCCCTCTGGGGATGTTCATCTTCTGGCGTACGCACACTCCCAGGTCCGAGCAGTTTTTCCTCCCTCTGGGAGCGCCCACATACCCTGTAGAGATCACCTCGTCGTTTTTCACGATGACCGCTCCGTAAAGCCTGCGCAGGCAGGTCCCCCGCCTGGCCACCACATCCGCCAGATCCAGATAGTAATTAATCTTGTCCCTTCGCTCCATAATCCTCTCCCTCTGCTCTCAGCTCAAATGTCTCCGGATCAAATAAAACCCTGCGCAGTTCCACCCTCCACCTGACTTCCTTTACGGGTTCAACATACAGGGAAGAATACCCAAGACTTCTTTCCTCCTCGTGCTGCCCCTTCGTCGTTCCCGCTATAAAAACAGAGACAGGGCCGTCACATCCGCCGATCAGAGTAACGGCGGCAGCCCTTTTTCCAACCCCTTTTGCCTCTTTTGTAAGAACCGGCCCGTCCCCCTGGCAGCAATCCCTCACAGCCAGAGACTCCCCCAAAGGCAGCTCTGACTTTAGAACATATTCCATCACACAGCCATGAGAGGGAATGCGGTAATCTTTCAGACATTTCTTTATATTCTTCACTTCAGCTTCCATATTATATGGCCTGCACCCCAAAATCACAAGCTCCATCTTTTGACCTGTAACAGGGTGGGAAAAGCGCTCTGTCCTCTCCCCACAGCCCACCTCTGTGACAAAAGTATACCCCCAGGGTATCTGCTCCTCCCCTGCTTCCACAGTCAGCCGAAAAGTCAGAGCCGCTCCTGCCGCCGCGTTCTTCAGGACTTGGGCAGACTCTGGGGCTTTAGCCCGAAAGCTGCGCCGAAACACCTGCCACCCGTCCCGCCCATCCAGCCCGTACTCCGCAGCCAACACATCCTCCGGACGATATCCTGCAGCCTTCCGTCTCATATCCTCGGGGGCCCCATCTCCGACGGTCGCCTTCCCGGCACACGTTTCCTGGTCTGACACAGCCCTGCCGCTCACTACCTTACTTGTCCCATCTCCCACATACGCCGGTCGGTCTACAGCTTCTCCGGTATGCGCTTCCTGACCTCCCCCGTCCCTAGCATCCGCCTCCCCATCCAGCCCTCTGGGCTGGATATACATACTGCTGCCGCCAGCACTGGCCCACTCTCTCCCATCTATCTCCACCCGAAAATTCGCCTCAAAAGAAAATGGATTCTCCTTCTCTGCCATCCTCTGCTGCGCGGGAGACATCTCCTCCTCCCGTCCCTGCCAAACTCCCCACGCATCCCAGAACTTACCCACTGCTTCCCCCGGCACGCGGCGGCAGATATCCACCACGATCCCCTCCTGACAGACATACACAGCCGGAGCCAGCCACCAAAAACCCCCACAGCGAAACTTGGCCCCGCATCTCAGGCAAGATCCCGGACCACTCTCCTTCCGCTCCCTGCCGTTATGCCAAAAATTTCTCCCAAAATATACATCCATCCCTTTGCCTCTTTCCTCTCACGGCTTAAGGCTTCTCTGACTCCAGCTTCAGCCCAGCCAAAGCCTGGGCGAATGCGTTGTTCAACGGCTCTTTCGCCTCTCTCTTCTGCTGCTCCATATACCGGTTCACATCCCGCTTCGTGACTCCGGCCCCCTCTTTCTTCCTGCGCTCCACAAAAGAGTTCAGTTTCTCCTTGTACCCGCACCGGCACACAAAGATCTGCCCGTCTCCCTTGCCCCGAAGTTCCATCTTCTTGTGGCAGTTAGGACACCGGGCGTTAGAGGTTCTGGAGATCGTCTCCCGGTATCCGCATTCCCGGTCCTGACACACCAGCATCTCGCTGTTCTTGCCCTTCACAAGAAGCATCCTCTTTTCACACCGGGGACACTTGTGGTTCGTCAGGTTGTCATGGCGAAAACTTCCCTCACCGCCCTTTATCTCCTGGATCAAATCCATAGAATACCTGCGGATATCCCGCATAAACACATCCCTCTTTAAGCTTCCCCCTGCAATCTTTGACAGCTTCATCTCCCAGTCCGCCGTCATCTCCGGCTTCTTTAGGTCCTCCGGCACCAGTTTAAGAAGCTGCTTTGCCTTGGATGTGAGAAAGATCTCCTTTCCCCTCTTCTCCAGCAAAAATGAGGAGAACAGCTTCTCGATGATATCCGCCCTTGTGGCCACGGTCCCAAGGCCTCCCGTCTCCCCCAGAGTCCTGGCCATGGCCTTGTCGCCGGATTCCATGTAGGCCGCCGGATTCTCCATAGCCGACAAGAGAGCGCTCTCCGTAAAATGGGACGGCGGCTTTGTCTTTCCCTCAATGACAGCGAACACAAGGCCCTTTAACACATCCCCATCCTTCACCTGTGGCAGCCTTTGCGCCCCACTTTCGCCGCCAAAATCCCTCATACCACTTTTCTCGTCGCCGCTCTCTTCCCAGCCGTTGTCAAAACTTCCGTACACGGCCCCGCCAGCTTCCCCATCGTACACGGCTCTCCAGCCCAGATCTTTCACCACATTTCCTCTGGCCGTAAAGGTCTCCTGTCCAACCGTCACGGTCAGGCTGGTCTGCTCATACTCACAGGGCGGATACAAAACCGCCAAAAACCGCCGTACCACCAGGTCGTAGATCCGCCGCTCATCCACAGTCATGTGGTCCAGCTGCACAAACTGTTCCGTGGGGATGATGGCGTGATGATCCCCTACCTTCTTATCATCCACAAACGCCAGGCTCTTTGGCAGAGGCCGGTTCACCAGCCGCCCTCCAAGGACCCGGTAAGGCCCTACCGAACAGGCCCGCAGCCGCTCCTTCAGGGTGGGGACAATATCCGAGGTCAGATATCTGGAATCCGTTCTGGGGTAGGTCAGAACCTTGTGATTCTCGTAGAGCCTCTGCATAATGTTCAGCGTCTCCTTGGCCGAATAGTCAAACCGTCGGTTGGCCTCCCTCTGCAGTTCTGTCAGGTCATACAAAAGGGGAGCCGCGGTCTTTTCCGGACTTCTCTTTACCTGGATCACCTGCCCGTCCTTCCCCTTCACCTGCCCTAAGATTTCCTGGGCTCTGTCTTTGTCAAAGGTGGCAAAACTTTTCGACTTTTTATCCTGCCACGCCAGAGTGATCCCCTGAACCTTTGCCTGGATCTTGTAGAAAGGCTTTGGCACAAAATCCCGGATCTGCTCCTCCCTCCTGGCGATCATAGCCAGGGTGGGCGTCTGGACCCGGCCGCAGGAAAGCTGGGCATTGTACTTGCAGGTCAGAGCCCTGGTGGCATTGATCCCCACCAGCCAGTCTGCCTCAGCCCGGCACATAGCCGCGTCGTAGAGGGGCTCGTACTCCTTCCCGTCTTTCAGCTTTTCAAAGCCCTCCCGGATAGCCTTGTCTGTCACCGAGGAGATCCACAGCCGTTTTACAGGCTTATCACTGCCTGCCTTCTTGAGAATCAGCCTTGCCACCAGCTCGCCCTCTCTCCCCGCGTCCGTGGCAATGATGACCTGGTGTACATCCTTTCTGTGAAGCTGAGCCTTTACGGCCTGGAACTGCTTTGACGTCTGCTTAATGACCTCCAGCCGGAAATGCTCCGGCATCATGGGCAGATGCTCCATCTTCCACTCCCGGTACTTCTTGTCATAATCCTCCGGGTCCGCCAGAGTCACCAGATGCCCCAGCCCCCAGGTGACAATATAGCGCTCCCCCTCGATCCATCCGCTCCCCTGCTTCGAACACTTCAGGACCCGGGCAATATCCCGGGCAACCGACGGTTTCTCCGCAATCACCAATGCTTTCATCAATCCATACACTCCTTCCAGATCACTCTTGATCCCCGCTACCTGCCCTATCTTCCTCCTCCAAACCGGCAGGACAGTTTTTTGCCCCGAACGGCACCAGCTCCAGCCTTTTAAAAATCGCCCACAAATAGGGCGCCCCAAACACATTCAGCTTCTTAGGTCCTGTCATCTCCCTGGGCCGTTCCAGTACCCTGTTCCACGCAGCCTCAAAGGTGCTTCTGGTAATGGATTTGGTCCTGCGGCTGATAAACAGCTCTCCGCCCTTCATGGTATACGTAAACGGCAGCCCCTTGGCTGTCAGGATCTCCTCATTTTGATGCTGCCTGATCATCTCCCAAACCTGGTCACATGTAAATCCTTTCGAGGTATCGGAACTCATCTGTGTATCCTCCGTTCTTCTTTCGCTTTTTAACTCCCTGGCAAATCCTGCTCCTTCTGTTGACATCCATTCTACCATGATTTTGCCATATAAAAAAGCCCTGATATCTCATTTTGCCCTCTTTCCATGAAACATCAGGGTTCCCTCTTCTCGGACACACTCTATATTCCCGGCTCAAGACCATAGGTAATTGCCCCATAAGCGTCCAGCACGCCCCCTGTGGCCGTCTTTCCCTCCATGCTCTCCACAGGTCTGGCGGAATCCAAGATGGCTTTCTTCACTTCCATAAGATCCATATCCAAACGGCAACTGTAGATCAGAGCCGCCGTCCCTGTGACCATGGGCGCCGCCATGGAGGTTCCCGACATATAGGCATAGCCTCTATCCGGAACAGGGCCAAGGATAGCCATGCCCGGGGCCGCCAGGTCCACGCTGACGCGGCCAAAATTAGAGCTGACATCCAGGGAGCCGTCAAACAGCATACTCCCCACAGTGATGATATTGTCCGCTCCAAAGGAGGCCGGATACATGGGAAGATCGTCAATGCTGTAGCCGCGGCCCGACGCGTCCCCGTTCCCTGCAGAAACCACAAACAGCATGGGAGAATCCCTCATAAGCCTTTCCAGCTCCTCGTCCCTTGTCATGGTCCCCATACTCAGATTGCAGATGGAGGCGCCGTTATCCTGAGCGTACCGGATGGCCCTTTTCACAGAGGAGGAGACGCCTTTTCCCTCATAGGTGTCCAGAACCTTTAAGACCATAAGCTTCACATATCGGCTGTCCGCGATCCCGCAGGTCCCCTGGCCATCCCAGGCCGCGGCGATGGTCCCGCTGCTGTGGGTTCCGTGGTCCTCCTCCAGCCCCGAAACAACCTGGTTATCCTCTTTGCAGAAATTCCAGCCGTTTATATCGTCCACATAACCGTTGTGGTCATTGTCAATGCCGTCCCCCGGGATCTCGTCCTCATTGACCCAGATGGAATCCGCAAGCTCCGGATGGCTTATGTCCACACCAGTGTCAATAACAGCCACAATCACCGGGCGTCGCTCCGGGGCCTGTTCATAGAACATCCATGCTGCCTCCATGCCCGTATCCGCCCCGGCAGAGGCCTGGACCCACCACGCTCCCCCGGCCTTACCCTTCTGGATATGGGGATCAGTAACCGCCTGGAAAGCCGTCTCCCCTTCTGGCTGCCCTCCATGGATGCCTTCCATCCACACGGAGAAATCGCCCCTGTTCTTTAACGCCCACTGATACTCATAGTAGGAGTCTCCGCTGACAAAGGGCAGCCGTCTGCCATCTTTTGAGTGGCTCTCATAGACGCCGGATCCCTTTCCCCCTCCATGGGTCAACGATATGGTCAGAAACATCCACGCCGCGCCAAACAAACATAATCCTCTCTTCATAGGGCCGCTCCTCCTTCTATGGCGCAGGCTCCCTGCTCTCTAAAGGGGCCTGGCGCTGACATCGGAAATCTCTCTTAACGTCGCGATCTTATCAGGTAGCTGCCTTAAAGGCCTTGCCGCCCACCCACACCATAACGCTCCTTGGGTGGATGACAAAAGTATTGCCGGAAAGGGCGCTGCCTGTATTCTTCGTCCTTCCCTCCCATGTATCGGCTGTCAGTTCCCACGCCATGTTCTGTGGCAGCTGAGGCAGAAGCACCGCGACTTCTTCCCAGTAGCTGTTAGAAGCCACGTAGATCACCTCCGGCTCCTTCCCTTTCTCCTGGCCTGCGAACATAACGCCCACATACCGCTCGTGGTCCGCAAACTGCCCTCTCCACGGCTTCTCCCCGTGAAAGCTGATGTCCGGAAACCCGCAGGCCCCGTCGCTGACGTTTCGTCTCAGCACCTTGTGGCTCTTACGGAACTTTATCATATACTGGAAAAAGCGGAACATATTCCGGTTTTTCTCTAACATGGTCCAGTCCAGCCAGGAGGTGATATTGTCCTGGCAGTAGGCATTGTTGTTGCCAAACTGGGTGTTGCAGAACTCGTCCCCGGCCAGAAACATAGGGATCCCCCTGCTGCACATAAGGAGACAGAACGCGTTCCTCATCATCCGCCGCCTTAAGCGGTTAACCCCCTCGTCCGCAGTCTCGCCCTCGGCGCCGCAGTTCCAGCTGCAGTTGTCCCCTGCCCCGTCGGTATTGTTCCAGCCGTTCTTCTCATTGTGTTTCTCATTGTAAGAGTACAAATCGTACAGGGTAAACCCGTCATGGCAGGTGATGAAGTTCACAGACGCGTTCTTTCTGGCGCTGACCTCATAGATGTCTCTGGAACCGGCGATGCGCAGAGCCGCGGCCTGGGCCATGCCCCCGTCGCCTTTAAGGTAGCGGCGCAGATCGTCACGATATCTTCCGTTCCACTCCGCCCACCGGTTCCAGGATGGAAAGGTCCCTACCTGGTAGAGCCCCACCGCGTCCCACGCCTCGGCGATAAGCTTCACATCCCCAAGGATCGGATCAAAAGCCAGGGACTGAAGAAGAGGCGGCTTGTTCATCGGCGTGCCGTCCTCGTTGCGGCCCATGATGGAAGCTAAGTCAAAGCGGAAGCCGTTGACCCGGTAGGTGGTGACCCAGTACCGCAGACAGTTAAGGATCATCTGGTGTACAATGGGGTGGTTGCAGTTTAACGAGTTGCCGCAGCCGCTGAAATTGTAGTAATCTCCTTCCGGGGTCAGGAGATAGTATATATTGTTGTCAAATCCTTTAAAGGAAAAGAAGGGGCCGTTTTTGTCTCCCTCCGCCGTGTGGTTAAACACTACGTCCAGATAGACCTCGATCCCGTGCTGGTTAAACACCTGGATCAGGTTCTTAAGCTCGTTGCCCTCCCGGTTATACTCCGTGCTGGCAGTGTAGCTGGTGTTGGGCGCAAAGAAGCTGACCGTGTTGTAGCCCCAGTAGTTATACAGCTTCTTTCCGTCCACCACCCGGTAATCCTGCATCTCGTCAAACTCGAAAATAGGCATCAGCTCTACCACGTTGACCCCCAGCTCCAGCAAATAGGGCAGCTTTTCCATAAGCCCCTCAAAGGTCCCCGGATGGAGGACGCCGGAGGAGGCATCCTTGGTAAACCCTCTCACATGAAGCTCATAGATAATCAGATCCTCCATAGGCAGCAGAGGCTGCTTGGAAGTCCCCCAGTCAAAGTCGTCCTTCACCACCCTGGCCTTGTACTGGTGGTCAAGGGCCGACAGATCCCCCCACTGGCTCTGCCCTGTCACCGCCTTGGCATAAGGATCTAAAAGATACCGGGTCTTGTCGAAAATAAGGCCCTTTTTCGGGTCGTAGGG
This sequence comes from uncultured Hungatella sp., assembly GCA_910588505.1. GTDB lineage: Bacteria > Bacillota > Clostridia > Lachnospirales > Lachnospiraceae > UBA3402. Next base: position 1,555 of record CAJUPQ010000055.1, on the reverse strand, counting down.
GCCGTCTACCCGGTACGCGTACTCAAACTCCTCGATATTTAGCTTAAACACGATCATGGAATATACATTGCCAATCCGGTAATGGTCCGGAAACGGCAGCACCGCAAACGGTTCCTTCTCCTGGCGGTGAAACAACAGCAATTCTATGGATGTGGCGTTATGGGAATACACTGTAAAGTTCACTCCCCCAGGGATGGCCGTGGCTCCGTTGACTTCATAAAAACCGGGCCTCACGTCAAATCCGTCAATATGATCCATGGGTATCAAATGGATGGCGCGGGGAAGGCTTATCTTTTCCACCATGCTGCCCGCGGCCCCCTCCTTTGGGTCTTTCTTATCCGTCACCGCAGTTATACTCCCAGTCTCTGTCTTTTCACGCATACTCGCGTACCTCCTTAAAAAACTTACTGCATTTATTATATGTCAAATTTATGATTTGCACAAGACAAAAGGGCGTATATTCTGATAATTTGTGGAGATCCAGAATTGCTTTTTGTTATACATCTAAAACAATAATCCGAACAAATGTTCTTCTCTTATTATAGGACATTTGTTCGGATTGTCAAGTATTTTTATCACATTTCTTTTAATTTAAACTGATTCACCAATTCATGGAGCCTTTTTGACTGTCTGGACAGCTGCTCGCTGGTTAGAGCGCTCTCATGGGCAGTGGAAGTATTGCTCCTGACCACTCCTTCTATGAGATCCACACTCTTTACTACCTCCTCAAGAATGAGTTTCTGGTTCTGAGAAGCGCTGCTTATCTTTCGCACAGAGCCGGTAATCTCTTTCGCGCCCTCCACCACGGCAGTCAGGGAACTTGCCGTCTCCCCGGCGATCTGAACCCCATTCTCCACTGCCGCCAAGGACCGTCCGATCAGCTCCGTCGTCTGGTTTACCGAATCCGAACTTTTTACCGCCAGATTGCGGATCTGGTTGGCCACAACCGCAAAGCCTTTTCCTGCCTCCCCTGCCCTGGCTGCCTCTATGGAGGCGTTGAGGGACAGCAGGTTGGTCTCATCGGCAATATCCTCGATAGCCTTGATGATTTTCCCAATGCCCGCGGAAGATTCCTGTATCTCGGACATGGCTTTGATCAGCTTATCCATATCCTGGCTGCCCTGTTCTATGCGCTCGCTGACTTTAGCCGCGTTGAGACTCATCTTCTGGGCGTCGGACGCGTTTTCCGTAATATCCTTGGACAGGTTTTCAATGGAAGCCGCCAGTTCCTCGATAGCGTCGGCCTGCTCTCTCGCGCCCTGGGAAAGCGCCTGGGCGCTGCCGGATACCTGCGCAGAGTCTGAGGCCACCTCATCCGCAGCCGTTTTGATCTGCCGCAGCGTGCTGTTTAAAGCTGCGGTGATCTTCTCAATGGACTGCTGAATCGGAATAAAATCCCCGATATACTTCTGGCGTATCGCCAGATCCATATCATTGGACGCCATCTGGGACAGCTGCCGGGAAATATCGTCCACATAATTAACCATCGTGGCGCTGATATGGTTCAGAGCTTTTGCCATACGCCCCAGCTCGTCGTCGGTGTCCACGCCGATAT
>CAJUPQ010000054.1 GCA_910588505.1 uncultured Hungatella sp. | reverse complement strand
ATGTACTCTCGGAGTCTCTTTGTGCCTGATTTTGTGAGATGATTTTTTGTCAGATGCGCATAAATTTATGAGGCGTACGTGGAACGTACGTTGATTAAATTTATGCGCATCTGGCGGAAAATCAGCCACAAAAGCAGGTGCAGGAGAGATTCCGAGAGTACATCTATTTTAACCCATGATTGACTTCCCCCCATCCCCCATTTATAATATGGACAGACCAACAAAAATCTCACCAAGGAGCCGCCCATGATAACTGCCAGTCACACCTTCACCACCCCGGATACCTACCCTTTAGACCGCTTAGGACAGCCAGACAAACTTCTCTTTTTTGACATCGAAACCACCGGCTTTTCCGGCGCCAATCACCAGGTATATCTGATCGGCTGCGTCTGCCGCCGCAACAAAACATGGCATCTGACCCAGTGGTTTGCCGACACGCCTGACGCGGAAAAAGACGTGCTCACAGCCTTCTTTCAGTATGCCGGAGGCTTCGCCGTCCTGGTCCATTTTAACGGCGACACCTTTGACATTCCTTTTCTCCGGAAACGTTTTCAGGCCTGGGGTCTGCCCTATGATCTCTCCTCCTTTGACAGCGTGGATATCTACAAGCACCTGCGCCCTCTCCGGGGCCTTATAGGGTTGGACAGTTTAAAACAAAAATCCATCGAGCAGTTCCTGGGCATCTCCCGCCAGGATCCCTACTCCGGGGGACAGCTGATTGACGTCTACCGGTTTTACCTGGAGACCTCCAAAGAAGACCTCTATAAAATGCTGATGCTCCACAACCAAGAGGATCTGGAAGGTATGCCCCTGATTCTCCCGATCCTGTACTATGAAGATTTTCTAAAACAGGACTTTGCTCTGACAGAACAAAAAATCCTGGAGCAATTAGACATCTTCGGCGAATCTGTCTTCAGCCTCTCCCTTACCCTTGAAGGCCGGGATATGCTGCCTGTCCCCATTCAGTGGGACACCTCCCATGCCTCCTGCCAGGCATCCAAAAACGGTCTGGAACTGATCGTCCCTCTGGTAAATGACACCTTAAAATACTTTTACCCTGACTACAAAGATTACTACTACCTCATCTACGAGGATATGGCTGTACATAAAAGCGTCGGGGAATATGTAGAGAGGTCAGCCAGAAAAAAAGCCACGGCCCAGACCTGCTACACCAAAAAGACCGGCCTCTTCCTCCCGCAGCCAGACGCTCTCTGGTCCCCCTCTTTCAGAAAGGCGTACCGGGCAAAACAGGCTTATGCCGAGTATGTCCCCACCCTCTTTGATGATTCTGAGACGCTGATGAAGTATATCTGCTATCTTCTTGACCTCTGACACTGTAAAAAACAATATGAGCCCACTCCCACCCCTGAAAAACGCCCGGCCAGGCCGGAATCCGTGCTGCGGTTCCGCCCTGGCCGGGCGTACTCTTCTTAATTATTTAGCTTTTCTATCAATCGATCACGCTGCGGATGGTCTTTGGCGTCCTGTAATTCCAGGTAGAGATCTTGATCCCACTCTTGCTGCTGGCTGCGTGGACGATCTGCCCGTTGCCGATGTACATGGCAACATGATTTACAGTCCCGCTGCTGTTGGCATAGAAGATCAAATCTCCGGGACGCATCTCCGACGACTTAATCGCGCGCCCAACCTTTGCCTGCTCTCTGGAAGTCCTTGGCAGACTGATCCCGAAATTCTTCATAACAGACTGGACAAATCCGGAACAGTCGGCGCCATTGGTCAGGCTGGTTCCGCCCCATACATAGCGGTTACCCACATACTTGATGGCAAAGTTCACGATCTGATTTCTCCTGGAAGCCTGCTGGTTTGCCAATTCCTCTAGAGGAGAAAACTTGATGGCCTCAGTCAGGGCATAGCGGACTTCCACATTGTTATCCCTGGTAGAGATGTAAGCGCCGTCGGTACTCTCATCCTCGTCCCCGCCGTCCAGCTCGATCTGTACCCAGCCATCCAGCTGCTGCACCACGGAATACCGCTCTTCTTTGGAAATCTGAGTCCAGATGCTGGCATCCGTACTGGGACTTGTCCGAACGTTCAACTTGTCCGTGTTGACAATAGCCATAAGGGAAGCCGAACCCATGGCCAGATCAATAGCCTCCTGGCCTGTGGCTGTATACTGGCTGTCCGCTGACACATATCCTGTTATATTACCGGAATGGATCTTGTACCACCCGTCTTCTGTCTCCAGGATCTCACCGGCTGCCTTGCCTGGCAGCTTTCCGATGATATTGGCATTGCCCTCATCCTTTGGTGAACTTCGGATATTCAGATAATTGCTCACCTTTGAAATAAGCAGGTTATTATACTGATTAATGGCCATGGCCTTCAAATCCATCTTCCTGGCCTCGTTCAGAGCATATCTCACTTCCACATAATCGGAGGAGATGTACCCGCCGGTAGTCTGGACCCATCCGTCCTCCTGGCTGACCACCTCATAGCGCTCGTCCAGAAGAGCCTGGGCCACGACATTATCCGGCCCCAGCTCCGGTGTCTGGCGGATATTTACATTGTCCGCAGTGACCACGGCCCGCAGTTTCACCTGCTCCAGCGCCGCTGCCCGGGCATCCTCCCCGGTTATAACATACTGACTTGCAATATATCCATCTACCGGGCCAGAGTGGATCTGATACCAGTCTCCTTCCTGACTTACGATCTGGCAGACGCTGTTCTCCTGCATCTTCCCAATGATATCCCCATTCGAGTCTGGGGTTTTTCGCACATTCAGATATCCTGACACCTGGACCAGCCCAAGATTGCCATAGGAATCTACCACAGCCTGCTTCTCGGCAGCTTCCTCAGCCTCCTTCTGCTGCTGTTCCTGCTCCTCCACGGCCAGCCTGGACGCCTCCTCATCTATGGTCATGTCCTCTATAGCTTCTGTGGACTCAACTGTCTGCATGACTTCCCGGTTCTTGCTTCCCCCGGACAAGCCCTTTTTGACGGCTAACCCGATAAGGATCACCGCCACGATGACCCCGACTACAGCCAATCCTATGATCAGATATCGAAAATAGTCATTATTGTTCCGCTTTCTTCTTGCTCTGTCTAAAACTCTGGCATAATCTTCTTTTTCAAACATGTGTATTCTCCTGCCGCGTCTATGTACATCCCTCTGGCATAATCCTCTCTGACATCTGCCTGATCTCAAAAACAGTAAAATCAACGGCATTAGTATACCATAACTTTTTCCTTAATACGACACGTTCATACAAGAAAAATATTAAAATTTTATTACAATTTCCGGCATTATCTGTTACAAAATCTAAATTTCGATGCCTCTCAGCCTCAGATACGCCTTCACAAGCTCCACCGCCGGGTCCAGCTCCAAGGTCGTAGTATTGATAGGCAGGTCGTAGTTGGCCATATCATCCCACTCTTTTCCTGTGTAATATTTGTAGTAGTCCCTTCTCTCCTTGCTGATGCGGTTGGCCCGGCGCAGCGCCTCCTTTGTGTCCACACCGTCCACCTCCACCACGCGACGGATACAGGTACTGCTGTCCGAATACACAAACAGACGCACCAGATTCTTTATGCCTGCGGCCTCCAACACGAAATCCGCGCACCGCCCCATAATGATACAGGACTGCTCCGTGGCCACCCGCCGTATCATTTTGGCCTGAAAGCGGAACAGATTCTCCGGTGACGTGATGTCATCGTCCAGCGACGGCTCCTCCAGGCTGGTGCGCAGCCCTCCTATGGCCCTGAAGAACAGGTTATTGCCTGCTTTCTCGTCGTTAAGGCGGAAATACTGTTCCCCAATAGCGCTCTCCTCCGACGCCATCTTTAAGATCTCTTCATCATAAAAGGGAATCCCCAGCTCTTCTGACAACTTCTTGCCCATGATACGTCCGCCGCTGCCGTAAAGCCTGTCAATCGTAATAACATACTTATCGTTTCCCATGTGAAACCTCCTTGTCCTCTGGCATTAATTATTTGCTTCCCGTTAAGATCATTATACCACCTGCGCCCTGGTTAGAAAACCCAAAGAGAATTTTTTCTCAATCTGTCAATCCACCATTGATTTGACAGAGTTGCGAATGTATAATAGGAGAGTCATATCATTTTAGGAGGAACCATATGAATCTGATACTACCCAAAGATTACGATCCCCGCCTGACCATACGTCAGACCCAGGAGGCCATCAAGTATATCCGAGACACCTTTCAAAAAGAATTTGGAAAACAGATGAACTTAGAGCGCATCTCCGCTCCCCTCTTCGTGGAAAAGAGTACCGGCCTGAACGACAACTTAAACGGCGTGGAGCGCCCTGTGGCCTTTGACATGGCTGCCCTTCCCCAGGAGACCATCGAGGTGGTCCACTCCCTGGCCAAGTGGAAGCGCATGGCTCTCTTCCAGTATGGGTTTAAGCCTGGTGAAGGCCTTTACACAAACATGAATGCCATCCGCCGGGATGAGATCCCCGACAATCTCCACTCCTGCTATGTGGATCAGTGGGACTGGGAAAAAGTCATCACAAAAGAGGAGCGGACCATCGACACATTAAAGGACACAGTCAGGAATATCTTCAAGATCATCAAGCACATGGAACATGAGGTGTGGTACAAATATCCCCAGGCCGTAAAGCGCCTTCCGGAGGATATCTATTTTATCACCTCCCAGGAACTGGAGGATATGTACCCGGATAAGTCCCCAAAGGAGCGGGAGAACCTCATCACCAAAGAGCACGGATGCGTGTTCCTGATGAAGATCGGCGATAAGTTAAACAGCGGCGCCCCCCACGACGGCCGCGCTCCGGACTACGACGACTGGCAGCTAAACGGAGATATCCTTTTCTGGTTCGACACCCTGGACTGCGCCCTGGAAATCTCCAGCATGGGAATCCGGGTTGACGAGACATCCCTGGAAGAGCAGCTAAAAAAGGCCGGGTGTGAGGAGCGAAGAAAACTTCCCTATCATCGCATGCTTTTAAACCGTGAGCTGCCCTACACCATCGGAGGAGGGATCGGCCAATCCAGGCTGTGTATGCTTCTGCTGGACCGCGCTCACATCGGCGAAGTCCAGGCCAGCATCTGGCCAGAGGACATGAAGAGCGCCTGCAAGGCTCACAAGATCTATCTGTTATAGAAGCTTGTCTTTCCTGTCCGGAAGGAGGGAAAGCCTGTTAGTACATTGCTGCGCTAATCTACTCGTGAATTAATGCAATCATGTACTAGAGCGTGTCTGAAAATTGCTTTCTGACACGCTCTAGAGGTGCCCCTCCTTCTGGAACAGCAGCTCCTAACCCGGTTAAGCAGGAACTTTAAGTTCACCATATTGCTCTTTTGCGCAAGAAATCGTTCTTAAGGGCCTAATACATCCCCAGAATCTCCCCCAGATACTCCCTGTACTCCTGACAGACTTGCTCCGGCCCTACGATGCGCATTTTGCTGCCGATCCCCGTGACCCATCCAAAAAATTGATGGCTCACCGCAGCCTGGACGTGGACCCGAAACCTCTCCTCATCCACAGGCATGATCATAACCTCTCTCCCGAAACGATCCAAGATCACACCCACCAGCTCATTATCACACAGCAGGACTACCTTTTCATCCCTGCCCCCATACATGCCAAAGGTCTTTTTAGAAAATTCCGCCAGATCAAAATTCTCAAACCGCTGTCTTCCTACACGCTCCTGCTCCAGGATTCCCGTGTGCCGCATCTTGTCCACGCGGAAGTGCTTAATGCGGTCTGCCTCGTCATCATAAGCAATGAGATAATAGTTTTCGCTGCTCCAGGTCAGAGACCATGGACTGACTCTGTAATAGGCCCCTCCCTTTTTGGGCTTTAATTCCTTTTTGACTGTCCACTCCACATACTGGTACTGTATCTGCCGATTCTCCAAAATGGCTGTGTGGATCTGATCAATGTTGTGGTAGATCCGTTCATTCCCAGATTTTGGGCGGCTATAGATAAAGACATTCCTCTGCAGCCGCCTGGCATCATGTTCACCGGCCAAAGCCTCCAGTTTTTTGATCAGCCTCTCCGACTTCTTCTGGCTGATAAACTTTGATGACTGCACCGCATCCACCAGAAGCTTTAGCTCCGCAAGCTCAAACTCCCGTTCGGCCACATAATAGCCGCCGTTCGTCCCCTTGGCCTGTATAATATCCAGGCCGAATTCCCTAAGCGTTTCAATATCGCTGTATATGGTCTTCCGGTCTGCGGACATCCCGTAACCGTCAAGCCGCCTGTCTATGTCCGCAGCGGATAAAGGATGGGCCTCATCCGTCTTGTCCAGAAGTATCTTCATAATATATAACATCCTTAGTTTTACAAATGAAACCGACATGCTCTCTCCAACTTTCTTATGTGAAAATCTGTCCGGACCGGCGTCCGCCCCCAAAGCCGGCACAGATCCTTCTTATGGTTTCTCTCAGGCTCTATAGGGCCATCCAAGGCCTCTTCCGCTGCCGGACACTCCTGAGCCCCCTTCCCATCAACACTGCAGCGCCAGACACGAAAAATTAAACAGCTCCTCCAGGGATACTGCCAGCGGGTCTGTGGTAAACAAGGACTCCGCCCTGTCGGCGATCCGTATCCTGTCCTCCTCCTCCCGGGTCCGACGAAGCAGCTCCGCCGTATTCCTGGAATCCCACAGTGCGTCATGCCGGTGTCCCTCAAAGGCCACATCCGCGTAAAGCAGAGCCAGATCCAGGGAAACCTGGTACTCCTTATTCAGCATATGATCAAACTCTTTCTGAAAATCTCTCCAGCCGTCCATTAAGGCTTTCTCCGCCTGACTTAGCTCGATCCGCTTTAGATAGATCTCGCGGACCAGCTGACTGAAATCATTATCACTCCAGGCAATGATCTCAATCTGGCTTTCTCCGCCTAAGCACCACTGGGTAAAACTGTGAAAGGCATCCTCAAAGGAATCCCCCTGCTCCACCATGGCTGTGGTAATGCCGGTCATCTTCTCATATTTGGGATAAATCTTTGTGCTGTACTGTGGCTTTATGATCCGTTTAAACTCAGACACTTCCGTTAACTCCTCGTCCAGCATAACTGCCCCGATCTCAATGGTCTCGCACTTGCATATATTCTTCTCCAGCTTAAACTTGTTTGGCAATGGATGCATCTCTAAATCTACTACTATGTATCTCATGGCTCCTCCTCGTATGTTCCTTTGTCTTTTTGTTGGCTGCGCAGGCTTACCCTTTAAACTTTCATAAACCTGACACTGGGACTCCTTTTAAAGATTATGTATATCTTACCACATTTACTGTCCAAAAGTTTACCCATCCAGCGAAGATTTCCTGAAATTTTTCATCCTCAAAACTCCTAAAACGCCACCTCTTATCAGCCTCAGATCACTTTTGTCCCAAAAGGCATCAAAGCTAGCTTTGCTAATTTAAACTGCTGCAGTCCAAAGGGTATCCCCACGATCGTCACACACAGAAGCACTGCCCACGCCACATGCTCCAGAGCCAGGGGAATGCCTGACACCAGAAGCCACACAATATTTAAAAGGAAGCTTCCCGCTCCTCCCCCGTAGCACACCTCCTTCCCAAAAGGAAAAAAGGTCAGCCCGGCCATTTTAAAACACTGAAGTCCCACCGGAATCCCTATGACAGTCACACACCACAGACACCCCGCCAGGCACCAGCTTAACCCACTGATAAATCCTCCGAACACAAACCACAAAAGATTTCCAAGACATCCCATACCTACACTCCTCTCCGGGCTTTCAGCCTGCTTATCATCGACTCCACCCTCATAATTCCGCTGTCCACCTGCTTTATAGCCTCATCGATCTTTCTCTGAACCATCCAGTCGGCAATGATCCCGTCTAAAAACAGATCGGCAAATGAAAGAAATCCTCCCACATCAATCCCCAGCTCTGAAAAATCGGAAATGTCTTTTAATTCCCTCTGAAAAATCTTCAGATCTGTCCTGGCGCTTTCCAGGTAGGAAGACGCATCGTCAATTCTGGAATGCTTGATCATGCTGGTTATCAGCCCTCCGCCCAACATATCCCAGATTCCCCAGTTTCTCGCGCTGGCCAGCTTGCTCTGAGCTGCCCGCAGGCTCACAAGGGTCTTCTCCCCGGCCCTGACGGCTTCGTTGATCTCCTGTCTTCGTCTCTCTTCTGTCATATCAGTATTCTCCCTTCTTAGTTATATATGTATGGGCTTGACCTATGTGACAGACCCAATGTCGGATAATACAAAAAAGACTCTTACCATGACATCTTCTCTCTGCCACAATAAAAGTCTTGCTTTCTCATTTGATACGGATGCCTCTCGGCATCGAACGACGATTTCAAACCCATTCTGTATTACAGAATGTTTCGCTACTCCCTTTCATTTGCTTATTAATAATATAACACTTTTGAAAACGGAAGTCAATCATCCTAAATAGATAATTTTTATTTAAATTTTCCACAGGCCATTGTTTTTATACCCAAAAAGAAGATACAAGTTTATGACAAAAACAAAATACACCCAGGAAAAGGTGGATTTTTTCCTATCAAAATTTTTGACTATATTCAACAAAACACAGAGCGACACATCTGTTGACTATAAAGTCGCACTTTTACTTTTATTTATCCCACCTTCACTCCCTCCCCTTCCACACCCTCACATAAATCCCCCCATCCGTCTCATGAAAATACACCTCCGTCCGATCATCTCCCTCATCCGGAATCTCCATCCAGCCTCCTGACTCCTCCCCATCTTCCCCTCTGTCCGAGCAGCTTCTAATCTCTCCCTCCACCAGCTCTCCATAGGCCTGATCCCCGGGGATCTCCTCCTGCTCCTGCAAAAACTCCACGATCCTTCCTGCCATGAAAGCCCCGCTGCCAACTTCTGTCATATACATACTGACTCCGTGAAGTTCCCCTGTGGCTGTGTCATAGTTCACTGTCATGGAATCCAACAGCAAATCAGGATCAAGGTCCTTGAAACCGCTGTCTTTCCGATACATATAGTGATCTATACTGATCTCATAGTCCGTCCACAGCTCATCTCCTACTATATCTTCATAATTCCAGGAAGAGGTATCCACAGAATCAATCTCATAACCCCCGTTATCTATGATCCGCAAAATCTCCTGGGCCATCTCTTCCCCGGTTACGGAGTAATGGCCATTGGAATTGCAGGGGGTACCCTCCTCCTGAACCTCCTCATCTGACAGCCGCCTAAAACTTTCATCCTCATCTACATCTCTGTCCGCCTGGACATAGCGCTTTGCGACCACGCTTCCCACAGCCCCGATCAGCTGGATCACCACGTATATCCCAAGGAACGCCAGCCATATCCTTTTTCGCCCCATCCCTGTATGTTCCCTGATGGTTCTGCCAGCCCTTCTTCCCATATCTTTGGCGTTCCTGCTCTCCCGCCCTCTGTGAACGTTGTGGTAATCGCAGTCTTTCTCCCCCTCCGGATGACTCTCGTTGAGATAATATGTAATATCCCTCACATAGGGCGATTTCACAAACTGCCTGCAGTTTTTACAATAATGAGGCAGACTCATGGTCTGCTCACAGATCGGACATACCTTACGGATCATAATGTTCCCTCCTGAACCTTCACTTCATAGAAACGGTTTAAGTTTGCCATTTTTCTTCGCATTTTCCTCCCTCCCATGTATGAATCCCCTCTCCCCCACCATATATTGAATAAACGATTCCTTTTCAGGAGTTTTTATGGATTACCTGTCCCAGATCATCAAAGGCACCCTCATCGGCACTGCCAACATCCTCCCAGGCATCAGCGGCGGAACGCTGGCCATCTCCATGGGGGTCTACGAACAGATCCTCCACGCTCTGACCCATCTTCACAAAGAAACAAAAAAAAGCCTGTCCACGCTCTTCCCTTACATACTGGGGATCCTGGGAGGGATCGTGGGGCTTTCCTTTACCATGGAATACTTTTTTGACACCTGGCCCCTTCAGACCAATCTGACCTTTATGGGGCTGATCTTCGGAGGGCTGCCTGCCGTCTTTGCCCAGATCCGAAAGCCCCGTCAGGAAGATCGATCGCCCGGCAGTCTCTCCGCCCTGGCAGCCGCTTTTTTCCTCACTCTGGTCATAACCGCGGCGCTGTCCCTGATCAATGCCAAACATGGGCCGGAAGTGACCCTAAGACTTGGCGTCTTCCCGTCAACGCTTTTGTTTTTCATCGGAGTCATGTCAGCAGGGACCATGATCGTTCCCGGCATCAGCGGCACCATGATCCTTATGATGATCGGGTACTATCAGCCCCTCTTGTCCGCCATCAACCGGACCCTGCTGTCCCTGGTCATGGCTGACTTTTCCACCATGCTCTCCCAGGGGATCATCCTCTTTCCCTTTGCCGTGGGACTGGCAGCGGGATTCTATCTCTTTGCCAGATTGATGGAGACCTTGTTCGCCAGATTTGCCCGGGTCACCTACTGCGCTGTCCTGGGACTGGTGTTCTCCTCCCCCATCGGGATCCTGGCAGACCTTCCTCCAGGCTGTTTTACGCCGGGGGCCCTGGCCATAGGCCTTGGATGCTTCTTTATGGCCCTCCTCTTTGTGGTGTGGCTTGGCCAAGAGTAGCTTCCACCGCAGACTCCCTTTCTCCAACGGCTGGACCCAAATGTGTCTGAAAATTGCCTTTCATCAGGTGTGAGACCCAGTTGACGGGAATGAATTTTCAAATACGCGCCAGGGAGCTCTCCAAATAACTTACCATTAGCCGCAGGATTTCTCTTCGAAAGCCCCGCTCTCCAGGTTACGCAGTCTTCCTGCCCGCAGGGATCTGGGCCAGAATAATAGCCCCAAACACCAAAACACACCCGCTAAGTTCCTTTGGCGATAACTTCTGTCCCAGGATCACCCACCCGGCCAGAAGGGAAAATGCCGACTCCAGGCTTAAGATCAGGGATGCCAGCACAGGATCCGTATTCTTCTGGGCCACCACCTGCAAGGTGTATCCCACGCCGCAGGACATGACCCCGGCATACAAAACAGGAGCCCACGCCGCCCCTATGGAGGAAATACGGGGACTCTCAAACACCAATGCCGCCACAGTGGAGATGAGCCCCGCTGTAAAGAACTGGACGCAGGAAATCACCACCCCGTCAGCCTTTGGAGACACATAGTCTATGACCAGGATATGAAAAGAAAAGCAGACTGCGCACAGAAATACATACACATCCCCCCTGCTGATCTTTAGCCCCTCTGTCATGCACAGCAGATACATGCCCATTGTAGCAAGAGCCACGCTGAGCCACACGCTCCAGGGAATCTTCTTCTTTAAAAAAACCCCTAAAAGGGGGACGATCACAATATACAGGGCGGTTATAAATCCCGCCTTGCCCACCGTAGTCTCCGCAACGCCAAACTGCTGAAAGGAACTGGCCACAAACAGCACCACCCCGCAAATGATTCCTCCCAGGATCCCGGCCCGCCGCCTCTGCCCGGGCTGGTCCATCCCCTTTTCTGTCTGGTTCTTTCCATGGCCATCAACGCCCTCCCCCAAAGCCTGCCGCCTGCCGCTCATCGCCCAGATCAACGGCAGCAGCACCGCACCTCCAATAAGGAACCGGCACCCATTAAACGTAAAGGGTTCCACATACTCCATGCCAACGCTCTGCGCCACAAACGCTACGCCCCAGATTAATGCCGCAAGTCCCAGCAGCAAATTGCTGCCCATGTTTGTCCTGTTCATCTTCTGTCTGCTCCTATCCATGTTCTATCTGCTTTTGCCTGTCCCGTTTTCATCCATGTTCTACCTGCTTTTGTCTGCCCCGTCTTTATCCATTTCCCATCAGCCCCTGTCCCTTGGCCTTTAGCGCTTTCTGCCCCATTTCCATCCTCTCCCAAGGTCCTGCTAATCTCCCATAAAGGCCCGGAATCCTGAGCTGTATTCCTCTCTTCCGTCCTCAAACATCCACATGGCTTCCACATTGTCCATGGACTCGATCAGCGCTTTCCCATCTTCAAATTCCATGTTGAAAACCGCTGTGGACAGGCAGTCTGCCAGGCCCGAATCCCGGCACAGAATGGACACGGACACATATTCATCCCAGGGCATCAAAAACTCCGGATGGATGATATGGTGGTAAGTCCTGCCATCTACGGTATAATACCTCTGATAGGAGCCGCTGGTCACCAGGGACATGTCTTTAAGTTCCACCGTGTGCAGATATTTGGTCTCGCTTGACAGATCCGGATTCTGGATCCCCACCTTCCACAGAGTTCCGTCATCCCTTGTCCCAATGGCCCGCACATTACCTCCAACGCTCACAAGACCATAGGCAAGTCCGTCCTCTTCCAGCTTCCTGCATGCCATCTCCGTGGCGTACCCTTTGGCAATGGAACCTACGTCAAGGCTCATATCCTTGTCCGGCAGATAGACTGTGGATGCCTCCTCGTTGATCACCACCTGGCTGATATCCGTGTGCTCCGCCGCCGCCTCAAGCTCCTCCATAGAAGGCAGTTTCGCGTTTGCCGGGTCCTGGATCCCCTCTGTCCGGTACTCATGCCATACAGCCAGCACACTCCCCATGGCCACATTCATGTACCCGCCGGTCTTCTCATGCATATCCACAGCCTCGTTCAGCATGGCGATGATCCTCTCATCCACCTGCACAGGGGCAATACCTGCCTGGTCATTGATGGTCTTCAGATTAGCGATCCCCTCATATTCATGGTAAATGTCATACAGCTGATGATAGATGGTCAGCTCATCATAAAGCTCCTGGGCATAAGCCCGAAATGTCTCCTCATCCTTTGCATACCCTACAATACTTGTCACCGTGTCAAACAGGTCTAAAAACTGAGCGTCAAATCGCTTCAGCTGAGGTACGCGCTCCCTCTGTCCGCATCCGGTCAGGGATGTAAATACTATGGTCACAGCCAGACAAACGGCTGCCATAGAATGTCTCTTCTTCATATATAAAAATCTCCTTATGCGCCAGCACAACGTAGCTTTTTATTTGTCTTTTTCTGCGCTGCTCATTGCCTACCTGGACATTATACCACAAAACTTCCACAAATCAACGCCCTTTCTCCCCAAGCCCCTCAATCCCGCCTGTGAAGCCAGACACGGGTGCCATTACGCCGTTGCTTTACAGACGCACAGATGGCACGACTACCATGCGTTATTTCTGCAAGGCAGTATCAGACTGGACGATTCCTGCTTCTGCCCTTTCTTAACATTTTCGAAACACTATTGCCCTTCCCCTCCATTTGTGTTATAATCCACGAAAGTTGGTAATATTTTATACAATAAGATCAAAAAGCCAGCAGCCTAAGTAGGCATCCGGTCCAGGACTTTAGGGAGGGAACCTCTGGATCTCATTTTAAGAGAAGAAAGGTGGATGTATGAAAAGTTTTTTATCACGCTATAAGCACGCGTGGATCTTGTCCTACGGTTTTATTTATTTACCATGGTTTATGTATCTGGAAAAGACGGTTACGAGGAATTACCACATTATACACACCTGGCTTGACGATCTGATTCCTTTCAACGAGTATTTTATCATCCCATATTATCTGTGGTTTTTTTATGTAGGCGGTGCAATCCTGTATTTCTTTTTCAAGAATCCCCAGGAGTATTACCGCATGTGTACTTTTTTGTTTACAGGCATGACTTTAAGCCTGCTGATCTGCACCTTTTACCACAACGGCACGGATCTCAGGCCTGTGGTTGACCCTGATAAGAATGTATTTACCTGGATGGTGGCCCTTCTCCACAAGGCCGACACCTCCACCAATATTTTTCCCAGCGTCCATGTGTTCAACTCCATCGGCGTCCACATCGCCATAGCCAAGAGCTCCTGCTTTAAGGACCGGCTATGGGTTGTGCGGCTGTCCTTTATCCTGGCGGTTTCTATCTGCGTCTCGACGGTGGTGTTAAAGCAGCACTCCGTGGTGGACGGTTTTGGGGCCATGGTCATGTCCTATGCCCTCTACCCGCTGGTCTACGGCGAAGGCTACGCCTCCAGCCGCCGCAAAGTTACAAGAAAGGCCCTGAGCTGATCGCTCACGGGCCATATTTTTTATCCTATGGAGTTTTCACACGCCTTACACTCCTGCCCGTTTCCAATACGAAATACGCCCCACAAATCCAGGTCGGCTCACTCCTTCCTCTCTACCTGCTCCAGCAAAAAACAAAATCCCTGCTGATCCCCACATACCACAGGAAGCTTGATCCCGCCATACATCAGAGCGCTGCCCTGCAAGACAGCCTCACTGCCCTGGGCGGACGCCGCCCAGCCCAGGCCGTTGTAGATGGATTTTCTGGTGCCGTCCTCCGCCTTTGGAAGCACCGCCACATCGCAGTTGGCGTCAATGTACTCATTGTTCAAAAAGCTCACCACAAAAAGCCCCAGGAATTCCTGATCCAGTACCGCATGAACAAGTCCTGACACGCCCTTTTTTCCCGTCACCGGTTTTCCGCCGCTGCCATCGCGATCCTTCCGGCCCCTTTTCCGTCCACCAGCATCCTCTGCCTGGCAGCCATTTTCTCCCGCCTTCCATGATCTTTGGCCAATTTCACAACTGCCCCCATAAGCCTTTCTGCTGTCTCCCTCTCCCCCATATGCCGCACATCCCCGGCGCATGGAAGGACACGGTATTCTTCAAATCCCTCTGCCCCAGGCGTCTGGTTGTCCGCAAGGATATAAGTGACCGCCGGCGTCTGGGCCGCGCACAACTCATACAGCGTAGCCCCCGCCGCGGACAAAGCCACGTCGCACCGGCTCATAAGCCCCTGCATATCCCTCACCTGAACATGGAGAAAGATCCTCTCATCCCCCGCTGCCGCCTTCTTTATCTCCTCCAGATCCCGGTTCATGGCTCCGATGACAAAGTGAAACCGAAACCCGTCAAACCGTTCCCCCTCCGGCAGACCTTTCGTCTCCCTAAGATACCTTACAAGGCTCAGCCCAATATGTTCTGTATCCGCCCCGCCTGAGGAGATCAGAATATCCTCTGCCCCCAGCCTGACCCGCCGCGCCGCCAGACCCTGAAAGTCCTCCCTGAGAGGCACATACACAGTCCCCAGAAGAAGCTCTGGCACAGCGACTTTCGCCTCCCTGTACAGTTCCTCGTACACGCCCCTCTGACCGGGACCGTAGATATTATAATTTACCAACACATGGCAGGGGTACGCAAACGCCATCACATCATCCACATAGACCAGTCTGCCCTTTTCCCGCTCCATAAAATCCTTAAGAGCCTCCAGGTAGGAAGCTGTCACATAGTAGGAATCCACAAACAGCGCAGACGGCACATACCGGCGGATCAGCTCCTCCATCTTCCCCGTCTCAGGCTCCATCTCCCGGTAATCCCCCTGCAGGATCTCACACCGAAATCCTCTGTCCTCAATAATCTCTTTAAACTCATCCCCGGCCAGGACAAACAAACTATCCTGCCCTGCGTCTCTCCGCCCCGCGTCCGCTATAGACAGACACCGCATAATGTGGCCGGACCCGATCTGGCTGTTCCCATCCGCGCGAAACATAAACATATCCTACGCCCTCTTCCCGCTGATCTCCAAAAGCTTCACCCTCAGCTCCTCCTCCAGCCGCCCCAGCTCCGCCTGGGCCTCGCGCCTTTTCGCCCTTCCCTCCTCCTGGATCTTCATCACCTCGTCCAAAGTGGAGATCAGGCTCTGGTTGGTAGCCTTTAAGGTCTCCATGTCCACGATCCCCCGCTCCGACTCCCTGGCCGTCTCCACCGTAGCCATCTTAAGCATATGGGCGTTCTTCTTAAGCAGTTCATTGGTGGCGTCTGTCACCTGCCTCTGGGCTCTGGCCGCCTCCGCCGAGTGGTTCAGCCCCACGGTCAACACCATCTGCGTCTTCCACAGCGGAATAGTGTTCACAAGGGTGGACTGTATTTTCTCCGACATCATAGAATCATTATTCTGGACCAGACGTATCTGGGGAGCCATCTGCAAAGACACCATGCGGGTCAGCTCCAGATCGTGAAGCTTCTTCTCAAAACGGCTGCAACGGTTGGCCAGGTCATTGGCCTCCTGAGTGTCCTCGGGAAGCCCGGTCCGTCTGGCCTTCTCCACTGCCGCGGGAAGCTCCTGCTCCATAGCGATCTTCAGCTTTCTCTTCCCCGCCAGGATATACATAGAAAGCTCCTTTAAATAGGAGAGATTGATGTCATACATCCGGTCCATAGTGGCAATGTCCTTTAAAAGCTGCACCTGATGGCCCTCCAGGGCCTTGCAGATCCGGTTCACATTGGCCTGGGCCTTCTCGTACTTTGCTCTCATACCGGTCAGCCGGTTCCCGCCTTTCTTGAAAATAGAAAAGATCCCCTTTTCCTCCTCCTTGTCCAGATCCTTCAGCTCCCCCACCACGTCCGCCAGCATCTGGCCGATCTCCCCCAGATCCTTGGTCTTCATGTGTTCCAGGGCCGAGTCGGAAAAATCCGCGATCTTCTTCTGGGCTCCCGCCCCGTACTGTAAGACCATGCCCGCGTTGTTCAGATCGATCTTGGCGGCAAATTCCTCCACCTGCTTTTCCTCCTTGGGCGTAAGGACCACCTGCACCGGTTCCGGCTCCTCCGCCTTCACAGACCGTTCTTCCTTCCCCTGCTCCGTTTCCAAACCTTTGTCCATAAATGGGTCCAGAGTCAGCACAGGCCCCTGATCCAGAGCTGCGTCAAATTCCCTTTCCATGATACTTCCTTTCCCTGAATTTCTCAGATGTCAAATATTCCAATGTCTTGTTATAATCGTATTCAAAGTATTCATTACTGTTCACGGGGGGGCATCTTCTTGTCCGGCTCCGCCGAACAAAAGCCGGGGCGTTCGCCCGGCGGCAGTAGAGCATCCCTGCATGGGTCTCGCCGTGAAGCTGCCGGATCGCCTGCAGGCCTCCTTACTTAAAGTCCCCATCCGTCATGCCCTCCCTGGCCAGCATGCTCTGAAGCGCCGAGGCGTCGGTCATCACGTCAAAAGCCGTGTCCTGATACATATCATCCAAAAGCTTCTCAAATGCCCTGTTAATGGTGTCCAGAGTCTGCCGGATCTCCTTTTTGGCCTCCCGAATATTCTCCCCCGGAAATTCCACCATGGAGAACTCGTGGTAAGTGGTCACCAGCTTCATGGTGGTGGGCAGATAATACTCCATAAACCGTTCCATCTCCGAAAGCTGCTCCGGATGTTTGCGCAGAGTGTCAAACAGGCTTTCCAACACCGTGTCCAGGCGCACCAGCTTCTCCCGCACATCCTCCTCTGTCAGGGAGTCCCGCACCTGATCCAGAGCGGCCATGTACTCCGCCCCCTGGCGGATGGCCTCCTCCACCGGCGAGTCCGCCTTCCCACTCTGTACCTGGCTGGCTGCCGCCCTTTTTTCTTGCTCTTTCTGGATCTTCTTCTGCTCCATGGCCTTTAAAGACAGCTCATACTGGCGGTACGTCTCCTCGTCCAGCATCAGCCACTGCTCCTTCTCATCCATCCTGGCATCCGGCAGCATCCCCAGGCGGATCATGCCCCGCAGGTCTTTTTTTATAAACTTCTGCCCTCTGGCGCAGCTTCTTCCCAGATCCTCGATATCACAGTAGGGCCTGTCCCTTCTTTTCAGCTCCCCCACATACTGTTTCAAACGTTTCAACCGGCTGTTCTGGCTGATGCCCTTTGCCAGCATCACCCCAAACCCGGCAGTGAGAACGCCGCACAGGCCAAGACTCCACCAGCCCATGATACTTTCGGGGGAGGCGGCTATGATCGCCAGAGGCGCCAGGGCCGTCAGCCCGAAAAGCCCCATGCCAATGCTGCCAAACACCGTAAACAAGATCCCGGACACCTTTCCCTTCCAGTTAACCCGGATCTCCAGCGGCTTTCTCACCGGCGCCTTGGCCTCTCTGGCCCGAAAACCAGTGTATCCCCTCCATTTGGCGTTCTCAAACTTCTCCCGCTGCCGCTCCATCTGATCTCTGGCCTCATCCAGAGCCGAACCTATGGTATTCTTCACAGTCTCATTGAGCTTGTCCAGTTCCAGAGCCTCCACCGTCTCGGAAAACGCGCTGCGAAACCTGCCCGCAATGTCCTCCATATCCCATTTATTTTCATGTTCCATCCTTTGTGGACCTCCCAAAGAAAATGCCTAAAATGAACTTGCAAACATCAGCAGCCCAAAGATGTAAAACAGGACCATCCCCAGATTGCACCAGACAGCGCCGGCCCGCTTTCTCCCTGTCAGCCCGTCATTTGCCGGGGCAAAATACAGATCCTTCCAGCAGATTGCCGCCAGAACCACCCCGCAGATCACATAGCCCAACATGACCATCATATTGCCTATGGACAAAAAGCTGCCAAAGATTACATTCTTTTCAATGACATGTAAAAGTCCAAGGGGCAGGATGCTGCCGCAGAAATTGATCAGCATATGGAATCCTATGGTATAAGTGATCCTGCCTGTGTGGAGATAAATGTAGGCAAAGATCATCCCCAGGCCAAAGGCGTAAAAGAACTGATAAAAATTCCCGTGGACCACCCCAAAAAGTACCCCGGACACCATCATGGCTGTCCAGTGGCCGAACCCCGCGATCCGGTCCAGAAGGAATTTGCGGAAAACAAGCTCCTCCATAATGGGGGCCACGATCACAGCGGACAAAAGAACGGTCCAGACCTCCATAGATCCGATAAGCTCCTGCATGTCATTGACAATAGGCTCCCCCTTTAGGATGCCCGCCACCGTCATAAGGATGGTTCCGATGAGGTTGCCCACATACAAAACGCCCATGGACGCCACAAAGAACCCGCACAGCTTTCCAAGGCCCCATCTCTCCCGCCCCACTGCCCCTGTCTTTGGCACCCATTTCATGAGAACACCTGTAAGAGGCACTGCCACAGGGTACATGGCAAATATGGTCAAAAGCATACACATCTCATACCCCAGCCAGTCCGCCACCTCTGTCAGAGCCAGCACAGTCACCACCCCCGCCTGAGACAGGTAGGAGACGGCCAGAAACACCGCAAACACGATCCCTGTCCGGGAAAAACACTTCCGCGTCCGCTTTATCACCTGCTCTTCATAATCCGGAGCCTGATAGCTGTAATAGGGCTGGGGCTGATCTTGGTTATAATTATGGTTCTGGTATCCGTTCAGATTCCGGTTTCCGTTTTGTTCTTGGTTTTGATAGTCCATATATGATCTCTCTTTCTCAAATGTCCTTCACAGATGCTTCTATTATAACCACATCGCAGATGTTTGTCATGCACTTTTTATCCCTGGCTTGTCTCCATTCTTTCTTTTGCTGACAAAAAGTCACTTCGATTTTAAAGGGAGGCTGTAACACCGCAGTGCTACGCGCCTCCCTTGATAACCGATTTTACCATTGCCCGCCAACCTCAGGTTCTTTCTCCCTGTATTGTATTCTCTCTTTGTTCTGGTTTAAACCCTTCTTATTTTCTACTCTACTCAACGCAACGCTGCTATAAAATTCCTCCGATGACTCAATATTTGGAAGCATCCGTTCAAACCAGGAGAAAACGCATTATTACAGAAAAAACTCATTCCCCTTTTTCACAGAACAAACCTTCTTCATCGCAAGCGCGGCGGCAGAAACCATGGCGCCATTAACCTTTCTTGCGGATTCAGGACACCGTACCACACACCTCATGCATGAGATGCACTTTCCGGTCTCTGCTGTCCTTATATGCTCCCTGCTGATCGCCTGTGCCGGACAATCCCTTGCGCACAGCCCGCAGCCCACACACTTTTTATCCGCCTTCGGGACAAGACCTGCTCCCCCCGCCTTTTTATACGGGCGATTCCCCGGAATCTTAAATCCGCTGGACTCTGCATCCTTATGTTTCAGTTTCTCCAGAATCTTTTTTGAAAAATCATGCAGTTCCATAATATCCTGCTCATCCGGCCTTCCTGCAGCGTATTGATGCATGATGGAGTGTTCCGCCACGGCGGAGATGGCAGCCATTACGCGAAAACCGCAGTTCTCTACAATATCCTGCAGTTCCACAAGAGTATCCTCATACGCCCGGTTTCCATATACGCAGACAATGACGCACTGCGCACGGCCGCCGTGTATCTGTCCAAGCCGTCTTGCGGCAAGTTCCGGAATACGGCCTCCATACGAAGGAACGGCAGCCAGCACAAGAGCCTCCTCTTCAAACGCAACCTTTGAAAAATCCTCCCCCGGATTAGAAAGATCAACCCTGTCAACCGTATTCCCCCATACTTCCGTTATCGCATCCGCAACCTTCTGCGTTCCTCCTGTGGGACTAAAAACAATCTGCGCAAATCTCATATTGCATCCTCCTGTAATTTTTAATACTACACCATAAGCTAAGTATACATTCCTTTAAGTGTAATGTCAAGATTTACACCTTTCATTTTTTATGCTATGATAATACCAATTACGGTTCACAGGAGGTTTCCATATGCATTTAAGCACAAAATATTCCATTGCTGTCCACTGCCTTATTTTCATTTATGAATACGGCAAAGACAAAAAGGTGACCAGTGAACTGCTGGCACTTTCTACCGGAAGCAATCCTGTTACCATCAGAAACATCATCAGCTCCTTAAAAAAAGAAGGAATCATTTCCGTAAAATTCGGCACAGGCGGGGCAGCCATAAACTGTCCCTTAAAAGAGATCAGTCTGTACCGGATTTATTCTGCTGTAGAGCCGGATTTTCTTTCAAAACTGATCGGAGTCCACCCCGCTCCCTCCCCCTTCTGTCCGGTGGGAAGAAATATCCACAAAGTTTTAGATGCTTCTTATGAGAAAATACGCGGCGACTTATGCAGGAGCCTTCAATCGGTTACCCTGGATGATATCGTAAATAAATACCATCAGATTCAGCAGACACTCTGAAAGGCAGACGTTTTATCGCCTCAGGCAGTTTGAAACGGGCATATGGGGTTACGTTCACATGGATGGACGGTTACGGCCGGGTATCCTTTATCATAGAGCCCGTCTGTCTCTTTGCTTTGCAGTCCCAGACATCAGTCAGGCCACAGAGCGTTCCTCCCAAATGGCACAAAACCGTTTCATGGTAAAATAATCCCTGATTCCTTGGGCCCCCTGACATCGATCAAATCCCTGGCTTAATGGATTATCTACATGAATATGTATCTTATGCGCACAGTCTGATAATATCAAACCGGCTGATTCCGTTTCTTACCTCCTCAAGCAGTCTTCTTGCCTGTCCCAGATTATGTGCGACTGCGATGTTCTTTCCATCGATTTTTAACATTTCCGGCTCTGCTTCATAGTTAAAGGAAACAGGGCCTGTCACTTTCCCAAAAATACAATCCGGGTCAATCTCAAATTTCAATGCATCTGCAGGCGCGATTCCCCTTAAGTCAACCCCTGTGCGTTTAAATGTTCTGTAAATTTCTCTGGCATTCATGGAAAAATCCACAGTTTCTCTTTCTTTGGCTTCCGATCCATTTTCGTTATTTGCGGTAAAGACAATTGTTTTCCATGTATTCCTATCATATCCTAACTTACGGGCAATGCTTTTGGCTATGGATGCAAAGCTCTCTTGTACGGATTTATAGTAGTGGACGCAATCGGCAATATCAGAAAAATTCGAATCCACAAAATTCCTTACCGCATGACTGTTGCTGATTACAATCGGTCCGTCTGAATTCAGAATCAGTTCTTCCGCCTCTTTTTTGCTTGCGTTGATTGCCTCTTCTTCGCTGATAACGCAGTCAACCCCTATTTTATGAAGCGCACCAGTTGGACAAACATCTACACATCTTCCACATCTGACACACAGACTTTCACTCATTGATTTGTTCATTGAAGCAGTCACGCGATATTCCTGTCCTCTTCCAAACAGCGCAAGATTATGAATACTTTGAATGTCATTACATACCTCAATACACCGGCGGCATTTCACGCATTTGTTGCGGACAACGGAATGAAGAGAGTCGTCCACATCATAGCGGCAGCCTTCCACTTCAAACGGCAACGCATCCACATGATACTCTCTGTTTAACTGCTGAAGCTCGCAGATCCCATCTCTGACACAATCGCAGAAGAAACACATTTCACAGAACTTCGGATCCAGATCCTCTTCCTTGCTGCTTCCTATTCTTACTCCCTTTTCGGAAAAGTGTTCCTGATGTATAAAACATATAATATTAAGTATATATTTACATACGATTACAGAATTTATTAAGAAGCCCTTACTCCGCCTTGTTTAATTTCTTATAATGTTTCGGCTGAATTCCAAATAAACGAGCCAGACTTCTGTTCATTTTTTGAAAGACGATATGATTATCACTGGAAACTGTAATATTAAGCGCCCAACTCAAATCCACGTGTATAATGTATTCCGATGAAATGCCATAGAAATGCACTTCATCACTAAACCATGTCTTTTGTAATTGATACGGTTCCAATAAAGACTCTATCAATTCCATCCGCGTTGTCCATTGAATATTTTGCACTGACTTTTCGGATAAAATCTCACGAAATCTCTTTGGGGAAGCCGCAAATTCAGTCTGATATAAAAACTGTGTATCTTCCACTTTCCGGAATGCCATTTGAAATAAGTAGTTTTCAAACGAACCCGAGAACAATAACAATTGTCCGTCAAATTTATAAACCGGCGGATTTTCTCCCTCTGTCAGTTTCAAAAACAACACGCTCTCTGACCAATGTGTAGAAAACATCATATATTTAATCCGAAAATTTCCTCCAGAGCAAGGATTGGTTCTTGTGATGCAGGTTCAATTTTTCCTAACCACTGCTTGTCTATGGCGTTCATTGTATTACAAAGTCTTTCAAGCATTGTTTCCAAAGAACCCGCTTCAAAAGAAATTTCATTTAACACCAGAATGCGACCTCCCTTTAGTAGTTCTGATTTATATATTTTTAGTAGAATACCACAATTACATTCGTATTTCTATCAAATGTATCCAGAGGAAGTATAGCATAATAGCGAAAGTAAATCAACCAGCCAGAAAGGACTTGGCCGGCAGTGCGGACGCAATCTTATCTGAGATGATACAGCACCTATAGTGCATGTGCGTCACGTAAACAGGACGTATAAATATTTAACAAGGTTTTTCCAGCTTATGAGCATAGAGGTCTGAACACTTAGCGAATGCAATCCAACGGCATAGCATAATGTTAATAGTCATAGTATTATGGAGTTGTAACATTCTGTTTGAATGAGTTATAATAAAAAGCGATCCAAACATACCAAACAAAAATTATTTCGATTTCCAAAATTTTACATCTTAAGAACAAAAGCAGAAGTTATACTCTCAAAGGGGGAATCTTAGATGCAATACAAAAAAACTGTGCTTTTAAAAAATGGAGAAACATGTCTGATTCGAAATGCTACCGGAGCGGACGCAAAAGCAGTATACGAAAATTTCAATCTGACTCATAGCCAAACCGATTTTTTGTTGTCATATCCCGATGAAAACAGCTTTGACATTGAACAAGAACCATTTACCGGTTCGGCGTCAGTGCTCGACGCTTCCCAGATTGAAGCTGTGCAGG
>CAJUPQ010000053.1 GCA_910588505.1 uncultured Hungatella sp. | reverse complement strand
CCCTGGGCCGCGTCCACCACCAGGATGGCCCCGTCGCAGGCCGCCAGGCTCCTGGAAACCTCATAATTAAAGTCCACATGTCCCGGAGTATCGATCAGGTTAAAGATATACTCCTCCCCGTTTTTCGCTTTATAAACGGTCCGAACGGCCTGGGCCTTGATGGTGATCCCCCGCTCCCGCTCCAGATCCATATTATCCAGTACCTGGGACTGCATCTCCCTGCTGGTAAGAAGACCAGTCATCTCTATAATCCTGTCCGCCAACGTAGATTTCCCGTGATCAATATGAGCGATAATACAAAAGTTGCGGATTCTCTTCTGGTCAATGATCGGCATACGTATTTTATCCTTTCTAAATTGGTTAGATGCTATGATAACATTTTTTCCCAAACCTTGCAACCAAATTCCGCCATCACTTGCCATTCTGCCAGTCCCCCGGCTCTACTGTTGACTCCCATGCTAGTACAGCCTTGCACTAATTCGCGGGTAAATAGTGCTTGATATTTGTGTCATCCGCGCGTAATGACAGCAAACCAGGCCGCCACCGCCACATCTCTCACTCCTCCCCCGCCAGCACCATATCCAGGATCTCCGCCAAAGGCTCCATCGCGTTCCTGGCCTCCTCATATGTATTGGTCTGGGCTCCCACCTCGATCAGCGCCGATCTGGGACGCAGATGGAGGTTATACCGGAACGCCTTCAGATAGATCTTCCTGGTAAACCCGGGAAAATACGCTGCCGCGTCCAGCTGCATCTGCAGGCTGAAGGCCAGATTCTGCTCCTTATAAGGATTGGCCAGATACTCGATAGGCCCCTCCGGCGTCTGGCTCATACCGTTAAAAAACATGATAGGCGCCGTAGGCTTTCCATTGACCTGAGACACCATATGCAGATCCTCCCTGACTCCGTCCCTGTGGACATCCAGGACCACCTCAATGGACGGGTTTTCCTGCAAAATGGCCGTGACGCCTTTCAGGGCATGATCATAGGCCCTGCTGCGGTCCAGCTCCCCGTCCACCAGATCATAAATGCTGGTATCGTGGATCACCCTGTACCCCTTTGCCTCCAAAAGCTCTGTCAGATAATCCCCGATCCCCACCACTGTGGCCTGGGGTCTGTCGGCCCCGTAGTCCGCGAACGTTTCCTGGGAGTGGGTGTGGTAAATAAGGATCTGGGGATCGTCCCCATCCGTGTTAAGCCTTAGATCCTCGCCCAAAAGCCGGCCTGCGTCCATCTCTTCCCTGCTTGCGGTGGTGGACGAATGGACGCTGTAAAAATTTTTCATCAGAAAATCGTAGTCCGCCAGCTGCTCCAGCACATACCTGGTCCCTACCACCGGAAGATTCCTGTTCTCATGGTGGACCACCGTAGCCTCCGGCAGCTCCTGGAGGGCCACCTCCCCCACAGTCTGGCTCGTATCTCCATCCGGCACATATCCGCCTGCCATGTCCGCCTTGTCCGTATTCGTCTCCTCCCCTCCCCCAAACAGCAGGTAGCTGGATTCCATCACCGCCCTCTGACTATCCAGATACGTGCCAAAGGAGGGATCCGGGTCTTTATAACCGTCCCCGGAGCGGTCCACGGTCCGGCTCCTCTCAAATCTCACCCTGGGATCACGCTCTTCCAGCCAGAGAAGCATCCACTCTGTCCATGACCCTGCCTTACTCCCTTTGCTGCCGCCCTCCCGCGCGCCCACGGTCCCGGGAAACCCGTGCCAGAAAACCTCTGCCCCGCCTTTGGCCATCAGATCCCGCCCGTACCGCTCCCAGACTTCCCTTCCCTGTCCCTTGTCCAACTCTTTCTCATACTTTCCCGCCGCTGCCAGGATCAGGACACCGCCTGCCGCCAGCATGACCATCTTCAAAACCTGCGCCGTATCATACCGAAACCTTCTCATGATCCCGATCCCCCGGAGGGCCTTTTTATCTATCATATGAAAATTTTTCCGTTTATTTCTTAAGAAGCGCTGAAATGAGAAAAAAACGCCATGTGTATTCCCTCGGATATGGTGTAGCTGAGCCGTTTCACCGTCTGGTCAATATCCGGCGGCGTCACATACAGAGCCCCGAATTCCGGCTCTAACAGCTCGCAGATCAGCTGATACTGCTCATCCGGATCCAGCTGGTCCAGAAAATCCCCCATCTCCTGGGTTTCCATATGGCTTGCCAGGGTCTTTCCAAGAGCCGCGATGGTGTCATGGACAATAGCGGCGGCGCCTACCACCGTAGGCACCCCGATGGCCAGCACCGGGAGCCCAAGGCTTTCCTCTGTAAGGCTGTGGCGGTGGTTCCCCACCCCGGACCCGGGATGGATCCCCGTGTTGGTCAGCTGAATGGTGGTCCCCAGCCTCCTTATGCTCCTGGCTGCCAGGGCGTCAATAGCAATAACCATATCCGGCTCTGTCTCATGGATGATGCCCTTTAAGATCTCCGCTGTCTCCATACCCGTCTGGGCCATAACCCCTGGCACGATCCCGCTTAAGACCGCGTCCTCCTGCCCCTCGTCCATATTCCGGTTCACCCGCAGATTGCCCAGGACCTTTGGTCCCAGAGAATCCGGCGTCACAGACGGATTGCCAAGTCCCACCACCAGCACATGGATATCCTTCCTATCTGGTACCTTGTGTTTCTTTTTCAGCTCCTTCAACATGGTTTTCAGCTGTACGGACAATTCCTCCGCCACTTCCCTGTGATAATCCTCATCCCCCTTAGCTAAAGCCTTAGCCTCCATGGTAACATAAGTCCCCACAGGCTTCCCCATAGCCCTGGCCCCCTGCTCATCCAGGATCGCCACCTCCGTCAGCTTGATCTTGCTGCAGGCCTTCCGCCACTCCCTGAGGGAAACCCCCTTAACCTCCCCTCCCCTTCCGGGAAAACTCTCCTTCTCCTCCACTGCCAGATCCGTCCGAATCTCAAACATCATTACCCCTCCGTTTTCTCATGTTTTCCCCTTATTTTTTCCAAAAAACAGGGAAATATGTATTGACATTCCACGCCTTATTGGATAAAATATTAAAGCATGTTTACATTAATCTGTCCGTGTCCAGACTTTGATGCAAACCAAAGAACTTTAATAATATTAATTTTAATCGGAGGTGCCCAGATTGGCTAACATTAAATCTGCTAAGAAAAGAATCTTAGTTACACAAACCAAGACTGCCAGAAACAAGTCCATCAGATCCAAAGTAAAGACTTCCATGAAGAAGGTTGACGCTGCTATCGCTGCCGGTGACAAGGCTGCTGCACAGGCAAGCTTAGTAAACGCAATCTCCGAGATTGACAAGGCCTGTACAAAAGGCGTATACCACAAGAACAACGCTTCCCGCAAAGTTGCCCGTTTGAGCAAAGCGGTAAGCGCCATGGCTTAACCCGTAAAAGCATATAGAACGAACAAAAGGCTTCAAAAACCGTGGGTGTGGCGGTTTTCGAAGCCTTTTCTTTTTTGTATCCCATCCCTGCCAAACCAATCTGTCAGTACTGCCTGGTGATCAAAAGCTCCACGGCCAGCCTGTCATTAAGCCGCCCTGTCTTCACAGCTTCCTCCGCGTCCACGCACAGCTCCACATAGGACAAGATCTGCTCTCTGGAAAATGATCTGGCCTGAGGCATCACCTTCCCCACCACAAACGGCTGCATCTTCAGCCTAGAAGCAATACTTCCCCTGTCCATACCCTGAGCCATCAGCTCCTTTACCTGGAGGATCTGGTTAAACTGCCTGGCAATAAGGAACAAGATTCTCATAGGCGGCTCCCTGAGAGTGAGAAGGTCCTCATACAGATCCATGGCAGCCCTGGTTCTCCTGGTGACAATGGCAGCCACCATGTCAAAGATCTTGTTGGTAACCCTGACCGCGCAGATCTCCTCCACATCCTGGTCCGTGATCACGTCCCGCCCCATGGTGTATCCGATCAGCTTCTCCAGCTCCATGCGGATATTCTCCATATCGTCCCCGGTCTTGCCGAGAAAAAGCTCCATGGTCCTCCCTGTAATCTTCTTCCCCTCCTTTGCCAGGATCCCTCCTGCCCAGGAGGCCAGCTGTCTGGCGTCCTGCCTGGCCATCTCCGCCCCGTAGCCCAACTCCTTCACCTTTTTGTACATCCTGCTCCGCTTGTCCACTTCCGACTCCACAAACACCATAACAGAAGTGTCCGGCATTCCAGGCAGGTACTCCACCAAAAGCTCACCGCCGCCGCCCTTAAAAAGGCCGCTGTCCTCCAACAAGATCAGCCGCCGCTCCCCAAAAAAAGGCATGGTATCTGCCAGGCTTATGATCTCCTTTAAGTCAAGGCCCTTACCCTCAAACTGGTGGAAATTCATGGTGTCATCCCCCACGATGGCCTCCTTCAGACGCTTCTTATAGCTCTTCTTTAAAAAAGCCTCCTCCCCGTAAAGCAGATATACCGGCTTAAACTGCCCTGTTTTCATGTCCTGGTTCAGAACCTTCATCCCTCATCCCTTCCTCCCGCTCAAACAGCTTATTTAGGCAGACCGCATCCTCCATGGTGTTTTTCCAGCCATAAACCTTTAGATCTACCTTCCAGCCGTCCTCAGTCCAGACCACTGCCACACCCTCCTCCTGCAAAAGGATCCTCTGCATATCAAAGGTCTCAAAGGAAGCGGCCCCGCTTAAGATCCCCTTTGAATTTACCACCCGGTAAGCAGGCGTCCCCTCCCCGGCCAATTTGCGCTTCAATCCATAGCCCACCTGTCTGGCGTTCTTTGGCCTGCCACACAGCAGAGCGATCTGTCCGTATGTAGCCACCTTTCCCCTGGGAATCTGTTGACAGACGATCCCCATTCGCCTGTAAAAATCCATGTTCCAGCCCTTCCTCTCCCCTGTTCCCTGTCACATAACCCCAGTCATTTTGGCTCCCAAATCGTCCGCCCACCGCTCCGTGTAAAACGCCGAGTAGGGAATCCCTTTCTCCCTGCGCGCCTGTCTGCACCGCCTGGACCTGGACCATATGATAGAAGGGATCCCCACCACAACAAGATAGCAGGGTCCCAGCATCATGGACTGCCAGGTATGGCCATACTCATGAACCGCCATCTGACGGCACCAGTCCTCGTCCCTGTCCGGGGCAAAAATAAAAAGTCCCAGGGAAATGCCTTCCTCCAGCTTCCACTTTGTGTACATGGCCCCATGGTACACCTCATGAGGCGCGTCCCTGTAGCAGAGAAACAAAAACAGCCCCAGACACGTCTGGATCCCTCCCCAGGTACACTGAACCGCCACATAAAACCATCTCTTTGCTCCGTCAGTCAAACTCATAGTTCTCCCCCATAGCTCTCTTCCCAAAATCACGCAGGTAAACGCCCTTCCCCGCCGCTAAAACCCGAGCCTCCATTCCGCCTTGGCAACAGCTCTTCATGCTCAGGTCTGCACAATCGGGTATGGGAATCACCTTTCCCTACTCCACCACGACCTGTGTGCCGCCTTAGCGGCATATCTCATCCGCGCGGATCTGCGCATAAAAAACGGGGGCATCCCATCTCAAATGCGATACCCCCGTCAGACTCTTTCGCTCAGATTAACCTATGGAATTCAAAATGGCCGCCACATATCCCCACTTATCCGCCAGGGTAGCTCCGGAGATAGCATCTGCTTCCTCTCCCTCGCTCTCTTCCAGAGCGGTTCTGTCATCAGCACCGCCCTCATCCGCGGCTGCCTCTGTCTCCTCCTCCTCGGACACATAGTTAGCCGCCACCAGCTCTTCCAGCTCCATAAGAGTCTTGCCGTTGACAAATTCCTGGATCGCGTCAAAGTTTGCCGCGATCTCCATAGTAGCGCCGGCATTCTTCATGTTCTCGGAATAGTAGGTATTATTCACCCTCTTGGAGCCCAGTACCTTGCCGTCCAGAATGCTTCCGGCCTCTGTGAACGCGTCGCTGTTGGGAACGCCCTCCTGCTCGCCGTCCAGGAACTGGAACTCGTCAATATAAGACAGGATCACCGTCTCACCGTCATTTAAAGAAGCTGCCACAGTAAAGCACTTATCACCGTGGGCCGCAAATGTGTCCATATTCAGCAGCAGGTTGTCCCTGTCGCCCTCATAGACCACAGACTCATTCTCCTTAGCTGCCTTAGCCGCGTCCGCGATAACGCCAAGATACCCTGGAGTGTCAACCAGTGTGGCGCTGGAAACCGCGTCCAAAACCTCCTCGGAAGACTTTCCTGCCAGCTCCTCCAGCTCCGCGATAGTCTTTCCCGCCGCAAAAGCCTGGATCTCGTCAAAGTTGGAAGAGATCATCATAGTAGCGCCGGACTTCTCCATCATCTCAGAGTAGTAATTATCATTCTTTCTCTTAGACCCCAGAACCTGGCCCTCCGCAACGCTTCCTGCTGTCACAAAAGCCTCGCTGTTGGGAACGCCCTCCTGCTCGGCGTCCAAAAACTGGAATTCATCAATATAAGCCGCGATGATCGTGTCATTGGCATCCACAACCGCCGTAGCCACGGTAAAGCACTTGTCGCCATGGGCCGCGCCTTCTACCTGACCGATCTTTAACTCCATAGGACCGGAAGGAGCTTCCGTCTCCGCCTCAGTAGTCTCCGCTGCTGTGGTAGTCTCCGCCTCAGTAGTGGTCTCCGCTGCTGTGGTGGCCTCCGAAGTCTCATTATTGCCTGAACTTGAACAGGCAGCCAGAGAAGCACTGCATGCCACGACCAGCATTGCCTTTGCAAAATTTCTTTTCTTCATAAATTTTCCTCCTCTATCTTTGGGGAACCGACACATCTCCACCAAATACTTGACAGTCCCTTGACCGCCTATAACACTATACCCCTTTTTTTCAAAATACACAAGGGTATTTTCTGTATTTCTAAATTTTTAAGAATTCGGTTAGTGAGCCCCTTCTGTTTCCTCCGTAAACCCATCGATCAGCGTAGCCGCCCCGCAGATCACCGGGTAATCGCAGCCGTACTGCTCCCCGTCCGTTAATTTCAGACGGTAATACCGCCCTCTCCGGATCTGCTTATGCACATCCTCTGCTGTCATCCGTTCATTGAGAGCGCCCTGTACGATCTGGTAAGTCGCCTTATTGCCAATACTGTCCTCCGTGTGCAGCAGATACAGAGTCTCCCCGTCCTCCTCCACCACTTCCTTCTTTATAATATGGGCTTCCACCCGCCACGTCTCCTCCCTCTTAAGATCCTTTGGGATCATCATCATCACTCCGATAAACAAGATAAAACAGATTCCGTAAATAATATAGCGGGTGCCGTCCGTAAAAAGCCCTCCGTTTCTGTTCATAGAACCTCCCCCTTTGCTTTTTTTCTATTATAGCCAAGGTTTTCGCGATTTTCAAGATGAATCTCCCCTTCCCTCCCTACTGGCTTCGCCACAATCCCATTACTGTTCACTGGTACCCAGCAAACAGTAACCCAGACCGCCATTACCTATCCCCATGAACATTAACGGGCTCTGTGGCCATCCCCTGGAGAATACATCGTAACCTCCATCCTCCTGCCGTCGCTCCTCACAGTCACGGCCCCTGTATCCATGGTCACAAACGTTCTCACCCCCTGTCTCTCCAGCCGGTCAAGGGTATCCTCACCTGGATGACCGTAACGGTTGCCCTCCCCGCAGGAGATCACCGCCCACTTTGGCTTTATCCTCTCCAAAAACGCCTCTGTGGTAGAATAGGACGACCCGTGATGAGCCGCTTTAAGCACCTGGACCCTGGGCGTTTCCCCCATGTTCAGCCACCGCGCCTCCCCCTTGGCGCTCATATCCCCTGTAAGCAGGATCCCCGTCAGATCGTAGGTCACCAAAAGCATCAGGGAGTGCTCGTTCCTGTCTCTTCCATCCTCCTCCCCCGCGTAGAGGCAGTCGATCCTTAATTTTCCATTGCCTATATGGTCCCCCCGTCTCATCCAATGGACCAGAGCCCCGCAGCCCTCTGCCGCCTCTTTGATCCTCCCATAATTATCATCCTCCGGATCCTGTCCCAGCCACGGCAGGATCACATGGTTCACCGTAATCCCCCAGTCCCCCTCCATAAGCTCCAAAAGCCCTGATACGTGGTCAAGATCCCCATGGCTGACAATGACCTGATCCACATGGCTGATCCCACGGCTTTTTAAAAAAGTCGCGATAACCCGGGAGCCCAAAAGCTTTCTGTCTGTGCTTCCCCCGTCCACCAGGACCACCTGATCCCCTGTGCGGATACAGATCCCGTCCCCCTGTCCCACGTCCAGAAACACGGCCTCCATCCCCTTAAGAGGAGGCCTGTACAAAAGAATCCCAAGACTTACGCCCGCAAACACCACTGCCAATGCCCCGCGCCTTCTCCCCCTTCCCCTCTCATCCTCCGGCGCGGATCCTGTTTGGTCCCTTCTTACCCGGAAAGCCGCCAACACCAGAAAGACGCACCACATAACTCCGTATACGCCCATCTGAACCCACCCCGGCCTGCCGGTTACCATCACCGCTCCAGGCGCCATCCCGGCTGTCTGGCACAGCTTCTCATAAAACTTTAACACATAATGTCCTGCCCCCACTGCCGCCATCCCGGCCCTGACGGACCCGCTGCCAAGAACAATACCCCCGATCCCCGATAAGAGCGCCATGGACATAAGGGGGATCACCGCCAGGTTCAGCGCAAACCCATAGACAGGGAACTCAAAATAATGGTACGCAATCACTGGGCAGGTAGTTAGCTGGATCAGCGCCCCTGAAAGAATGGTCTTCTGCCACCCTTTCTTTGCGCCGATCCATTGCTCTGTCACCGGGACTATGATTCCCAATGTCATCACCGCCCCAAAAGACAGCTGAAATCCCGCCTGGAACAAAAGCCCCGGGGACTGTATCAGCAGGCACAGTCCGGAGAGGGACACCGCGGTCCTCATATCATATGTCCTGCCCAGCCGCTCCGCCCACATCCTCATAAGCACCATAAGCACAGCCCGCCACACACTGGCGGAAACCCCAATCCCCCCTGCCAGGATCCCGTAGCTCACCGTCAAGGCCATCCCCCCTGTCCCTGCCCCCGCGGATCCCAGACCGGCCTTTCGAAGAAGGCCGTAGCACCCCAGACCGATCATGGAGATGTGAAGCCCGCTGATGGCCAGAAGATGGGATATCCCGGCCCGCTGATACAGCTTTTTCATGTCCGCCGAAAGCTCCTGCTTCTCCCCCAGAATCACCGCCTTAAAGATTCCCCGGTCCTCTTCCCTGCAGATCTGGTCAAGGACAGCGCCGGCATGACGCCGCACCCGCCAGATCCCGTCTAGATATGGAGAATATCCCTCTTCCATCCGTACCAGACTGTCCGCGAAAAACTGTCCCTCGATCCCTATGGCATGATAATAACCTGCCATATCAAACTCCCCAGGATTGCCGGGCTCATCAAACCGCCTCAGCCTGCCCCTGGCCTCCAAACGCTCACCTACCCGCAGGTCCTTCCCCTCGTCCGGCCCATCCATATAGACCAGAATTGGGCCGTACTTCCACTGCTGCCCCTCTCTTAGTATCACCACATCCCTAAGCTCCGCCACCAGGCCGCCCCCGTCTCCCCTTTCCCGGATCCCCGAAACCGTCCCCTGGGTCTCCACATCCTGGCCTGCCATCTCCCCGATCCGCTCATACCTTTCGGTCTGCCTTAGATCCTTTCTCAGCCAGACCATCCCCCACAGCACAAACAGCGGCAGGAACCACCAAACCAGGCTCCTGCCGCGTTTTTTCCTCAGATAACAGACCCCGGCCCCAAACGCAGCCAGAATCCCCGCCATCCATCCCACAGGCAGCAGAGCCAATACCTCTCCAAGTACGAATCCCCCTGCTAAACATTCCAGTGGTCTTTTCATATTCGATTGTTATCCTCTTATTCTCTCCCTTTACTCCTGTTCTTCCCCGATCTCCAGGTTCCTCTCAAACTGGGTGTTCAGGGAAATAGCGTCCCGAAACATCACCTCCTGGGATCCGTTTACCGTGATCTGCACCTTGCTCACCGTGGAGATCTCCGACAGGGAATTGACGATGGAGTAAATCGGAATATACTCCTTCACTTCCAGAGTGTTGTTTAAAAATGTAGAATCAAAATTAATGTAACAGATATTTTCATTCAGCGACACGTTCAACAGCTTTGTATCCCCGGGCAGCGTTGGATAATGCCCCTGGGTTCCGGGTCCCTTGATCAGCTCCTCCACGATCAGCCGTTCCAGGGACGTGTTGATGCTGTGGACCACCTCCCTGCTCTCCTCCACCAGCCTCCCGCCGGTCTCGTCGGCGAAAAACAGCCGCAGCTGGCTTTTCTCGTAGGAGTTAATATCGCTGATCCCCTCTATAAAATCCGAATCCGTCATGACCCCCACCGGGTTACCATAGGAATCCAAAAGAGGCTGATCCGCCACATAGATGCTGATATAATCAATGCCGTCGATCTGGGTCATGGTCTTTGCCAGCGCGGCCCGGCACAAGATCTCCCTAGTGGCGTTCATATTGATCTTGCTGCCATACCCACCGTCAAAATACAAAAATAAGACCCTTTCCTCCTGGCGGTATCCCAGGTATCCCACCTTATCCGACAGAGCCACCTGGCTGTCCACATCATTGGGGACATTGAGGAACTGGTCCATCAGCTCCACCACCAGAGCCTCCTGATCCCGGGTATCCGTCTCATATTCCTGAGGCGCCAGCCTGGTCATGGAGGAGTTCAGATAATAGATCTTATATGTTCCCTCCTGCGGCTCCTCCGGCGTTTTTTCCTGTTTCTTCCCTCCGCAGCCGGCCAAACCTGTTATTGTCATCAGAAAAAGCAGCCACAGCCACATTTTTCGTCCCATCTTCCGCCTCCTGTCCTTGTCTCCTTGGTTTTTCCCGTCAGGCCGGGCCGAATATTCCTCCTGGTACAGCCTTGCCGAAATTTAAGCAAGGCTGTGCTAGGATGTCCGCTCCGCAGGCCGGGAGATATAATTCAGGGGGATTCTTATGGTAAATGTGGACCCTTCCCCGTCCTTGCTCACCAGACGAACCGCCCCGTGATGCATCAGGATCACCTTCCTGGTAATGGCAAGTCCCAGCCCCGTCCCTCCGGTCTCCCGGGAACGCGCCTTATCCACCCGGTAAAACCGCTCAAACACATGGCCTTGGTACTCCTCCGGTATCCCGATGCCCGAGTCCGCCACCTTGACGTAGAAAAACTGGTGATCCGCATCCAGAGTCACCCGGACCCACCCGTTCTCCACATTGTACTTGATGGCGTTTTCCACCAGATTATTGACTGCCAAAGACAGCTTCACCTCATCCACATCCGCGGTCACCTCCCGGATGCTCTCATAGATCAGCTCCACATTCCTCTTTCTGGCAATAGGCCGCAGCCGCTTCATGATCTGCTGCACCAACCCGTTGATATCCAGCTGGACGATGTTTAACTCCTCCACCGCTTTGTCCATCTTCACCAGGGACAGAAGATCGTCAATAATCTTGCTCTCCCGATCGATCTCGTCGGAAATGTCAGTCATAAACTCCTGATACAGCTCCACCGGCGTCTCCTCCATGCTCATGAGAGAATCTGCCAGCACCCGGATGGAGGTAATGGGAGTCTTTAACTCGTGGGACACATTGGACACAAACTCATCCCTGGACTGGTCTATGGTTTTCAGCTTATGGATGGTGTTCTGGATCGCGGACGAGATCTCCTTTGTCTCCTTGTAGCCGTTCTCCAGGATCACCTGATCCAAACTTCCCTCCTCCACCCGGCCCAGAATCTTCCTAAGCCTCACAAAAGGCTGCACCAACACCGCCGCCAGCGCCACTGACGCCAAAGCCAGGACCCCGCAGGTCACCAGCTGAAAAAACGCCGCCTTCTCGGACACCTTCTCCGCCATACTGGTCAGGTTCTCCGTAGAAGCCGTGGCCACCAGCACGCCCTCGATGTTCTTCTTCTCCGTATTGCCATACACCGGTACCGCCAGGGCAAAATAGTGCTTATCCTTTTCCAGCCTGCTGCCGCTCTCCCCCAGGAAGCACCGGATCACCTCCTCAGCCACATGGGTCCGCCCCTCGGCCAGCCGGAACGTGTCCTTGATCACCTTAAAATTCCGGTTCACCACCACGATCCTTCCGTTAAAGATATCCGCGATGGTGTCCAGCTCCACATCCACGGTCTGATCCCGGCTGTCCTCGTTCATGTACCCTACCCGGCTCATCTTATTGCTGATGATCAGGCACTGGTTCTGCACCTCCATGACCCTGAAATCAATCTGGGTCTGGCGGAAGGACTGGTCTGTCACCTTGCTCAAAATGTACATAGGAAAAAAACCAATCATCAAAAACAGGAGACATAAAGGCACCTTCATGCTGACGGTCCGCTTCCACCTTATCCCTTTTACCCATCCTAATACCGGCACTGCCTCTTTACCTCCCCGTTTTGGATCACTCCATAGCCTTGGCGCAGGCGATGGCCAGCGCCCCGGGACCGATATGGCAGCTGACGCTTAAAGACAGAGGATCAATATGGATCTCCCCCGTCTTAGGAAAGGCTGACTTCAATTCCTCCCTAAGCTCCACTGCCGCGGCTTCATTGTCCGTGTGAGCGATAAACAGATGGATCTTCTCCCCTGTCTTATCCCCAAACCGGGTCTCCATATCATGGCCAATGGCTGTCATCATCACGCTTTTGGCCTGCTTAATGGTCCGGGCCTTGGAAAACGCGTCCAATTTCTCCCCCTGGATCTGGAGCACAGGCTTAAGCTTAAGCAGTGTGCCAAGGGCAGCGGCCGCCGGTGTGATCCTTCCGCCCTTTTTCAGATATTTCAGGGTATCCAGCATAATATAGATGCTGGAATCAAACTTCGTATCCTCCAGATATCTCCGGATCTCCTCCGGACTTCTCCCGTCAGCCGCCATCTTCCTGGCATCCATCACTGACTGCCTCTGGGTCACAGAGATCCGCTGGTTATTAACCACCCACACCTTCCCCTCATAATCCTCCGCCAGCATCACGGCTGTCTGGCAGGAACCGCTCAGCCCGCTGGACATAGGGATATGCACAAGAGCGTCATACTCCTTAAGAACCTTATCCCACAGCCGGGTCACAGACTCCGGCGAGGGCTGGGACGTAGAGATATCGCTGCCGTCCTTCAGCTTCTCATAAAACTCTCTTTGGGTCAGGTTAATATCCTCATAATAATCCTCCCCATCAATCATAAAAGGCATGGGAAGAACAAAGATCCCCAGAACCTTTGCCTCCTCCTGGGTAATCCCACTGTTACTGTCTGTCACAATCGCTGTTTTCATCGTCATAACTCCTCTTTTCTATAAATTACCGGACCTTGCCGCCGGATCGCCATCACCGCCATGGCCCACAATGCTGGCCGAAGTATACAGCTGATAATAGATCCCTTTCTTCTCCATCAGCGCCTCATGGTTCCCCTCCTCCACGATCCGGTTGCCGGACAGCACCAGGATCCGGTCCGCCCCGTGGATGGTGGTAAGCCTGTGGGCGATGGTCAGAGTGGTTCTTCCCGCCGCCAGCTTATCCAGGGATTCCGACACCAGATGTTCGCTCTCATTGTCCAGAGCCGCCGTGGCCTCGTCCAGAAGAAGCACCTTAGGCGCCTTTAAAAACACCCTGGCAATGCTGATACGCTGCTTCTGCCCGCCGGAAAGCTTTACCCCCCGCTCGCCTACATACGTATCATACCCGTCTTTCAGCTCTTCTATAAACTCATGCGCTCCCGCCAGCTTGGCCGCCTCTATAACCTCCTGGCGGTCAGCCCCCGGCCTTCCGTAGGCAATATTGTCAAAAACACTTCCGGAAAACAGGTACACATCCTGCTGCACCACTCCCACATTGCTCCGAAGGCTCTCCAGGGTCACCTTCTTTATATTTTGACCGTCCAGCAGGATCTCACCGCTGGCAGGATCGTAAAATCTGGGGATCAGATTGCACAGCGTGGTCTTTCCGCCGCCGGATGGTCCCACTAAAGCCACCTTCTCCCCCGGCTTAATGGTAAGGTCAATATCAGCCAGCACCGGCGTATGATCGTCCGGATACTCAAAAGAAACATGGTTA
This sequence comes from uncultured Hungatella sp., assembly GCA_910588505.1. GTDB lineage: Bacteria > Bacillota > Clostridia > Lachnospirales > Lachnospiraceae > UBA3402. Next base: position 10,524 of record CAJUPQ010000053.1, on the reverse strand, counting down.
AAAGTAATCTCCCCCTCCACATCCTTTAAGGGAGCCGCGCCCTCCTCATCAAAAATATCCACGCTGGCATCCATCAGCTCCACAAACCGCTCCACCCCGGTCATGCCTCTCTGGAACTGCTCCGCAAACTCGATGATCCGGCGGATGGTCGCCAGAAGGGTGGTCACATACATGGTGTATGCCACCAGATCCCCCGGAGCGATGCGCCCGTCAACCATAAAAATTCCGCCTGCCACGATCACCACCACATACATCAGCCCGTCAAAGATCCGGATGGTATTCTGAAACGCGGCCATATACTTGTACGTATGGCGCTTGATCTTCAAAAATTCCTGATTGTCGTGATTAAACTTGTCGATCTCCACTTTCTCATTGGCAAAAGCCCGGACCACCTTGTTGCCTAAAAGACTGTCCTCGATCCTGGCGTTCAGCTCGCCGATGTGATTCCTCTGGCGCTTAAACGCCTTCCTCACCTGCAGGTTAAAATAGGTACAGGAAACCACCATCACAGGGATCAGCAGGAAAATGATCACCGTCAGAAGCAGATTGATCCTTGCCAGGATCACAAAGGACACCGCACCCTTTAAAAACGCGATAAAAAATTCCTCGGGACAGTGGTGGGCAAACTCTGTCACGTCAAACAGATCGCTGGTGATCCGGGACATGATCTGCCCCACCTTGGTATTGTTAAAATAATTGTCCGACAATTTCTGCAGATGCTCAAAAGCGTCCTCCCTCATATCCGTCTCAATGGACGCTCCCATCACATGGCCTGTGTAGGCCATGTAAAAGCTGGCCATACCGTCAATGACCCGCAGGACAAAATACAGCGCCCCGATGGTCACCACCATCTGTACTGTCAGGGACGCCAGATCGCTCATGCCCACATTGGTGATGTAGCGCAAAATCAGCGGCAGCACCAACTCGCAGATGGTGGTAAGGCCTGCGCAGAACAGGTCCATAACCATGATCCACACATACTTTCTGTAATATGGGATAAACCTTTTCAGTAAGGCAGTTGTCTTCATACACTTATGTCTCCTCATCTCTATGCCATGGTTTTTCTAGTGTATCACAAAAGCGTATTTTTTTCCATAGGACATGTATTTCTTTTTCCAAAACAAAACCTCTATAGACGAATCCCTGTTTATGCATTATAATAAGGACAAATCAACTTAAAGGAGCTCTACCCTATGTATTGTCCTAAATGCGATATGGAATTTGTAGACGGGATCACGGTCTGCACGGACTGCGGCGGCCCTCTGGTGGAATCCGAAGAAGCCGCCAGGGCCATGAAAGAAGAAGAACAGAAAGAACTTCTCCTAAAACAGCAGGAATATCTGGATAGATTAAATCAGCAGCTGGAGGAAATACAGGCCCCGGACGGGGAAGTCCCGGCTCCACAGGCTGCCATCCCCCGGCGGACAGCCGTGTATGAGACAAAAGCCCAAAAGTACGACGACCTAAAGTCCTCCGCCACCGCCTTCCTCATGATGGGAGTCCTGCTCCTTGTGGTCAGTATCGCCTGCTGGGCGGGCATCATCCGCCTGCCCATGGCCGGCGCTTCAAAGCTGATCTTTCAGGGCGCCATGACCGCCATGGGGATCTTCTCCATGGCCGTTTACTTTAACACCTCCCGCTCCGCCAAAAACCTCCGGCCGGAGATCGACAGGGAGCAGAACCAGACCAGGGAGCTGGTAACCTGGTTCGCGGATCGATGGAAAGCCTCTGATATTGACAGAGAGATCGAGGACCGGGAATCCCTGTCAGAGGAGGAGATAAGCCTGAAACGCTTCCGGATCATCCAAGACCTCCTTATCACGGAAAAAGACCTGCCTGACCCGGCCTATGTGGACGCGCTTTGCGAGGAGATCTACAGCAAGGTGTTTGAGTCCTGATCTTTCCTAAATGTATGGCAAGAACATCTATGGACAGAATTCGTAAAATAAACTAAATAAAATAAAGAAAATTATGGAGGAACTGAACATGAAGAAAACATTTGCGGCAGCACACACCACTTTAGCGGCAGGAACCCTGGCAATTCTTATGGCCATGAACGCATCCGCGGCCCAGGTTACAGAGGACAAGGCAAGGTCCATTGCCCTTGAAAACGCGGGACAGAAAGCAGAGGATGTAACCTTTGGACAGACCAGGACCGATATGGATGACAACCGGCTGGTGTACGAAATAAAATTCGTCACACCGGACTATCAGACCTACGAGTACGAAATCCTGGCAAAAGACGGCATGATCCTCGCCATTGAATACGACGGGGCGCCAGGGGCCAAGACCCACAACAGCCGGAAAACCACCATCTCCCTGGACCGGGCCAAAGAAATCTCTCTAAACCACGCCGGACAGAAGGCGGAGGATGTAACCTTTGTAAAGACGGAGACAGACCTTGACGACGTCAGACTTGAATACGACATAGAGTTTGTCACCGAGGACAAGAAAGAATACCAGTACGAGATCAACGGAAGCACCGGAGCCATCATCAGCTGGGACTACGACGCCAAAAACAGCCTTTCCTCCGATCCCGCGAAAAAAACGGCCGTCTCCGACATAGAAGCCGCCAAAGCCATAGCCCTTGAGCAGGCCAAAGTAAAAGCAGCGGATGTGACATGGGGAAAGGTCAAAACAGATTACGACGACGGAAGGCTGATTTATGAAGGCGAGTTCTTTTATAAAACCCTGGAATATGAGTTTGAGATCGACGCCGAAAGCGGAATGATAACAGATTGGGACGTAGACAGCATTTACGACTGACCAAGGCAGCCCCAAAGCTTGTAACAATTTTGGGACTTCTCTCATACAATATAGTATCACACACCAAATCACATATACTCCAGTTTAAATAGAAAGAAAAACAAAACGTCCAGGTGTACCGCTTTTATAGAAGAAGCGGCACACCTGGACATGTTTCATTTCAGGTTCAAACACGCCAACTCTATTTCACCAGCAGAGACTTTCCGGTCATCTCCTTTGGCTGCTCCATACCCATCAGCTCGATCAGCGTAGGAACAATATCCGCCAGACGGCCGCCCTCCCGAAGTTTTACGGACGGGTCCGCGTTCACCAGGATAAAAGGCACCGGGTTGGTTGTATGGGCCGTAAAGGGCGCGCCGGTCTCATAATCCACCAGCTGCTCCGCGTTGCCGTGGTCAGCGCAGATAAACAGAACGCCGTCCACTTCCTTGATGGCTTCCACCGTTCTTCCCACGCAGGCGTCCACAGTCTCAATGGCCTTAATGGCCGCGTCTTCCACACCCGTGTGGCCTACCATATCCGGGTTGGCGAAATTGATGATGATCACGTCATATTTGCCGGACTTAATGCACTCCACCAGCTTGTCGCACACACCGGGAGCGCTCATCTCCGGTTTCAGGTCATAGGTAGCCACCTCCTTGGGGGATGGGATCAAGAACCGGTCCTCACCCTTGTTAGGCTCCTCGATACCGCCGTTAAAGAAGAAGGTTACATGGGCATACTTTTCCGTCTCCGCGATCCTTGCCTGGGTCATGTTGTGATTAGCCAGGTACTCTCCAAAGGTATTGGTAATGCTCTCCTTCTTAAAGGCCACCAACTTATTGCCGATGGTGTCGTCATAGTCCGTAAAGCACACATACACCAGGTTCAGCCTCTTTCCCCTGTCAAACCCCTTAAAGTCATCATCACAGAAAGCCCTGGTGATCTCCCTGGCTCTGTCAGGGCGGAAGTTGTAGAAGATCACGGAATCGCCGTCCTGCACCGTGGCCACCGGCTTGCCGTCCTCCATGACGATCACCGGCTCCACAAACTCGTCGAATTTTTCCTTATCATAGGAAGCCTGAATCCCTGCCGGGCCGCTTGCCGCGGGAGTCCCCTCTCCCAAAGTCAGCGCCCTATAGGCCCGTTCCACACGGTCCCAGCGGTTGTCCCTGTCCATGGCGTAGTAGCGCCCCTGAACCGTGGCCACCTTGCCCACGCCGATCTCCTTCATCTTTGCCTCCAGCTCCTCCACAAACCCCTTGCCTGACGCGGGAGGCGTGTCGCGGCCGTCCAGGAAGCAGTGAACATAAACCTTCTCAAGCCCATGGCGCTTAGCCAGCTCCAAAAGTCCATAGATATGGGTGTTGTGGCTGTGAACGCCGCCGTCGGACACTAAGCCCCACATATGAAGGGCGGAATCGTTCTTCTTGCAGTTCTCCACCGCCTCCAGAAACTCCGGCACCTGAAAGAAATCCCCATCCTCAATGGACTTTGTGATCCTGGTCAGCTCCTGATACACGATGCGGCCTGCCCCCATGTTCAGATGGCCCACCTCAGAGTTGCCCATCTGTCCGTCGGGAAGTCCCACCGCCAGGCCGCTGGCCTGCCCCTTCACAAAGGGACACTGACTCATCAACTGGTCCATAATCGGAGTTTTTCCCTCACACACCGCATTGGCTTCGCACTTGTCATTAAGGCCGTAGCCGTCAAGAATCATCAACACTGTTGGTCTCTTGCCCATAATCATTCTCCTTTACTCCCTTGTGTTAAATTTCACATTCATTGTACATGATTTTACACAATCTTTCAATCACAAATTCTTCATCCACTCCCATGCCAGCCTGATCCAGCACTGACACCCAGGCTCCACAAGACTTTCCTCCCCTCTGCTGGTATCCACTCTTGCCAGAGAAAGCCCATGTCCCCCATGAGGGAACAGATGAAACTCCACATTCACCCCATTTGCCACCAAGGCCTGAGCAAAGAGAAGAGAATTCTGCACCGGAACGGTATCATCCGTGGCCGTATGCCACAGAAACGTCTTAGGCGTATGGGCTCCCGCCTGTCTTTCCAGGGAAACCAGGCTTCGCTTATCCTCATCCCCTGATTCCTCCCCCAGAAGATGCTCAAAAGAACCAGGGTGACAGTACTCCCCTGACGAGATCACCGGATAGCACAGGATCATCCCGTCAGGCCGGATCTCCTGGGCCCTGCGCCCGATAGGCCCGTAGACAAACTCCCGGTTCCAGAACACGCCCAGGCTGCAGGCCAGATGCCCGCCTGCCGAAAACCCGGACACCACGATCTTTTCCGGATCCACGCCCCACTCTTCCCCGTGGTCCCTGATATGAGCCACCAGAGACGCCAACTCCAAAAGACCCTGGGGAAATCTCCCCGGCGCCACGGTATACCACAGCACAAAAGCATGATACCCCATGGCCAGATACTCCATGGCCACAGGCTCCCCCTCCCGGGGGGAAAGCCTGTGATACCCGCCGCCCGGACAGATCACCACCGCGGGCCGCTTTCTCTCCCGCTCCCCCTCCTGCCAGTCCAGCAGATACGCCGTAACTTTCGCCCTTTTGTCCTCTCCCGCGCTGTCCGCCCTCTGCGGCCGGTCCAATTCCCATGTCAGCAATTTCATCCTTCCACCATACCTTTCTGTTTTTCTAATACCTTTTTCCTTCCTGTGTCAGGCTCATGACCAAAAAGGCGCAAAGTTTCTGAAATCCAAAAACTTTACGCCTGATGGTGTCTCTAATCTGCCGCTCACTGCTGGCCGTTTATCAACGGAGGCTGCTGGTAGAGTTTGCGCTCTACAAACCTTCTCTCAATCGCAAGCTGTTTTTTAACAGCCTCAATATCATTCTCCTCCGCTATCATCTCCAACCTCTCTATCAAATCCAGCCTCTCAAAAAGGTTTACATTAATCTCTTTTTCAGTTGGCATATTAACTCCCGCTTTCCCTCACGCACCGCATTGGCTTGCCTAATAAGTATTCTTCTTAACATTGTACATGATTTTACGGGATCTTTCAATGATAATTTTCATTCGGCCATGTTTCTACTCCGCCGCCGCATTTATTCCGGCAATCCGTCCAAAAGTCATAATATCCGAATACGCGTTTCCGCCCAGCCGGTTATTGCCGTGAATACCGCCCGTAACCTCACCGGCCGCATAGAGTCCAGGAATCACCTGGCCGCTCTCATTTAATACCTGTGCCTGGGTATTGATCTGAATGCCGCCCATGGTGTGATGTACTGTGGGAGTCCGAAGACTTGCGTAGAAGGGCCCCTGTTCGATCACCGCATCCGCGCTGGCCGCCTTGCCAAACTCATCGGAACCGTTTTTCATCCCCTCATTGTAAGTATCCACCGTTGCTTTAAGGACTTCTGCGTCTATGCCGATCTTCCCTGCCAGTTCCTCCAGTGTATCCCCGGCAAAGGTATGACCATCGGCAATCAGAGACTCGATCTGGGCCGTCCGGCTGTCATCCCCCGCAATCTGGCTGGAATCCACAATCAGCCACATCTGCCCGTCGGTCTGCTCCAGCTCTGCCATAGACATCTCATACCTGGTTCCGTCCTCCTTCACAAACCGCTTTCCTTCCTTATTAACAAACATATAATACTGAGCGCTGAGCCAGTTGCCCACAAACTGCGCCACACATCCGCAGTCATTAATGGGATCGCCCAAAGGATGCACCTGAATCTGATCCAGATCAATCAGCTTAGCCCCCACAGCCTCCGCCAGCTCCAGGCCGTCGCCGGTGCTGCTGACCGCGCAGCTGGTCATCTTTGTAGTGATCGCTCCGTTGCTGTACTTGTAAACCAAATCCGAATTCGCCGCATACCCGCCTGTAGTCAAGATCACTGCCTTAGACGCATTGACCGTAATAACAGAACCATCACTTCTCTCCGCAACCACGCCGCAGGCCCGCCCGCTGTCATCCATCAATATCTCCGTAACATCCGCGTCCGTATAAATCTCGGCTCCCGATTTAACCGCCTGCTCCTCAAGAAGAGTAATATACACATTTCCCCCATTGTCCCCCTCTGTACCGGTAGCCTTTATCAGATCGATCTGATGACCTCTCTGCCATTTTCCGCCGATAGCCATGAAAATGTAATCTTCTTTAAACGGAACACCGATGTCCTCTTTCAGCCACTTCAAGCTGTCCACCGCGCCGGTGGCAAATGTGGTAATCAGATCCAGATCCCCGATCTCGCCGCCTCCGGTATAGGTCTGAAGGGCGTGCCAGTTGGCGCTGTCAAACAGATTCTCCGACCCTGACGCCTTCCATTCCTCAAAATCCTTCTTTACCGCCTCAATAAGGGCTTTATACGCTTCATCATCAGTCTTGACTCCTATGGCCTCTTCCACTTCCTTCTCCAGATCCGCCGTAGTTTTTGCTCCGGTGGACGCAAGAAGCTCCATATCAGCCACATTATATGTACCTTCTCCCAGACGGGTGTTGCCGCCTGTAGAACTCATCTTCTCCAGAACAACAACGGAAGCGCCTTTCTCTCCCGCACTGGCAGCCGCGGCAAGACCTGCGCCGCCCCCGCCTACAATAACGATTTCCGTGTCCAGAAGCAGATCCTCTCCCGCCTCCTTCGCGGCCGCTGTCTGATAATCCTTTACATCCAGTCCGCCGCTTACAAGAGCTGCTTCCACAGCTGTCAAAAGACCTTCCGACGTAATCGTCGCACCGGAAATACTGTCCACGGCAATACTCTGATTCTCCACAATATCCTTAATCAGCTGCTCCATGGCCGTATCGCCGATCCCTGCGGTTTCCTCCGACTCCAGCACCTCGATGGCACTGATCGTGCCGTCAGCATCCACCGTAACCGACACCTTGATGTCCCCGTTTCTTCCTGCCGCGCTCCCCTCAAAGCTGCCGCCTGCCGCAGCGGTGGCAGTCGTCTCTGCCATGGCAGTGGTCTCCTGCGCAGCTTCCGTAGTACCTGCCGCCTCCGTCGCTTCGCTGCCTCCGGAACATCCTGCCAGAGCGGACATGGCCATAACTGCTGCCATCACGCCTGCCATCCATCTTCTTCCACTCATTTTCATAGCCTTCCTCTCCTTATGACTTGTTAATAAATTAACCTTACAGATAGATTATACCCTCTTTTTTACTGTGAAATTATGGTTTCTACCTGATAAATCCATAGCGAAAAATTATAGTTTCTGCTATACTGTTCCTAAATAAAACTACTCTTTCCTGTCTGGCTTACAACGAAGACACCAAAGGAGCTTCTGCATATGAATCTAAATCAACTGTACTATTTCCGGACTCTGGCAGACTATGAGCATTACACCAGGGCGGCCGAAGAACTGCATATTACCCAGCCCACTTTGAGCAAAGCCATATCCTCCCTGGAACAGGAGCTGGGAGCCTATCTTTTTGAGAAAAAGGGAAGAAATGTCGTCCTGACAAAACAGGGCAAGCATTATCTGGAATACGTGAAAGCCGCTTTAAGCGAACTGGAGCGAGGCAATGACTACCTTCGCAAAGAACAGGCCATGGCTGAGGGATATATTGATCTGGGCATGGTCACCTCCGTAGAATATGACATGGTCCCCCGATGGATTCAGAGCTTTCGGGAATCCACAGGGAAAAAAATCTTTTTTTCCTGCAAAACAGGGACCTCCCGCCAATTGATCAACGGTCTGAAAGAAAACCAGTTCGATCTGATTTTCTGTACTGCCATTTCATCTGAGACTCAGATCGAATTTGTCCCTGTGTTTGAACAGCTTCTGGTAGCCGCTGTCCCTGTGGGACACCGGTTTGCATGCAGAAAATCCATCCATATTCAGGAACTGGAACCGGAAAACATCATTATCCACACTCGCTCCTCCAGCATGTGGGACATTACCAACCAGCTTTATCGGGAAGCCGGCGTCACCATCCGCGTTGCCGGCGAAGCTGAGGAGGACCGGACTATCATAGGTATGATACGGGCAGGAATCGGCTGTGCCATTATGACTGACAATCCGGAGATCCACACCGACGGTGTCGCCCTCATTCCTCTTACAGGCATCAGCTTTCAGCGCTACATCTCTATGGGATACCGAAAGCACCAAGCCAGACCTTACATGGCGGAACAATTCCGCAAACATATTATGGACGCCATCTCTCTTACCTGATCTGTCATGCTTTACACCGGACTTTCCCCCCTCATTCAACCCTGATATTTCACAATAATCCAGCAAGGGGGGCGCTTTCTCCCCTACTCGCGCGCCGGGCACTTGTCAGCTTAGCTGACAACCTTCCCTGGAGTGTCCGTGTGCATATAAAAAGACAGGCCCTCCCATCCCTGGCGGCCTGTCTCTCTTAAGTATCTTTTCCGTAAACCTTTATAGAATTATAAGGTTACCTCAACCGTAATCAAAAGCGCTTTCAAAATCGGATCCGTCTTTAACGTAGACTTCACCACACCCTTGACATCATCCGCGCTTTTCCCCTGAGGATTGTCAATATCAAATACCAGGCCCATGCCCACCTTCTTGGTGAAATGGAATGTGATCCCGCCATACTCCTTGCCGTCAAACATCTCCTGGATCTCTTTTGCCTTCAGTGTACTGTTAATCTTTACCATATCTTCTCCCTCCACAATAGTGTCATTTAATTTTTGCCAGGAAGTCTCTCCGATCCCCCATCCTACAGGCCTGTGGTCCGCATATGCCTTCCCTTGCCCCGCCGCTTGTACGGCTTTTTTTATTATACCCCATGATTTTCTCCCCGTAAAGTCTTGTTTTTATGAAATTTTCATAAATACATTCCGTCAAAATGCACAAACATAAAAAAAACAAGAAATGTTCCTCTAAAAAACTACCGTTTTTCATTAATATGTGGTACAATTTGGACATAGTATTATTGCAGCTGTCATCTAAGGGGGGCGGCTGCACACTATCATATATTTCAGGGGGATATATTATGGCAAAAGAAATGATTGCAATGCTTCTTGCCGGCGGACAGGGTTCCCGCTTATACGCGCTTACCCAGAAGCTGGCAAAACCTGCAGTTCCTTTTGGCGGCAAGTATCGTATCATCGATTTCCCGCTGTCGAACTGCGTTAACTCCGGCATTGATACCGTGGGCATCCTGACCCAGTATCAGCCGCTGGTTCTGAACGAGTATATCGGCAATGGACAGCCCTGGGACTTAGACCGTCTCTACGGCGGCGTTCATGTGCTCCCGCCCTATCAGCAAGCTTCCGGCTCTGACTGGTACAAGGGAACTGCCAACGCCATCTATCAGAACATTTCCTTTATCGAGCGTTACAACCCGCAGTATGTAATTATCCTTTCCGGCGACCAGATCTGCAAGCAGGACTACAGCGATTTTCTTCGGTTCCACAAGGAAAAAGGCGCGGAGTTCAGCGTTGCCGTTATGGAAGTTCCGTGGGATGAAGCTTCCCGCTTCGGCCTTATGGTAGCTGACGAGAACGACAAGATCACGGAGTTCCAGGAAAAACCCAAGAACCCCAAGTCTAACTTAGCTTCCATGGGTATCTACATATTTAACTGGGATATCTTAAAGAAATACTTGGTTGAAGACGAGGCTGACCCCAACTCTGAAAATGACTTTGGCAACAACATTATCCCCAACCTGTTGAGGGATAACCGCAATATGTACGCGTACCACTTTGACGGCTACTGGAAGGATGTAGGAACCATCTCCTCCCTCTGGGAAGCTAACATGGAAGTTCTGGATCCGGAGCACAGCGGCATCAACCTGTTTGACGAGAACTGGAAGATCTACAGCCG
>CAJUPQ010000052.1 GCA_910588505.1 uncultured Hungatella sp. | reverse complement strand
TTAAAATCCGGTTACCCACATCCACCTCCTGAAAATCCGGCATGACCGGATTTTTTCCCTGTTGGAATCAAGATTGCGAACTTGTTTCGCAATTACCTACATAAATAATCACGCAATTAATGATACTTTACTGTCGGAAGTTTATGCCCTACATGTCCAATATAAATAAGCTTCTCCTCCGGTATGGGATAAAAGAAAATCCGCCCTCCATACCCTCCCGTAAACCGTACATGCCAAGAAAATCTCTGTACACTCCCGTCCGGAAGACGAAACGAATGTTCCTCAGAAAACCGCTCCAAAGTTGCCCCGGATTCCGGGGTTGCTTTTGTCAGAACACTTTTATCAAAAGTATCTCCCATATTTTCCGCCGCATGCTGCAATTCCAGCAGACGTTTATACACCTGACCAGCTTCTGATACCCCAACACTTCTCCTGCATCCGTCAACAGCATTTTCACAAAATATAAGATTGGGAAATACCTTGGGAGCAAGATTCAAAATATCCTGCCCGGATACAATCTGTGTATACCGCCATGCTTTCCTTTTCTCCTCATAATATCCTCTGAAACTGTCAACATTTCCATCATAAGAAACATTAGGGATTTTCACCGAAGACTCTTTCATACTGCCATCATCCGTCAGCTCCGTATAGATTCCCTCAATCTCCTCTATCCGCCAATGAGGGCTGCTCAAAAAACTAACTGCAACGCCATCCATCTCATAAGCCAAAAGGCATCCCCTGGAAGAGCGCTGCCCATGCAGAAACTCCGTTCTGAAATCCCATCCCTGCTCCTGCTCAAATTCCCCGGAATTGTAAACCACGGACTTATTTACCAAGAAACGGAACCTTCTTTTATCCTCTATATCTACACCAGGGTCATTTCTCCACTGCTCAATCCGATACCCCGGCGCCAGTTCAAAAGAATTGTAATCCTGGTCCATCAAAATACTGTCATTTTGTATGATTCCTTTCACCTGAAAACAAGTCCTCAAAAAAGAATCCATCATCTGCTTCCCATCCTCTATGGATTCAGCCGGAAATCTGGCAGACAGTTCATTTACTATCATCTGCATTCTACTATCCCTCTAAAACAAATCATCAATAGCCCTGTCCCACTCATCAAAAAACCCCTCCGGCCAAAAACTAAGCCGCCCATCCAGCCTTAAAATGGGATTCTCTATGACCGGCACAATTTTCATCTGGTTATCTGCCTCCATCTCCCTTCTGGAAAAATAGTACAGCCTTACAAGGTCCGGATCCACGTTCCCGTTTTTCGCGCAGAGCCTGATTCCATTGAGAACATGGTCACTGTGAGTCTCCACAATAATCTGAACGCCGCCCTGAGCTGCCTTTGCAATCAACTCCCCTATTTTTCGCTGCCCCTTTGGATGAAGATGGGCCTCCGGATTCTCCAGAATCAGCAGCTGGCCTTTCTTGGCCTTCAACAGGCACAACACCACAGGAAGCACGTACGAAATCCCAAATCCCACATTCTGCGCCGCAAAATAATCTGACCCCATGGCACCTTCCTGATGTACCGTAAGCCCCATCCGGTTGCTGCGCCCCATATCCTCCATACGAAGAGAAATGCCTGGGGTAATCTCCCCCATCCAGCACTCCACCTGTCTTGACAGACGGATGCTCTCCTCCCCTTCATACAATACATTCTCATTTTCCACATCATCCAATTCATGGGTGTAAAGATAATGGACCGCATACTCTCCGTGGTTTCCTATCTGCCTGTTTTCCCACACCTCATAGTAGGACTTTTCATAACTGCTCTGAGGTCCTAAGCGGTCCGCCCCAATGTACTGAAATTCTTTATCAAACAGATTCAGGCTTTTCGTTGCATCCACACTGACCTGGCTCATAAGCTTCAGAAAATCCGACGCTCCATGATAGTCATATTCCGCGCGCAGAAAACTTTGCTCCCCCTCCAGAAAAATGCTTATTTTATTCTCCTTTGCATCCGTATAAAGAATATCCTTACCCACACCCAGATTCGTATATTTTCCGTTTAAATAAATCCCCTTTTCCAGGGTATTCTGCTCATAGGACTGCCGCAATAGCAAAAGTATCTGAATTAATGTAGATTTCCCCATACTGTTAATGCCGGAAAGCAGATTCAGGCCCGACAATTCCAGAGAGATGTGTTCAAAACATTTAAAATTCTCTGCTTTAATCTTTCGTATCATGCAAAACCTCCTTCAACATCTGGTCTATGAACGTAAAACGCATTAAAAAAGACTTTTTATCGCCGGATTTGACCATCTGCAAAAAATCGGAATCACCGCAAAGCTTCAAAAACCGCTCATACACCACAGCTCTTTGCTGCTTTAAAACATCAAGTTCTGAATCCTTCAGAAAGAACAGACTTCTACACCATGCCTCATAAATGGCTTTATTGATAGAATTGCGCCTTCCGTCCTCTCTCAATCTCCTAAACGCATACTTTCCCATAATCTCTTTTGACGCGTTCATCACTCTTTTAAATGCCGCCTCCATTGCCGGCTCCTCTGCGCAATGGCTTGAATTTAAGTATTCCATCGCCCCGTTCAGGTAATTATCCGGAACCCCCTCATATTTATCTATCCCATAATAGCAGACCGCCACAAACCGAAGCACAAATTCCCGGGCCATCATCCGGTCGTCGCAAATGCTGTATGTTGTGGCTGTCTGAAATTCCGGAAGAGCCGCAAATTTCCTGCACAGGTCCGTCGCCCTTCCCTGGTACAAAGCATGGCGGATCTCCTGGGGTTCCAGTTCCAGACCTCCGGTGTTGATTCTTTTGAATATATTATATTTAACGTTGGGCGGCGTCCCTCCCTTTACAATATACGCAACAATGTTCGTCTCCTCTATCCGTCTTGTAAAACTCCTGGGCAGCTCCTCAAACTTCAATCCCTCCAGGTCATGAAAAAATTCCAAACCGGTAAGTTTCAAAGTTTTGTCCACCACAAACTCTTTTAATGTGGTAATGCGCTGCAGCCCGTCAATAATCAGCCAATTATCTTTTATCCCTCCATCAAAATAGAAAGCCGGAATCGGAATACGAAGAAGGAGGGACTCTATCAGCTGGCTTTTCTGCACATCTTTCCAAAGCCCGCTTTTCCTCTGGAAATTCGTATCCATGTTAATCTCATGATACTGCAGCCGCTTAATGATACTGGATAATTCCATGGTCTTCATGTCAATATCAATTTTACTTGGGTCAAAGGGGCGTATCTCCGGCACAGATACCACCGGGTCCTCTGCCTCTATCTCTGAACCGTCATCTATAATCTCAATGCCTGACCGTTCCAGATAACCCACCATCTCCATGTAGGTATCTTCTGTCTGCCTTTCTGTGGGAAACCCAACAAAACAGTTGGAAATAATCATGGAACTAAGCTTTCCCGCCTGCCTTTTCCCCATCCCAACCAGCAAATCCAGTTCTGCTTTTTCTTTTTCATCAAACATACATAATCTCCTAAAATTATGAATATACTTACCTTATGAAAAGAAAGGTCTTTGTAAAATGGAATCCGAATATGCAATCAAACTATCCCTGACCAGCCATAAACATGACAACCCGGAAAACCCGTTCTATTGGAGCCTTGTCCAATATCAGGAATCGTGGCATCAGATAGCCTTCGGCTGGGAATCCACCCCGGAACAAAGTTTTCTCACCGCCATGGAAGCGTATCGTAAACGGGCTGCCCGGAAAACCCCTTAATCCTCAAAACAAAAAGCACTCCTGCTCCACCACCTTCTTCTCCTGCAAAATCCTTTCCATCAGCGGCTGCAGCAAAGGCTCCTCCATCCCCTTCATCTTCTCCCAGGCCGACGCCTCCATATCCGTCCCATATCCCAGCTCCAGATACTTGTCATACCGGGCTGCATCCATAAACAGCGGCCTCACCAGCGGAAAAATCTTTGTCCGGATATACCGGAAAATCCGCACTCCCCCGTAATCCAAATCCCCGGTGTGACCGTACTCAATCTCTGCGCCCGCCTGTCTTAACCCCTCAAGAACCCGCTCCAGCCCCGCCAGAAATTCCCTCTCTCTGGGAGAGAAAAATCCATGGCAGAACAAAATCAACGTCCCCTCCTCAAACGGCATAGACATATAATTTGCCTTATTCTCCACGGTGATTACCCTGCGAATCCGCTGAACCGGGTCAATAATCCCATGTTTAAGCGTCTCCGAATTTAAAACCGTTCCATAAGGAAACACCGACAAATCAATAACCTTTCCCCCCAGAACAATGCGCAGTTCCCCTTTCAGCTCCAGCTCCTGGGCATAATTCTCCACATACATCTGGGACAAAATCTCATGCTCCCCCATAGCCTCATCCACCATGGGATGATACTTCCTGCCGATGCTGACGACTCTTGATTTTAACATCCTCTCAAACACCTTAGAGCCATTCAGATATTTACTGCTGAACACCCGCATAAACACAGGCTCCTCCAGCTTATCCAGTCTGTCAAGGCACCGAAACAACAGCTCCCCGTACTTCTCCAAATCGCCGGGATACGTTCCCCTGTCAATGTCCCGGAACACATCCCCATAGTAAGCCTTCAGCCACGGCGTCACAGCCTGCCTCTCATACCGGCCCGCGCACTCTCTGGCCCGCGCAAGACGGCTCCTTTTAGACTCCCGGCCCGCAGCCCGGTAAATCTCCGCCATGTCCCGCAGCCGATAAGTCACCTTCTCCATCTCCGAACCCCCGCAAAACCAGGCCACCCGAATCAGCCCCATCTGTTCCAGCTTTCTGGCCTCCTCCAAAAGTTCGCTCTTCCCAACCGCATCATAATCCGACTGCTGGATTTTAAAACTGCGGTTCCCGTCCGCCTCCTCCCGCCAGTCATTTGCGCTGTTCTCAAATTTATCAATCACTTTATCCAGTAAATAAAATCCGGACTGCCGGTCCTCCTCCCGAATGCTCTTAACTTTCCTCCCCACTTTCCATCCGCCTTCCTAAATTTAAATCCTGCGTAAACCTTTAACACCTGGCATTTCTAAACCCGGACAGGAGATGCACTCTGGAGGGCCTGCGACAATCTAACGCATCACTGCACCAGCCCAAACGCCCCCGCATCTCTCACTCTCCCTCCTCCTCATCCTCCAAATCCTCCCTAAGCCGCCGAAACTCCTTCTTCTCAAACTCCTGAATCGAAATCGACTTCTTATTGGGATTGGCAAACACAAAAATCTTATCCACCGTCTCCAGATAATTCTGAATCTTGTCATTGGTTGCGCTGATAAGAGCCTGGAACCCAAGCCCCCGGATAAGCTGGATACAGCTGGCCACCTTCTCCGCGTCCATCTTGGAAAACGCCTCATCAAGGACCACCAGCCGAATGGTGGGATTCCGTATAAGCCCCGGCTTCAAATCAATCTTGTACGCCTGGGCAAAACTGGCAAGCAGCGCCACATAGAGAGGATTCTGCCCCTCCCCGCCGGAGTTCTTCTTAATCATTTTACTCAGCCGAATCTTAATCACTTCATCCTCATTCTGAATCAGCTGCTGCATATCAAACGAAAGGTAGGTCCGGTAATCCGCGTACCGGTCCATATTCCGCCTGGCCTCCTCCAGCTCCTCCGCCGAAGCATTCTCCGGGGGAATAAAAATGCCGATTAAATCATTAATCATAGCCCCGTAATGGTTCTCATGCTCCTGGGTAAACATGTTCAGCTGATTATCCAGGCCGATATCCAGGTCCGAAGGGTTCACTTCCAAAGCCTCATCCATAAACATATCATAATACTGGCCGTCCGGCCCCTTATTTTTCCCGATATAAAACTGATACTTATCCTTCCCGAAATCCAGACGGCTGATAATCCGGTTCAGCTCATCCTTCCGCTGCATGGCCTCCTTGATGGCGCTGCGGATCTTGTACATAAAATCGTCCTTAAAATGCTCCACCGCCGTCCTGGCCTGCTCCGCGGCGCGGCCCCGAAACTCCTCCAGCCGCTCATCATTCAGATGGTCAAGCAACTCGCCATAATCCTTATTATCCTCCGTAGTGGGAGAAAAATTACGGTTCTGGTAAGCGCGCAGATACTCGGTCCGCAGATTGACCAGTCGGTCCATCTCCTGTTTCTTTTTCTCCTCCGCTTTGGCAAGCTGCCCCAGAAACTCATTGCGAAGGCTATCATATCTGGGATTATTTTGGGAAGCTAAAATCCTGGTCAGCTCTTCGTCAAGCTCTGCAGCGGCCGTAAAATCCCGCTCCTTCTCCACCAGCGCCTCGTTCAGGTTCACCAGCCGTTTCTTCTCGTCCTCCTGGTCCCGCTCCAGCTCAAAGGCAGTCTGACGAAGCTGGTTTACCACCACTTTTTTCTGATCGCACAGATCCAGGATCGCCTGCCGCTCTTTTTTCCACTGATCCACATTCTGGGACAAAAGCTCTTCCAGCTTTGCCTTCAGCTTCGCCTGCTCTCCTTGTTTCCCCTTAAAGGAGAGCATATCCTTCTTCCACTCCAGATATATGCTCATGTCCTGGCTCAAATGCTCCAGCTCCAGAACCCGTCCGGCGTCTTTCACAATATCCTGCCGGGGCTTTAACGCCTCCTCCATGTCTTTAAGGCTTTTTTCCAAAAGCTTTATCCTCTGCCGGACGCTGCTCTTTCCTATATAAGCCGCCGTGGTGTAAAGCGTCGGATTGATGTGCTGAATGCGGTAATTGTGATAGGACACGCAATTTTTTGTGATCCCGATCCTGTGGCTGCGCAGTTCATCCACATCGTTACATTTCATCACCCGCCCCAAAAGGAAATTGACGTAAGCCTGGGCATAGTCGCTTCTGGCCTCCACCTCCTGAGCCAGAGACCCCTCCGCCACCTGATGATGATCCGCCGCCACCCGCTCCGTGTCCAGGACCGCCACCCGGTAAAACTTCTCCTTGTCCATCTCCTCGTAGATCTTCATGGCCTTTTGGGCATACTTGGGCTCCACGATCACCGACAGCTTATTGTAGCCCATGTAGCCCTCCACCGCATTGCGCCATGTCTCGTCCCGGATGTCAAGAAGGTCTGCCAGGATCTCCACATTGACGCTTTTCCCTGTCTCCTGATACAAACGGTTCCGCAAAATGGTCCTAGCCTGCTCCAGCTCCTTTGGGTAAGCCTTGTTTCCCGCTTTCAGCTGGGCCAGCTCCCCCTGGGCTTGGGTCATTTTTTTCCTCAGTTCCCGCAGTTCCCCCTGGGCATCCTGCTGCTGTTTCGCCACATCCTTTCGGACCTCCGCCAGATCACCCTTCAGGCGGTTTAATTCTTCCTCTGTTATCTTCCCCTGCTCAAACGCCTCGATATCCCACAAAGTCCGGTTAGAAACACTGTCTTCATTTTCCCAGGCTTTTAAAAGCGCTGCCGTCTGCTCCCACCGGGCTTTGCTCCTTGCCAGCTGCTCCACCAGGGCATTTAAAGAGGCCAGCTGCTCCTTCATCTGATCATACCCAGTCATGGTAATCCGTTTAAGAAGCTCGTCCCCCTGCCTGGCCATTTCGTCAATATGATCCTGTTCCTGCTGGATATCCTGGAGGGTCTTATTCTTAGTCTCCTCAAACACATGGATCTTGTCCTGACACTCCGCCACTTTCAGCCTGTCCTGCATAATGTCAAGTTTGCGGCTGTAATAGTCAAAAGCCTCCATCTGCTTTGTGATATTTTCCACCTGTCCGTGCTGCCCGCAGATGACTTTCAGCTTCTCGATCTCTTTCCAGGTATCCTCGATCTTCTGCCGCATGCGCCCGTACTCCATGACGCTCTGCTGCATATCCTCAATATGGATATCCTGCTCCATGCAGATATATTCCTTCACAAACTCTTCCAGTTTGATATTCATGCGGAACGGGATGGCCCTCTTAAACAGAAGGGGAAACTTTTCCGAGTCCAGCCCTCCAAGGTATACGTCGTACAGCTGTTTGCGGAACCGCTCATTGTGGGAGCCGAAATAGTATCCTTCTTTCTGAAAATTCCCCATAAGCCACAGCTTCACTTCCTCTGTGGACATGGCCCGGCCAAAAGACGGCCTGCTATTATCCTTATGATTTCCCGCTACCCGGTACTGGTGGTCCGGTATGGGGCCTTTGTGCCAGAAGAACATTCTGGAAATCTCATTGGTGGCCGTCTCCACATCAAACACCACGCCGACGCACTGACACTCCCCTGTGTCAGTCCGCCGAAGCTCCAGCACGATAGTGGAAGAGAAATTGCTGTTCCTCAAATAGGAAAAATTATTGTCCTCCCCGATATTGACCATGCCCCGCAGGTACTCAATCAGGTTCCGGTCCGAATCATCAGCCGCCGCCTTGTTAAAAAATCCCCTGCCGTCGGTATTGGCGTAGAGGACGATCTGCATGGCGTCAATGACCGTGGACTTTCCGCTGCCGGAATGGCCGGTGAAAAAATTGATCCCTTCATGGAAAGACAACGTTTTATGTCTTATATAGTGCCAGTTGTTCAGGCATATTCTGGACAACGCCTCAAACCTCTGATTCGTCATCTTCCTCATCCCCTTCCGTATAAGTCTCGATCAGCGCCCTCACGTCATCCCCCATCAGCACCACATTCACCGTAGGATAGATGACAAGACGGCTCTGCCCGTCCATCTCCTCCAGAATATCCAGAGGCTCTATTAGCTGGTATCGTTTCAGCAGGGCAAGGCACCGGCGGATCTCCGTCACCGACGGCTGTTTTTTCAAAAGCCGGTAAGTCCCCAGTTTCTCATGGATCTCCCCCAGAGAAGTCACCGCATTGACCGACGTGGACACCGTTGACATCTGCTCATCATAGATCAGCTTCAAGATCAGGATATACAAGGTAGCCAGCTTAGGCAGTTTCTCCCCCACCACCTGCTCTCCCCGGATATAAATGACCCCGATCTGGCTGTTTTCCATTACCTCAATATCCATAATGGCAAAGTACGCCTTGATAAATTCCAGATGCTTGCTGCACTGGTAGTAATCCTTGTTGATCTGATACCGTTTCGTCTTTCTGTCATACCGCCGCTCCAACAGAAATGTCTGCCTGTAAAGCTGACCGATATACTCGGTCACCCTGCGCTGTTCTTCCGGCGGCAGTTCCTCGTAGTAATTTATCATTGGATGCTCCTTTTATTGTCCCATATCACTTTTTAGCCCTTTTTTCTCAAATACCAGCCCCGGATACCGGTATCTTCCGTTATCGATCACTTCCACATCCTGTTCCCTGACCCGGTAAGGGCTGTCTTTCCGCACAGAGCTGTCATACGCCAGCACCAATTTCTCAAAATCCTCCGGCGACGCAACGGTATCCTCCGTGACCGCAAGCCGCCCGTTGTCCATTTTCTCCAGAATAAATTCCTCGATCTGCTTTCTGCTGTACCGGTTTCGGATCCGGTTAAGCTTTAAGATCTCCTCCCCGGAAAGCTCCTCCGTCTCCTCCTCAGGGGCCAGCCCCTCCGCAAAGTCCTGTTTCAGCCGCCTCCTTTTATAGAGAGATTTCTCCGAGATCACCGTCATCTGGGACAGATTTATAAGAGCGCCGATCCGCTCCGCTTCCCTGTCCTGAGCCTCTTTTCCCTCTGCCTCCGACAGATGGTTCAAAAGCTGGATCACCAGCCCTTTCATATTGTCCTCCCGATTCAGCAGATAATTCAGCCTGGTGACGGTTGCCCGGATATACCTGGTGTGTTCCCGGTCCATATTGATGATCCGGTGTTCAATATCATCAAATCCCCGCTCGATCATATCCAGCTGCTCCTCCAGTTCCTCCACCCGGATGTCCAGCCCCCGCAGCCGCTTGTTCCGCTCACATACCTGCAGAAGCCACGGGTAATCCTGCCGCATCTCTCCCAGCCATTTCTTAATGTCGGTCTTATACAGATAAAAATTGTCGGATGTCTTCAAAATATGGTACTTCTTCCTGACGATCTCCTCCACATACCCGTCCAGATGCTCCTTCAGCAAATCCCCATATCCCCGCTGTTCCAACAGGTTTGAGAAAAATTTATCCATATTGTGGAGCATATCCTGGAGCGTCTTGTTCAGCCGCCTGGTATTAATAAGGGCCGTCTTTAAAAGAGAGATGTTGGACCTGGGATCATTTTTAAAGGCGAACAAAATCCCGTACACATTCTGGATATATACCTGGGTCTCGTCCTCGTCCTCCCCCGCCAAGTGGGCAAAGGCGTCCACAAACACAGCCGCGTAATCGGGTATGACGATATTTACCGTCATGGCCCCGTAATCCTCCACCTTCCGAAGCCATCCTGTCCGCAAAAGCCAGTTGAGGATCCGTGTGGACAGAGGCTCCAGCAAGTCAAAATCATCCTCCGTTTCTTCCTGTTCCAACGTCACTTTCTGTCTGGCAAAATGATCGCTTAAGGTCTGGATGCAGATCTCCCTGCTGAGAAAATAATTGCTGTACTGATATTCATCATTTACCTGCAAAAGCGCGTCAATATATATCTGCCGGTTCCGGGAACGAAACAGCCCCCAAAAGCTCTCCGGTATCTCCGAAAATTGATTTGCCATACATCATGCCTTTCTTACCCTCTGTACTGATCTAATATCCCAATAATCTCCGCCCCGTACTTTTCCACTTTCACGTCCCCAAATCCAAGCACCTTCTTTAGTTCCTGCTCATTGGCCGGAAACTTCTCCAGCAGATCCATCATCTGCTTATCATTGAAGACCATATAGGGCTTGATCCCCTCCGCCTGGCTGGTATTCCACCGGTAAGACCTTAGGTCCTTAATGATACGCTCCCTGTCCCCCTGGTCAAATCCGCCGTCCCCATCATAGATTTTACTTTCCTGCGTTTTGCTCATTGGCTTCCTGTCTCCGTAATTTCTGCCGACGCGGTTCCCTCCTGAAGGATTTCCCCTGCCGCAATCCCCGCCTGAAAGATTTCTGCCGCCGTAATCTGTGCCATCCCGGCTTCCTCTTACATTCTCTCTCCTGTCTATGTTCCCAGCAGCCTTATACTTCTCATACTTCCTCAGATAATCCGCTTCATTTTCCTGTTCCATATCCAGGTAGGACTGCGCCCAGTTAAGCATCTCCTTATCCGACAGTTCCGCCGCCCGGGACTCCTCGCACGCCTCCCGGATAAAATCCACCAGATGATCTGCCCGGATTACCTGGCTCTTCACCTCTTTTTTGGCATACTTGGCATCCAGTACCGTCTTTGGATTGGCCAGCACCACAATGGCCCGGTGGTCCTCATCAAAGCTTCTGTCCCGCAAAAACCGGCTCAAAAACCCTTTCGACTGTTCCAGCCGCAGCTTCCGCAGCAGCGCCATGTGCCGCTGGTTTTGGGTGATGGGCGAATAAATGCCCTCTTTTCTCCTCTGCCAGCCAAATTCCATAGTCCGCACAAACGTCCCCTGGCTGTCGATCTCAATATTCCCATAGAGATTCTTGCACTCAATAATAAAACAGATCTTCCGTGTCACCACCAGATAATCGATCTGCGACGTCAGATCTCCGTCCCGCAAATACAGATCATGGATGATATACATGGGCATATGGCTGTTCTCCAACTCAAACGCAATATTCCGCTCTCCCAGTATGCCCGCTTCCAGATTCCGTATCTCCTGCTTAAGCTTTGCCCGTCCCTCCTCATTTAACAACGGCTCCAAGCTTTTTAGTTTCTCCAACCGTTCCTCCAGACCGCTGCCCTTTTTCAAAAACACCGGTTCCTTCATCCTATTAAAAAATCCCATGTATGTGTGATTCCTTTCCGTACATCAAATTTTCCGCTCACAGTCTCTTTCGATCAAATGCTCCATCTGTTATATCTGTAGTTAACACACCCGCAGATCGTCAGGGACACCACAAATATAACCACCAGCGCCACTCCCGCCGTCACCGGAATAAGCCCGTAAATGCACAGCGCCGCGGTGATATTGAAGATATACATCAACGAGGCCGCCATAATAACTCCGTACAGCCACAATAATTCCCTGCGCACGATGGTCTTTATCTGCTCTTTCGCGTATCCTATCTTCCTCAATGTGGCCAACTGACTCTTTCTGCCTGCCGCCTCCGAGGCAAACCGGAACATAAGGGAAATGCCCAGGAGAGGGATCATGCTGGAAAATGACAGCAGGCACAGCGCAAACTCTGTCCCCTTGTGGATCATCCCCGCCGTCAGGGAACAGAGAATGTATGCTGAGGCAATAAACAGGATAATGTACCTCTTTGCCATTTTCAGGTCTTCCCGGAAAAGGCCCATATACACCAGTTTCTCCCCGTCATCCACCCATTTGTCCGCACCGCCTTTTTCCAGCCATGGCAGCACCACCTTGTCAAGGGTCCCGCAAAGTCCCACAAGCCCCAGAACGCCCAGCACCGTCATCTGCCCCGTCTCGTTGCCGCAGAAATAGAAAAGTACTGCGCACCCCAGATAGAGCGCCGGATATACATACTTTAATACTTTCACCGCAAAAAAATCAGGAAACTGCATCTTGATCTTCTTCTCTCCGTGGAGAAGGCTGTAGATGCTGTTGCGGTAGGAATACCCCAGATTCACAAAGGTACACCAAAAAATCTCAAAACCAATGATGCAGGACGACAAGATCACCGGCTGCCCTCCCAAAGCCATGGAGATCTCATAGCCTGTCATATAGCGAAACGCCACATTCAGCAAGGGAAAACACAGCTTCCCCGCAATGACCCCCACAGGGATGGAAAGGGCCATAAGGATCCCTGTCTGAAAGATCAAAAACTGCGTCAGCTGCAGATAGGTCCCCCCGCACATAAGGATCACTGCCAGTTCATTGGACTTCTTTTTTACATAAAAATCATTGGCCATAAAGATCACAAGGATACATACCCCCACATCAAAGGTAGTCAAAAGAGTGGGCATGTCATTTTTCCCGTAAATATAAGAAACCCCCACGGCTTCGGACAGGGATACATGGAAAAACAGATACATAAACATAGAGGACAGCATAAACACCATCCAATAACACACTGCCCGGTCCAGGTCTTTTCTAAGAGATCTAACGGCTTCTTTAAACATTTTATACGCTTCCTCTGCTTTTTTATAATGGACTCTGTATAAATACGAAAAGAACTACACGAAAAGAGCCTTTGACTCGCTGGCATTTATCTCTGTGATCCTCCAGAAATACTCTTTCTGGCTCATCTGTTCCTTTTCTATGGTCTGCTCTATAATCCCGTCTTTTATGTATACCAGCCGCGACGAATAGGAGGCGATCAGCGGGTCATGGGTCACCATGATAATGGTAACCCCCTGCTCCCGGTTAAGCCTGCCTACCAGCTCCAGAAATTCATTGGCGCTGCGCCGGTCCAGATTCCCCGTAGGCTCGTCGGCGATAATGATCTTGGGATCCATGACCAGCGCTCTGCATATGGCTCCCCTCTGCCGCTGTCCTCCAGAACACTCCCCGGGATATTTGTGCAGTATTTCCTGGATCCCCATCTGTGCTGCTACCGTCTCCACCCGCTCCCTGGCTTCCTTTTTCTTCGTCTTTGCCAGAGCCAGAGGCATGGCAATATTCTCATATATGGTGTGGGTGTCCAGAAGATTAAACTCCTGAAACACAAATCCCAAAGTTTTGCTGCGAAATCTGCCAATCTCATTGGCTGACATGGTGCGGATATCGGCCCCGTCTATGCATACCCGGCCTTTGGTAGGTAGATCAATGGTGGAAATGTTGTTGATAAATGTGGTCTTCCCGCTCCCGCTTGGCCCCATGACACATAAAAATTCCCCGGCCTGGGCCGTAAAGTTGATGCTGTGCAGGGCCTCAAATTCATTTTCCTGGCCCAGATTGTAGATTTTGGTTAAGTTTTTTGTTTCTAAGATTGGCTGCGGCATATTGGCTCCCTTTACTGATTGGTTTAAAAATAGTTTATTGTTTAGGGGTTCATGTATATGTGGGGGGTATGCCTGTTGTGGCTGTCACTGCCGTTCCGTTTGGCTGGCAGGACCGGAGGGGACAAGCTTGGCAAGCAGTGCTTGGCATCCTTTTACCACATCTTTATAGGTGGTTTCAAAGTCTCCTGTATACCATGGATCCGCAATATCTCCTGGGGCGTCGGTGAAATCTAATAAACGGCAGATCTTCTTCTCCGGGTCTCCCCCTGTGATCCGCAGCATGTTCCAGATATTCCATTGGTCCATGCCGATGAGATGATCGTATTCTTTATAGTCTTTTTTCGTCATCTGTCTGGCGTATTTGCCGGATGTGTCGATTCCATGACGCCTTAAAATGGCCCTGGTTCCATGGTGAACCGGATTGCCGATCTCTTCGGTGCTGGTGGCGGCTGAAGCGACGGAAATCTCTGGATAGGGGAATCGGAGGGCGGCAAGAATATCTTTTAGGACAAACTCGGCCATGGGGCTGCGGCAGATATTTCCATGGCAAATAAAAAGTACCTTAATCATTTTTCTATTCCTCCTGAAGCGCTCTGATACGGCCTGTTTTGCCGCATTTTGCGCGATAGTCTTTATTTTCAATTACCCCACTATCGTTACCGATTTTTCAAAATGAGGCAAAATATAGCAAGATGTGTCTTGCAAACGTTGTCAAATCGTAGACGTATACGCTGCATTCGTATACGATTTTATACTAGTAAATTACCTATAAAACACAGTATCGTTTGATTATGAACCCTCTTTATATAAAATGAACCCAGGGGTGGGTTCACATTTAACCAATAACAAGAGCCTAAAATACACCAATGTTATAATACCATAGAATTCTGAATTTATCCATCTGATAATACCATAACAAAAGAAATCCGGCACTCCCAAAAGTGTCGGATCTCTTTCTGTGTCTCTTCTATATAATTATATTGCCCTGAACATATTCTGGTTGGCTTCCTTAGGCTTCTCTGTCATTCGCTCAACTTCCTTCTTGGCCTGTTCAAGTTCTTCTAATCTTATCATCTCGTCTTTCGCATCATCAAATCCTAAATGCGTATAGGTATTCATTGTTACTCCGATATCAGAATGCCCCATCAAGTATTGCAATGTCTTAGGGTTCATTCTTGCCCTTGCCATATTGCTGCAATATGTATGCCTGCATACGTGAGGAGTAATATTTGGCATTTGAACTTTGTAGATCTCATTATATCGATTGACCATATGGTTGAATCGATGTTCCCAATGCATGGCTACTTCCGGAAGTCCGTTTTTATCCAAAAACAAAAATCC
This sequence comes from uncultured Hungatella sp., assembly GCA_910588505.1. Lineage (GTDB taxonomy): Bacteria > Bacillota > Clostridia > Lachnospirales > Lachnospiraceae > UBA3402. Next base: position 9,766 of record CAJUPQ010000052.1, on the reverse strand, counting down.
CGCATAACCATCAACCATCTTCTCTTTTTTCGGGGTTCCCCTATCTTCCAATATTGCCTGAAAGCATTCAAACACCTCTTGCGTCATTGGCAGTTTTCTTGTTCCTGCATTTGTTTTAGTAGATTGAACATACAATTTCATACCTACTCGTACCAACTGATGATCAATGTTTATTATTCTTTTTTCCATATCCAAGTCCTTTATGGTTAACCCGCAGAACTCAGAAATTCGCATGCCCGTATGAAAAAGAATATAAACAACCTCATAATACTTACAATATACAACATCGTCATGTACAAATTTCAGGAATTTTCTCATCTGGTCCTTTGTAATCCCCTGCCTAGTAACACTATCATTATATAAAACTCCGATAAGTTCAAATTGAAATGGATTTTTAACTATTATGTCATCGTCCATAGCCATTTGGAATGCTGGTCTCAGAACACCTCGAATCGTTGTAATAGTGCTATATTTTAGCCCATCCTCTTGTTGGAGTTTGATGAGAAATAGCTTTGCATCCGAAGTTTTAATCTCTCTCACCTTTTTATGATAAAATGCCTGCGTCTCCATTTTATTCATAACTGTTTTATACCCGGCCTTCGTACTTGGCTTGACACCAGTCTTTGTAGCTACATAACGTTCTACACACTCCTTAACCGTCATGTTTCTACCTAAAGGATCCATCAAACTGTCCCAATCCCTACCTATCTGCTTTTCCATTTCTCTAAGGGAAAGAGTCGGTTTCGTCCCTTGCGGCTGCTTATCTGTCGGTTCTAATCTCCAACTTGTAACATATTGCGGTTTTCCATTAACATGATATTTGAACATGTATTTTCCATCTTTTCTTTGTGACTCTCCACGTCGTAAAACTCTATGCTTCGAGTCCCTTCTTATTTGGCCCTTTGCCATTTGCCAATTCCTCCTTTACACTTGGATTGTCTAATAAGTACTTATCAAAAGCTGCTCTTAATATCAGCTTTCTTTGACCATAATATGCGATAAAACTATAAGGCCCTTCTTTTAGAAAAGCATAGAATTTGCGGTTGCTTAAATTCCAATGTTTTATTGCTTCCTGGGGATTAAGGTATTCTTTCTCGCCCAATGGTACATTCTGTGCCTTCACTCAAGTCACCTCCTTATGCTTTTGGTAGTCGTATATTCGCTCTACTTCGCATATATAGCAACTACTATTTGATAGATAAAAACAATTTATATCGCTTGATTTTCTAATAAATATTCTTCAAACTTTCCGCGAATAATCATGTAGCGATTTCCGCAATAAACTGAGAATACTCCCACATTGTCCTCTGCAAGTCTTCTTATCTTTTTAATTCCAATATTGAAATACGCTGCAGCTTCTTTAACAGTGAGCATATACTTTTCGTTTAATTCAAGTTCTCTCATTTTTACATTCCTCCAAATCTATCTTCGATATAACATTCATGGCTACAATACTTGCGTTCCTTATTTCCATATGAAATGAAGCTCTTACCACACTTCATGCAAGTGCACTCATAGTTCGCTTTCTTTTTCACCAGATCCATGTGTGAGTTCCACCAGATATTTCTGCATTTATCCGAACAAAAGCGCTTTTGTTTTCGTCCCGGGTTCTGGCTTACCGGCTTGCCACAATTCTCGCAAGCACAAATCTTAACCTTTCCCACAGCCTCAAAAGCCCTAACACCTCCAAGTCCATGTCGCTTGCAATAGGTCTTTATGCTGTTGATGGAAAGGTCCATCTTCTTAGAAATCTTTGTGTAGCTTAAGCCCTGTTCTCTATAAACTGCTATCTGATTCTTCTCTTTGTCCGTCATTGTCAAATCCTCCTTATCGTTTGAAGGTTTTTCCTTCTAACTTCCTAAGGGGTTTTGCAGTCCACGATTCCGGGTTCATTTGAAAAAAGACAAAAAAATAGAGGCCAGGAAGCAATTAAGTCTCCCAGCCTCAACATTAATGTAACATCTCGTTTACTTTATTTTGGATTGTTAGGTAATCATACCCTGCTGCAGTCAACCTCTGCTTTCTCTCCTCACCATTCCCCCAGTCACCTCTGATTACCTCTTTTGCAACTTCATCCACACTCTTAAGCGCTGGCTTTGAAGCAACCGTATCAAGGATTGTGCAGTAATTTGGATTTCCAAGATAAATCCAACCTGCACCCGACTTAAGTTTCCCCCAGCCATCACGCACATCAACAATTGTAAATGTCCCTATTCTTGTCTGGCCTCTGACAATGCCTGCCATCGAGGGTTCTGAACGATAATTCAGATCATTGATGATTACCCTAACCATAAAAGGCGTTTCAGGATATTCCTTAGCCTGAGTGACCTTATCAGATGTGTCCGTACCATTAAGATTTGCATTAACCTTTGCTGCAACATCCCCAAGCCTTTCATAGAGCCAATTGCCCGGACAACTTTTATTAGCGAACCACCTATGAACTGTGATAACCATTTCATCTGCTTTTGGCTTATAGTTCAGACTCTTAGTTTTATCAGCAAACCATATAAGTTTCTTCTTGCCGTTACGTTTGCAAATGTCAGTGCAGAGTGTGACAAGAGAATCCAAAACCTTATCATTCATTGCATAAGGCTCCACAGTGTCACTCGCACACTCAATAGTAACCGCCCTCTGATCATTTGCGTTACTGGAAGAACACCAGGAACGGTTTTTCTCTTCTACATACAAACCAACCCGACCATTCTTATCAATTCCATAGTTTGACGAAGCTTTGGTAGATGTCTTTGAAAACCAATCTCCAAGACTTTCTGCTGTACACTGGCCCACCACACAGTGTGGTGTAATGCGGTCAATGTCATGAGTTCTTTGCCCAGAGTGATTTGGACTGAATTTGGTGTATGACACCAGTGAACTATTTGTATATCCCATATCTTATTCCTCCTCTGATTTATCATGTAGCTGTTTCAAAACGACTTTAATTTTCTCAGGAACAGGTAGTCCTATATGGGCTGCGTTCTCCAAAAGGCTCACTCCTTCGTTTGAAATATAGAAGAAGATCATTGCAGTCCTAAGTACCGACCCTGTCTGAATCACCTGAGCATCCAGGATGTTCGCAATCCCTACTAACAGGAAAATCAGCACCTTTCTGCAAATGCCCTTGAATCCGACTTCACTGGATAAGTTCTTGTCTGCAATGGCGCACATCACACCGGTAATGTAGTCGATCACCACAAACGCAATTAGTGCATACAGCAAACCGTCACATCCTCCCAGAAAGTAGCCAAGCCACCCTCCGACCGCAGTAAATACGAATTGAATCACATTCCAAAAATCCTTCATTGACTTGTCCTCCTTAAATTTTTGTATGAAAAAAAGCAGCCTCATTAAGCTGCTTTATGACCTTTCGTCTTTTATATTTGTAATCTTCGCCATGTAATAAACCTGACGAAGCGTTCTTGGAAATAAAACATCTGGGTTCTTTATAATGAGGTAAAGCCAGGATGAGGACACCACCGACTCCCATACATGAAACTCCCAGGGTAGCATACCGAAAGTTGCTGTGGTATAAATAACGCCGCCTGTTGAACCTTCGCAATTTTGAAGGGCTATACACTCATCAACATATTTCTTAGCCTCTGCCTCTTCACCCAGTACCAGTGCAAGAGAAGCATAACCAAGCGTCCCCTCTGTCCAGACAATATCTGGAGCACCTGCATAATCAGGTGTCCTATCTGAATAAGGTTTAAAGCCACTAAATGTCTGGCTACTGGAATAGGCTGTATTGTAGTAATTCTTGTTGGTGCTTTGAACTATACTCTTGTTCTTTGTAAGGTAAACCTCTTTAGCTGTTTCAAGACAGGAAATGGAACATTCCTTATTGATAACAGAAAAAATAAGATTTCCTGCCCAGGTCGTACAATCCAATGCCCACGCAGAATCAGGAGTACCTCCATTGATACCCTGATAAAACCTGCCATTCTCTTTGTCATAGCATTTTAAGAAAAGCTGGTCTCTTACAAGCTCGGCGCACTCTTTGTATTTTTTGTTTTTAAGCACTAAAGCACAACCCTCAAGTGCCTGAAGTCCAGAGCATTGATGTTCAACTGAGCACCATTCGATATCAACATCTATATAGGAATAATCACTCATGTTGTAAGAACCAATACCTCCTGTCATAAGGCCGTAACGTGGATCCTTAGCATCCGTCACCTGACGGCTAACCATCCAGTCACCACCCTTTTTAATCATATCTATATATGACCTGTCACCGGTTTCTAAGGTGTAGTAACACATCCCCCAGATGAGCCAACCCATAGCACCCGTTCTTACATATCCTTCAAAGAGCTGTCCTATATAAATGTCATAAGAAAAGTTAAAGCTTCCATCAGAGTTTTGCTCATACTTCATGCGATTAAGAATTTCTCTGCAGATATCATAATCACCTGAGGTCGTAAATACTAAAAGTGCAAGACCTACATCATAAGCCCAGGTCCTTGCATTTAAGCAATAACCATAAACCCACTGAGCAGTTGATCCATCCTTGTCATATTGGGGATCATCTTTTGGGATTAGAAATGAAGCCGGAAGTCTCCCATTTTCGATATTGGAGATAGCGCCTGCAATACCAATCGTATCGTATTGTGTCTTTCCTTCACGCCATATCTGCTGCATGACCTTTCCAATCTTATGTCCCTCAGCGACTTTGTTTGTATACCAGACAAAATTGCCACCACCAACGTTCCAGATCTTACAGGTATCGTTTAGATACTCGGTATCCGAATAGGAATAAAGCCTTACCGTATAATACGAAAGATAGCGATAAGGTGTACCTCCATTTTCTGGTGAGATTTCATTAGTCGCCTCATAGACAAGGCGCTCTGCTTTTTCATATTGAGCACCAGGAACGGATATATCCTCCCAGTGTGAAGATACACCTGTGGCAAGACGAAACTCCTTGATGCCTTCACCAACCTCTACGTCAAGGTCGTAAGTAACCTCCTCGATATGCTCACCGATTTGCTTTCCTTCTTCATCGTAGTCAGGAACAACATATGTTTCTTTATAAGTCATCATCGACTGCCAAGAGCCACCGTTTATTGGGCAGGTAATAACCTTGTATTCGTTATCCCTAATGACATATACATTGACTGCATAATCTCCTGAAACAGATGCGCCGCCATTAACCTTTCCCTTGTAGTCATAGTCATAATACTGCGGTACCGAAATATTGCAGTTTCCAACCTGGTCCTCTTCGCCAGTAAAGCCTTCGACCTTGCCCCATAAAACATCGCCCGAATAATAATCTGAATACTCCTGGCCAAATGTGATTTTATGGGTGAAGTTATTTACATTCATCTGCCGCTTTATAAATGCAACACATTTTGCAGCAGCCTCCTGGTATTTGCTTCCATCAAATATATTTGTCATGAACTTTCCTCCTCAGATACATTTGGCACAGTACAGTAAAATACCAGTAAGGATACTGTCGTTGATGAAACTCCAGTAAGTGTTGCACCTACATATGCACCAAAAGCACTACCGCTTTTTCTATTTAAGGTAACCGTAGCCTTACTTCCATCATCGGTATCTACCTGGAAATAAGGCCTGTCCTGATACGCTCTTGTAAAATAAAAGCTTCCGTTTCCAACCATCTCGCCAAACTCCACAGTATATTTTGCAGTGGACTCTCTGATATCCGCGACAACATTTTCAAGCTGATAAAGGGAATCGTTAAGTGTTGGAATATACTGGCCGACTGTGATAGAAACCTCCTTATAGTTAAATGGATTCCAGTCCATTCCTACAATTCTGCTTTTTGTATCAAGGCCAAGCTGCTTAAACTTAATGAGCAGTTCATCACCCATCTCAAGACCGCCCTTTTGGTAAAGTGAGATATTATAGTTTGTTGTATTATCAGAAACGTTATAGGTGCAGTTGATATCCTGAACAGAAGCCCTTTTTACGATATCAATTGGAATGCTTTCACCTACGTGTTTTCTGATACCAATAGTGTAACCGTAGTATTCTATCTCACCACCAACAAGTGCAATCAGCTGCATCAGACAAGCTCGTCTTGTGGCCTCCTTATTTACTCGAAGGGTAACTTTCTCAGTAAAATCCACCTTTCCAACATTGAAAGGAGTATCTGTTAGAAGCTCCTGTAAGATATCCATCGGGGTACCTTCTTTATCATAGGCAGTAACCTTAAACTCTTCATTATTTAAAATGTAAGAGATATGATCTCCTGACATTTCCGTATAGCATATGCCAGAGCTTATGGATTTCTTTAGTTCTGTAATATAAAAAACAAGGCCATCCACCTCAAGTCTATCAGACATTGAAATGACGCCTTCGGTTTGACGGGTCAGTAGCTTTACATTGATACTGCACTCTCCTGACAACTTTTGTGTAATGTTGCAAGAGTTAACCATGTTATAGGATTTAAAAAGTTCGCCTGATGACTCATCTGTAAGCTTTCTGTAAAAGTTAAGGACTGGATGCACAGGTATCTGACGATACACTGGCTTAATGGTTTTATCCCCTTCAATATCTGTAAATGAAGTATTCCAGCCAAGAAAGATAAAACCTTTATATTTCTCAGGTGCGGGCGGCACAGCATTACCATGATAAGGCACCTGCTGAACGGACCATACATCCGTAGCATCTTTATTCAAAAAGCGGACCGTAAAGGTCTCTGCTTTATAAATCGAATAGACTGATAGGTTTGCTTTGACATTGGAAAAATCACAGCTCCACTTTTCAAAGGTATAATGAGCAACCACCTCCGGCATTGGCGCTGTTGCTGAACCACCCTCGGCTACTGCTTCTGTCTTTAGGATTGTTTCTCCATCAAACCCATAAAATGTCACCTGGTAAAGTGTTGCATACAACGGCCTTACTGTCATATCCTCCTGGATATTTGTAATTGGCGCATTCCAAGATACAAAGGCTTTTCCATCTATCGTTTCAGGTGTTGGTGCCTTACCTGTAATGTCCTCGCCTTTTTCCGCAGTAACAACCCCAAGGAGGTCGTCACCAGCATAGTTTAAAAATCGAACTGTGAAACTCATATGACTCCCTCCTTAGACTGTTCCTAAATTTCTAAGCTTCGCCTGACCATTTGCATACTGAATCTGCGAAACCAAGGTTGTAATGGTTTTGCCATCAAGCATAATCGGCTGATTCAGTGTCACTGAACTGCTATCACCGTTTCCATTTCCTGCAGATATATTTGCATTTAATGAAGCAGTCATATCCGGAATGACTCCATCTAAATTCATAGACGATGCAACACCATCAATTGCCTTTTCCACAGCACCTTTTGAACGGTCGATTCCTTTTGCAAGCCCCTTCATAAAGTCCGGCATCCAGGATTCATAATCGGTAAGTGGTCCCTCATCTGGCACTGAGAAGTGAAGGAAGGATTTGATTGCACTTGCGACACTGCTCACCGCATCTTTGACTGCACCAATCATGCTTCTGATACCATTGACAATCCCCTGGATCATATCCTTGCCCCATTGAAGTGCCTGTCCTGGAATGCTCTTGATAAAGTTGAAGGCGGCAGTGAGACCATTCACAATCGCAATTTTGATATTTCCGACTGTGGTGGTAATCGAAGTCCAGATGTTGGTAAAAATCGTGGTAATCGTGGTATGGATTGCCGTAATAATCGTGGTAACCGTTGTCTTAATGGCGTTGAAGATATTTGTGATAGTGGTCTTTATCGCATTCACTACTGTTGAAACAGTATTTTTGATGCCCTCCCAAATCGCAGTAAAGAACATAGAGATAGCAGTCCAAACAGTTACAGCAGTTGTCTTGATAAACTCCCAGGCTATTGTCAAAAACTGACCGATTGCTTCAACAGCCACCGTCACCACATTCTTGATGTTTTCCCAAAGGTCAATCCAGAATTGCCTGAAGCCTTCATTGGTATTCCACAAATAAATAAAAGCAGCCACTAAAGCTGCTATTGCTGCAATGATTAACATGATCGGATTTGCCAGCATTGTGGTGTTAAGCAATGCAAAAGCACTCTGAACACCCTTTATTAAACTAACTACTTTCGGAACAATGGACATAATTGTTCCTACCGCAGTAATCACCTTTCCAACGATAATTAAAATCGGTCCTATCGCTGCTGTCACCAGAGCTATCGTTACGATAATCTTCTGCGTTCCTTCATCAAGAGAATTAAGCCAATCTACAAACGACTGTATCCACCCCACAATCATTTTGATGTATGGCATAAGTAGTTCTCCTAGCGAAATAGCTAGTCCCTCCAATGCGGACTTCAAAATTGTAAGCTGCCCCTGTAAGTTATCAAGCTGTGTATCAGCCATTTGCTGTGCCGCACCACCGGAATTGGTAATGGACTGCTGCAGTTCATCCCAGCTGTCACCCGTATTTGCAAGGAGTGCATTCACAGAAGATAAGTCCGTTTTATTAAAAATCTTACTGATGATATTGGACTTTTCTTCTCCCGTCATTCCATCCATAGCGGTGTTCAAATCACCGAGGATATCATTCATTGAACGCATATTGCCTTCGGAATCATAAACCTGTAGCCCCAAACCGGCCATCGCATCAGCAGCTTTGTCTGTCGGGTTCTGCAAAGAGAGAATGATGTTTCTTAAATGTGTACCACCTTCAGCACCCTTGATACCATTATTCGCTAAGATACCAAGCGCGGTATTAAGCTCTGCAGTGCCACCCTTAACTGATTTCGCGGTTGCACCGATGGTAAGAATACCTTCTCCAAGCTGTGCCACCGAGGTATTGGTGCTGGATGCGGTCTTTGCCATCTGATCGACCATCGTTCCGGCTTCGCTTACTTCCATACCAAGTGCTGACATGGCATCCGTAACCATATCAGAAGCAGCAGCTAAATCAATGTCACCAGCTGCGGCAAGATTTAATACCGTAGGAAGTGTGTCGCACATCTGCTGGGTATCATAACCAGCTAATGCTAAATAATTCAGTGCCTGTGCACACTCGCTTGCAGAAAAGGCAGTCTCCGACCCCATCTTCTTTGCCAGCTCATTTAAGGTATCCATTGTATTAACCGTCTGTCCATCAACGGTGCTCATGGAATCTTTGGTAATTCCCATTGTTGCCTGAACCTGACTCATGGAGCTTTCAAAGTTTGCGGCAGTAGTTACTGCAGCGGTTCCTAATCCTGCCACAGCCGCTGTTACAGGCAGCATCTTTTCACCAGCCGAGGAAATTTTGTCACCTGCGGCTTTCACCTTATCACCAGCTAGAGCTATTTTCTCTACTGCTACAGAAGATTGACTTGCTTGCGTTTCCAGTTTCTTCAAATCCTGTTCGGTTTCGATGATTTCTCTTTGTAGTGCATCATACTGCTCTTTTGAAATATCGCCGTTTGCTAAGGCTGTGTTTGCCTGTTTTGCGGCAGTCTTTAATGCTTCCAGTTTTTCCTTTGTTTCCTTCACTGCATCTGACAACAGTTTTTCTTTTTGGGCTAAAAGCTCTGTATTTCCCGGATCCAGTTTCAATAATTTTTCTACATCCTTAAGCTGCGACTGGGTGCTTTTAATTTCCTTATTCACACCCTGAAGCGCAGTTTGTAACTTCGTGCTATCCCCGCCAATCTCGACGGTAATACCTTTAATTCTACTTGTGGCCATGAGTGCACCCCCTTCCAGCTTTTAGAAATTATCAAACTCGTCCTGACCTGCAATTTCACGATATGGATATTCATCGTTTCTGCTTTCCGCAAACATGTCATTCACCATACCGATGGTAAGCAGGTCAAGATCTCGAATCGATATCCCAAGCT
>CAJUPQ010000051.1 GCA_910588505.1 uncultured Hungatella sp. | reverse complement strand
CCGCATTTCTGCGGTTTGTAGAACTTTTATTCAATTACAAGTGTTGAAAACCCGATCCGCTTTTCTGCCATTCTCATAGATCTTAGGCCTCTTTTTCCACATCCCCTCTTGCTTTTCCTCCCCCCTGTGCTATAATGTTCATATATATAAATAAATCTCTATTTTTGAACGGAGGCCCTTATGGACAAGCACGCGCTCGTATGCAGGAATATATTAGAGCATCCCCAGATCACCCAGCGGGAGCTGGCACAGGCTATGGAGGTATCTTTAGGCTCCATAAACCGGATGATAAAAGAATGTACGGAGCAGGAGCTGATCACTGTACAGCCTGACGGACATTATCAGCTGACCGCCCGGGGAAAGGAGCTTTTAGAACAGTACCGGGTAGATGGAGCCGTTATCATCGCGGCGGGCTTTGGTTCCCGGTTCGTACCTCTGACTTTTGAGACCCCTAAGGGGCTTTTGGAAGTCTTTGGCGAGCGAATGATCGAGCGGCAGATCAAACAGCTCCACCAGGCAGGCATTACGGACATCACCATTGTGGTTGGATACCTGAAAGAAAAATTTGAATATCTCATTGATAAGTATCAGGTAAAACTTCTATATAATAAAGAATATGCCGAAAAAAATACCCTGGCTACGGTCTACCACGCCCGAAAGCTTTTTGAGGGCAGAAATATGTATCTGCTGGCATCCGACAACTGGATGCGGGAAAATATGTACCATGCCTATGAGTGTTGTGCCTGGTACTCCTCCGTCTTTCAGGAGGGCGAAACCTCCGAATGGTGTCTTTCCTTTAATAAGAAGGGGAAGATCCTTCATGTGGAGATCGGAGGGCGGGATTCCTGGGTCATGTACGGCCCGGCTTTCTTTAGCAGGGAATGGTCCGACTTTTTCCTTCCGGTGCTGGAAGCCTACTACGCCATCCCCGGGACCGAGCAGTTTCACTGGGAAAACGTGTATCTGGAGCTTGCAAACGGCACGGCCCAAAAACGGCTCCTGGAATCCGAGAGCGCGCGGCCAAAAGGCCAGTCCCTGAAAAATTTCCGGATAGACAAGGAACATCCGGACCTTTATATTAACCGCCAGCCCTCCAACCAGGTCTATGAATTCGAAAACCTGGAGGAACTGCGCAGGTTTGATCCCAAATATCAGAATCACTCTGACAATGAAGCCATGGAGCTGGTATCCCGCACATTCCAGGTGCCGGAATCAGACATCCGCAATATCAAATGCCTCAAAGCCGGGATGACCAACAAATCCTTCCTCTTCTCCGTGTCCAGCAGACAGTACATCTGCCGCATACCCGGCCCCGGGACGGAACTGCTCATCAACCGGAAACAGGAGGCTGCTGTGTATAAGGCTGTCCAGCCTCTGGGCATCACCGAGCATGTCGTCTACTTTAACGGTGAAAACGGTTATAAGATCTCGGAATATTATGAAGGAGCCCGCAACTCTGACCCGAACAACTGGCAGGATGTAGGCCAGTGCATGAAATTATTAAAGCAGGTTCATCAGGCAGGGCTTTCGGTGGATCACTCCTTCGACATCCGGGAGCGCATCGAATTTTACGAGAACCTTTGCAGAACCCATGGCGGAATCCCTTTTGAAGATTATGGACAGGTCCGGGGACGCATGACAAAACTGATGGACCGGCTGGATTCTATGGATCGCCCTGTGACCTTGGCTCATGTTGACAGTGTGGCCGACAACTTCCTATTTCTTGCCGATGGGTCCATACGGCTCATTGACTGGGAATACGCCGGCATGTGCGACCCTCTCATTGACATAGCCATGTGCGCCATCTATTCCTACTATAATGAAGAGCAGACGGACCGCCTTACAGAACTCTATCTGGAGCGAAGGCCGACAAAAGATGAATTAACCGCAGTCTACTCCTATGTGGCCCTGGGAGGCTTTCTGTGGAGCCTGTGGGCTGTATATAAAAGCCATTTAGGGGAAGAATTTGGGGAGTATACCCTCATTATGTACCGCTATGCCAAACGTTACTACCAGCGCGTGCAGGAACTCTGCGCTCCTGTGTAACCCCTTTCACCCCCGGAGTAATCAAATCGTAATAAATTATTTCCATTTTTCTCTATCTCTTAGCGTGTTCTTGTGGTATACTGGATAGGTCCGTACTGATGTGCGGCATGAATACTTACGCATAAGGGGGGAGTTACCTTTGATACACCACAGACAGTTTCGCGCCCTGGCTCTGGCCGGAATGCTCGGACTCATGACTCTGGCCCCGGCATCTGACGCGCTGGCGGCCGGTTGGAGCAAAAGCGGCGACAGCTGGGTATATTATGACAATAACGGCTCTCTGTATAAAGGATGGATCCGGACTACGGACGGATATTACTATCTTGACCTGACAAGCGGCAAGATGACTCTGGGCTGGAAACAGATTAATAATAAATGGTACTATTTCAGGTCCAACGGCCTCATGGTATCCAACAGCTGGATCAGCGTTGACGGAAAGTTCTATTACCTTCTGGATGACGGGACCATGGTGACCGGATGGCTGAAGATTGGCGACGACTACTATTACCTGAAAGCTGACGGCTCCATGAGCATCGGATGGCGTCAGATTGAAAATTCCTGGTATTATTTTGACACCTTGGGCAAAGTGGTCATGGGCTGGAAGCAGATCAACGGGGCCTGGTACTATTTCGGTTCCGACGCCAAGATGATCACCGGATGGCTGAATCTGAATAATACCTACTATTACCTGAACACAGACGGCAAGATGATGACCGGATGGCTCAGCGACAACACCAACCGCTACTATATGGATCTGTCTAACGGAGCCATGGCCAAAGACTGGAAACAGATCGACGGAAGCTGGTACTACTTTAACGGCTCCGGCCATATGCAGACCGGATGGGTCACCCTAAACGGCTCCTACTACTATCTGGATCCGTCCACAGGCAAGATGGCAGCCAACACCACGCTGAACATCAACGGCGTTTCCTACACCTTTAACGCCAACGGCGTATATCAAAACGGCGGATCGGCTCCTTCAGGGAACACATATCCCTCCGCTCCCGGTTCCAATACCGGCGGGCCCGGCTCAGGCTCCTCGTCTCCCGGCGGCACAAGTTCCGGGAACACGCTGAAAGAGGGCCTTACCACCGGTCCCGGAGCTTATTGACAGACAGGGCATGAGACCTGAACGCCAAAGCCATAGAATTCGCGCGGCGATATATCAAAAACCAGCTTGGGAGCCTTAACTCCGCAAGCTGGTTTTTCCGTTTCTAAAACACTGCCGGCCTGTCTTTAACCGCGCTCTGTCACCTTTCAGGCTCAATAAAACAGCCGGTTTACCGCGCTGAATATTCCCCTGAAGGAAGCTCTGGTGATATTGGAACTGATCCCCACGCCGTAAGTCACTTTTCCGGTCTTCACATCCATCAGATGGATGTAGGACGCCGCCTGGGCGCCGGAACCAGAGGTCAGCGCGTGCTCGCTGTAGTCCAGCACCCGGATCTCAATATCAAGCTCTTTCTCAAGACCCTTCTGGAGCGCGTCGATGGGGCCGTTTCCAACGCCCTCAAATGTTTTCTCAAGGCCATTGTTGGTGTAAGTCACCTTTACAAGGGTTGCAAACTCGCCGTCCTCGTTTTCCGTATCCGTGATCTGACATCTGCGGAAATGGATCGGCTCCTTGCGCTCTGTATAATTATGCCTGAACTCCTCCATGATCTGCTCCGGAGCCACCTCACCCTGCTTCTCGGAGATCTTCTGGATCACATCGGCAAACTCCTTATGCATCCCCTTTGGCAGCTTAAACCCAAAGAAGGTATCCATGATAAACGCCACGCCGCCCTTTCCGGACTGGCTGTTGATCCGGACTACCGGCTCATACTGCCGGCCGATATCGGCTGGGTCCACGGGAAGATATGGAACCTCCCAGTACTGTCCCTGCCTCTCCTTTAAGGCGGTCATCCCCTTGTTGATGGCATCCTGGTGAGACCCTGAGAAAGCGGTAAATACCAGCTTCCCCGCATATGGATGACGCTCCGGGATCTCCATCTTGGTGCATCGCTCATACACCTCGGCAATACTCTTGATATTCTCGATCTCAAGCTGTGGATCAATGCCCTGGGAGAACATATTGTAAGCCAGGGTCAGGATATCCACATTGCCTGTGCGCTCGCCGTTGCCAAAAAGAGTTCCCTCCACCCGCTGGGCTCCGGCTAACAGGGCAAGCTCTGTGGCAGCCACACCGGTTCCCCGGTCATTGTGAGGATGAACGCTTAAGATGATCGAGTCCCGGTTCTTAAAGTGGCTGTTCATCCACTCGATCTGATCCGCGTATACATTTGGCGTGGTCATCTCCACGGTGGACGGCAGGTTTATGATAATAGGATTCTCCGGAGTCGCGCCCCAAGTCTCCTGAACGGCTGTACAGATCTCAAGGGCATAGTCCAGCTCCGTGCCGGTAAAACTTTCCGGCGAATACTCCAGCACCAGATCACCGTCAAAATTTTGGGCATATTTCTTTACCATATTGGTTCCGTCAACGGCGATCTGGGTGATCTCCTCTCTGCTCTTATGAAATACCACATCCCTCTGGAGGGTGGAGGTAGAGTTATAGATATGAACCACAACGTTTTTGATGCCCTTGATGGCTTCAAAGGTCCTCTTGATCAGATGTTCCCTGCACTGCACCAGCACCTGGACCCGCACATCGTCAGGGATCATGCGGCGCTCCACCAGCTGGCGCAGGAAGTCATACTCGATCTGGGAGGCAGCCGGAAAACCGATCTCAATCTCCTTGAAGCCCAGCTTTACCAGCATATTGAAGAATTCCATCTTCTCTTCCACTACCATAGGCTCCACAAGAGCCTGATTGCCGTCCCGCAGATCTACGCTGCACCACACAGGGGCCTTCATGATCTGCTTAAACGGCCAGCTCCTCTCCGGAAAATCCACCACCGGCACTCTCTTATATCGCTGATAATTCAACATATTCTCTTCCTCCTTGTAATCACATTTCCAATGCTGTCCCTCTTTTTCGTGTCCGGCTTTAGGCCTCCGTCATATGGCCTTGCGCCTTCATCACCTGGATCACCTGATCCACATATGCCTCGCAAGTTTCATGGCTGGCAGCCTCCACCATGACCCGGACCACAGGCTCGGTTCCCGACTGGCGCAGTAAGATGCGTCCGCCCTCTCCCAGGGCTTGTGTCACCTTATCCACTTCCGCCTTAACCGCCGGGTCCTCCTGAGCCGCCTTCTTATCTTTCACCTTCACATTTTTCAGTACCTGGGGATATATCTCCACCTCGGACGCCAGCTTTGCCAGGGGCTGCTTCTTCTCCAGAATCACCTCCATGACCTTCAGGGAAGTAAGAATGCCGTCGCCTGTGGTGGCGTTCTTGCTGAAAATAATATGCCCTGACTGCTCTCCGCCCAGACAATGGCCGTAGGAGGACATATTCTCATAGACATATTTATCGCCCACCGCGGTCTTTACGTAGGAGATCCCTTCCCGTTCCAGGGCCTTGTAAAGGCCGAAGTTTGACATAATGGTGGTGACTACCGTATTGTTCACCAGAGTTCCCTGCTGCTTCATGTACTTTCCGCAGATGTACATGATCACGTCGCCGTCCACCACCTGGCCGTCGCCGTCCACCGCGATACAGCGGTCCGCGTCTCCGTCATAGGCGAATCCCACATCCAGATGATTGCGCTTTACATACTCCTGCAGCACATGGATATGGGTAGAACCGCAGTCCGTATTGATATTCAGGCCGTTTGGCTCATTGTTGATCACATAGGTCTCGGCTCCCAGGGCGTCAAACACATTCTTGGCAATGGCGGAGGCGCTGCCGTTGGCACAGTCCAGACCTACCCGCATATTTTTAAAGGACCGGGTGGCTATGGAGATAAGGTAGCCGATATATCGGTTTCTTCCCGCGGCAAAATCGATGGTCCGGCCAATGGCGTCCTTTCTGGCCAAGGGGATCTCCCCCAGTTCTCCGTCCAGGTACTGCTCGATCTTCTCAATAACCGACTCCTCCAGCTTTTCTCCCCGCTCATTGATCACCTTGATCCCATTGTCATAAAATGGATTGTGGCTGGCTGAGATCATAATGCCGCAGTTAAACCCTTCGGTCCGCACCACATAGGACACGCTGGGCGTGGTGGTCACATGCAAAAGATACACATCCGCCCCGGAAGCCGTCAGACCTGCCACCAAAGAGTACTCAAACATATAGCTGCTTCTTCTGGTGTCCTTTCCGATGACCACCCGGCATCTGGTATCCGGCTCCTTCTGTCCGTAAAACCATCCCAGGAAACGTCCCACTTTATAAGCATGTTCTACTGTCAGATCCACATTGGCTTCTCCGCGGAAACCGTCTGTTCCAAAATATTTCCCCATCTGTTCTATCCTCCCAAATGAATTCCATAAATAAGGTACAGTATAGCACACTGTCTCTTTATTTGCAATTTCTAATTATAACGTTTTTTCTTCCCTCCGGGCAGGTATTGTGTCCGATTACTCCATCTTTTGCTCCCCATCCGCCTCCACAGCCAGCAGAATGGTCCTTCCATCCTCCACCTGGTAGCTGCAGGTGACCAGGGTGTACAGATTTTTCACCGGCCCATCAGGCATCCGGGCATAGGGACAAGGCTTTATCATCTTCCGGACAAATGCTTGAAAGTCCTCTTCATCGTGAAAAGCCGTCTTTCGCGCCCCGGGATCCTCCTGTATGTAATAGCAGGACAGCGCCTTCAAATGAATCGTCTCCTTTGGCGTATAGATCTCAAAATACGGATGCTCTCTCAAATACGCTTCATCCTCATAGCGTAGCAGGTCCCGAAACATGGTCCCGTCTTTCATATTATGTCCGTAAAAGATATTGTTATATCCCCGAAGATCCCTCTGGCTTTCAAAGTCCAGAAAAATACACCCGCCGTCCGCCATCTTCCCGCCAAAGCTTTTGTGCAGATACGCCTGGTTATCACTGCCCTGGACAATGGGATAATCGATGTTTGTATCCGGGATCCGTATCCATCCCACGGTGTCCGGATTTATATCCCGCAGTTTCTCAAAGTCAACCGGAGAGCCGGAAACTGCCTGCCCACCACTATCCTCCTTAGCTCCCGCCATCGGGGCTATCCTCCCAGCCAGGTCAGGCTCTGTTTCCCCCAATCTTTTTCCCTCTGCTCCTGTGGTATTCCCTTCTGTTTCCTTTACCGCTATCCTGGCCAGGCTTTCGTATTCCCTCCGGATTTTCCACCTGTCCAGAGGCTCCTTTCCAGTCTCCAGAAAACAGACAGCCGCCAGAAGAAGAAATCCTCCCGCTAACAGGCTATGTATATTTCCAGGTCTTTGTGTATGTCTTTTGCTCACTGCCTCTCCATTCTTTTTTACATATTACAAAATCACAAAAGCTCCGATTCCCGGCGGATCCGCTTCCTTCCGGTTCTCGGAGCTTCCACTTTTTACGCGCCCTCATTCATCTTCGCCAGCTTAGCCGCCTGGTCGGCTGCGATCAGACTGTCTATAATCTCCTGAATATCCCCGTTCATAACCGAGTCGATCTTATACAGCGTCAGTTTGATCCTGTGCTCTGTCACCCGGCCTTGGGGAAAGTTATAGGTGCGGATCTTCTCCGAGCGGTCCCCTGTCCCGATCTGACTCCTTCTCTCCTCCGCCTCGGAGTTCTGCCGCTTCTCCTGCTCCAGATCAAACAATTTGGAGCGCAGGAGCCGAAACGCCTTCTCCTTGTTCTGCAGCTGTGACTTCTCGGTCTGGCTGTAGATCACGATCCCGGTAGGTATATGGGTCAGACGCACCGCAGAGTCCGTGGTGTTTACGCACTGACCGCCGTTTCCCGACGCCCTCATTACATCGATGCGGCAGTCCTTCATATCGATCTGCACATCCACCTCCTCCGCTTCCGGCATGACGGCCACCGTGGCCGTAGAGGTGTGGATGCGCCCGCCGCTCTCCGTCTCCGGCACCCGCTGGACCCGGTGAACGCCGCTTTCATATTTCAGTTTGGAGTAGGCGCCCTTTCCAGTGACCATGGCGATCACTTCCTTGAATCCGCCGATGCCGTTTTCATTTACATTGATGATCTCCACCTTCCAGTGGCAGCTCTCCGCGTAGTTTACATACATGCGGTAAAGCTCTGCGGCAAACAGGGCGGCCTCATCTCCCCCCGCGCCGGCCCGGATCTCCAGGATGATGTTCTTGTCGTCATTTGGGTCCTTGGGAAGAAGAAGGATCTTTAATTCCTGTTCCAGATCCTCCACCCGCTTCCTGGCGTCGGACAATTCTTCCTTGGCAAGATCCCGCATCTCTTCGTCGCTTTCCTCCTCCAAAAGAGCAAGGCTGTCCTCAATATCCTGCTTGGACTGCTTATACTGTTTGTAGGTATCTACCAGGGGAGCCAGATCCGCCTGCTCCTTCATAAGCCTGCGGAAACGGTTCTGATCCTCAGTCACGGAAGGGTTGTTCAATTCCAGCATCAGCTCCTCATAGTGAATCAGCATATCATCTAAACGGTCAAACATTTCTGCCTCCTTCTGCGTAAACCACCCGGTCCAGACCGGGGGTATCTTTTACGATCCTTATATTTTCAAATCCGGCCGCTTCCAAAAGGTCCCTTACAGCCCGGCCCTGGTCATGACCGATCTCCAGATACACACATCCCCCCGGATTCAGCCGTCCCCACGCCTGGGCGGCGATCCTCCTGTAAAAACTTAAGCCGTCCTCATCTCCGTCCAGCGCCATCCTGGGCTCATAGTCCCGCACCTCCGGCGCCAGGCCCCTGATGACCTGGGTGGCGATGTACGGCGGGTTGGCTGTTATGATGTCAAACCTTCCCTCCACACAGTCAAACAAATCCCCCTGCAAAAAGCGGATCGTCCTGTCCCGTCCCAAAAGCCTTTCCCCATTCTCTCTGGCCACCTTCAAAGCCTCGGCCGACAAGTCCACGGCTGTCACGTCCTCATAGCCGCCCAGAACCCCAAGGCTGATGGCAATGCATCCGGACCCGGTACACAGATCCAGCACCTTCTTTTTTCTGTCCTTCTGCTCCTGCAGCACCAGCTCTGTCAGGGTCTCCGTATCCTGGCGGGGGATCAGCACATGTTCATTGACCTTGAAGGTCAGCCCCATAAAATCCTGACTTCCCAATATATGCTGCAGAGGGATCCTGCGGCTTCTCTTCTTTATCATCTCACGATAACGGTCTGTGGCCGCTTCTACATCCCTGGTCCGCGAAAGAGGCTGCATCCGGTTCATCAGAAAATGCACCGTGTCCAGGTGAAATGCCTCTAAAAGGAGCCTTCTGGCATCCAGCTCTGCCTCCAGATCCCCGGCCTTTTCAAGGCTGGACGCGCCCTCGCCCAGCAGCTGATGCAGTGTCATGCGCCCTTTTCACCTCCAAAACCGCCTTTGTTCTCCTCCAGATACGCCCTCCAGTCAAACACTGCCTCCACAGCCGCGATGGCTACCTGGATCATGGAGTCGTCCGGCTCCTTGGTGGTCATGTTCTGCATCCACAGGCCGGGCTTGCTTAACACATTTACAATGGCAGAATCACTTCGCCCTGCAAGGCGCAGAAACTCGTAGGACACCCCGGCGATAACCGGGATCAGCACGATCCGGCTTAAGATCCTGGGGACAAGCCCCTCCACTCTTACCACCATAAAAAATACGATACTTATCATCATGACAATGATGAGAAAACTGGTCCCGCACCGCTTATGCTGTTTGGAACTGGCTCTCACATTGTCCACATTAAGCTCCATGCCGTGTTCTATGCAGTTGATGCATTTATGCTCAGCGCCGTGGTACATAAAAGTCCGGCGGATATCTTCCATATTAGAAATGACTTTAATGTAAATAATAAAGATAGCCAGACGGATAACGCCCTCCAAAAACGCCATCACCGTGTCCGACTTAACGGCAGGCCGAAGAAGGCTGCTGATCCCCAGAGGCAGCACCATAAAAATACCTATGGCGGCTATGACCGAAAACACCATCACTGCTGACATCAGCACCTTTTCCAGGTTCTCTCCCAGCCGGTCGTCCAGCCATTTCTCCAGGCGTCCTGGCTCACTCTCCTCATCGTCCTCAAAAAAGCTGGCGGAAAACGTCAGAGTCCTCATACCCAGTATCATGGAGTCCGCAAAATTAAATACCCCTCTCACAAAAGGCAGGGCCAGAACCTTATACTTTTCCGTCAGGCTTACATAGGTATCCTTTTTTACCTCGATCTCCCCGTCCGGCCTGCGCACGGCAGTGGCGTATTCCTGCTTGTTCTTCATCATGATTCCTTCAATAACGGCCTGACCGCCAATTCCGGAATATTTCATAATCCCTCTCTTTCTCCGGCTCCCCTGTGGAGCTGTTCTGATAACGAAAAAATAGGTTGAGCATAAGTGTCTCCACTTAGGTCTCAACCTGTTCTTACTCATACTCTGATTACTTGCCGGCGTTAACGCCATACTTGCGATTGAACTTGTCAATACGTCCGCGGGCCGCAGCAGTCTTCTGCTGACCTGTATAGAAGGAATGGCACTTGGAACAAACCTCCACGTGGATCTCCTTCTTGGTGGAACCTGTCACAAATTCATTCCCACAGTTGCAGGTAACTTTGGCCTGGTAGTATGCCGGATGGATACCTTCTTTCATGCTTTTCACCTCTCAAATTCTTTTTATTCTATCATGGCAGCTAAATGGATGGGCCAGCCGCCTATATTGTCATTGAAACAGCTTGTTCAGTATAACATAGAATAAAACTTAATGCAAGTGCAAAATCCCAAAAAATATCAGAACACCCGAATCCTCTTCGCGTTCTCGATAAACTCCCGGTTGGTCCTGGTCTTTGAGAACAGATCCAGGATCCGCTCCACAGACTCCTCCGGCTTTAAGCTGTTGGTGGCTTTCCGGATCATATCCACAGCCTCCTTCTCCTCCGCGTTCAGGAGCAGATGGTCGTTTCTGGTGCTGGATTTTAAGATGTCGATGGCCGGGAAGATCCGCTTTTCCGAAAGCTTTCGGTCAAGGACCAGTTCCATATTGCCTGTGCCCTTAAATTCCTCGTAGATCACATCGTCCATACGGCTCCCCGTATCCACAAGAGCAGTGGCCAGGATCGTAAGGCTCCCGCCCTCCCGCATGTTCCTCGCCGCTCCGAAAAATCTCTTGGGCATGTGGAGCGCCGCCGGGTCAAGACCTCCGGAAAGGGTGCGCCCGCTGGGCGGAACCACCAGGTTGTATGCTCTGGCAAGTCTTGTGATGCTGTCAAGGAGGATCACCACATCCCGCCCGTGTTCCACCAGACGTTTGGCCCGCTCGATCACCATCTCGGACACTCGTTTGTGCCGCTCTGCCAGCTCGTCGAAGGTGGAGTAGATCACTTCCACATTGTCCCCGGTTACGGATTCTTTGATATCCGTAACCTCCTCAGGGCGCTCGTCGATGAGAAGGATGATCAGGTGCATATCCGGGTTGTTGGTGGTGATGGCCTGGGCCACCTGTTTTAACAGGGTGGTCTTACCTGCCTTTGGCGGGGACACGATCATGCCTCTCTGCCCTTTGCCGATGGGGGATAACAGGTCCAGAACCCGCATAGCCGTGGTGTTGGCCTTGCCTCTGGTCTCCATATGAAGGCGCGAATTAGGGAAAACGGGAGTCAGATCTTCAAAATTCGGCCGGCGCTCAATAACTGCCGGCGGATAACCGTTAATGCTGGTGACATACAGCAGAGCCGCGAACTTTTCGGTGGCTGCCTTGATCCTCCGGTTTCCTCTGATGATGTCTCCGGTCTTCATGTTAAAACGGCGTATCTGGGAGGGGGCAACATACACATCGTTCTCACCGGGCAGAAAGTTCTCGCACCGGATAAACCCGAACCCGTCCGGCATAACCTCCAAAATCCCGTTGGCTTCGATGCCGCTGTCCAACTCCGGCATATCCTGGGGACCGTCCGCGATCGGAGCCGGAGTATAAGTCTTTGGACCTGCTGTGGGCCCTGCGGGATTTGCTCCCTGCCCCTGGGCGGCGTTTTGGTTTCTGATGGGTCTGGTATTTTGAGCCTGCTCCCTTGCCGGCTCCTGACGCTGGGGGGCAGGAGCTTTTTTCTGTTCTTCTGCTTCTCTCTCGCAGAGCAGCTCTATGATGTCACTTTTTTTCATTCCGCTGATTCCCCTGATCCCCTGGGACTTCGCGATCTCTTTTAACTCTGCCAATGGTAATGTCTGCAATTTTTCACGCATATTTTTCTCTCCTTTTTCAATAACTCAAGATTCTTTCTATTTTGTCTGGTTCTCGTTCAGGGAATGTTCCTTTGAACTAGGAATAAACGAAATGTTCTTGAACTCCAGATCGGCGGCCAAAAGACCGCCTCATCATTGTCTTTTATTATAGACCATAATCCTGGAAAAGAAAAGCTATTTTTTCAAAAAATCCATAAATTCCCGGATATTTTTCTCATATCCCTGGTCTGACATGTGGTAAAACACTCTTTCGGCCAGATTATCCGGCAGATACTGCTGTTTGACATAGTGGCTTGGAAAGTCATGGGGATACTGATATCCGGCTCCGTGCCCCAGCTTCTCGGCGCCTTTATAGTGTTTATCCTGGAGATGGACCGGCACCGGCATGATCTTTTCGCTTTTTACCGCCTCCATAGCCTCCCCGATAGCGGTTACCACAGAATTGCTTTTGGGGGCTGTGGCCACATAGATCACCGCCTGAGCCAAAATGATCTGCGCTTCCGGCATCCCCACCCGCTCCACGGCCTGGGCTGCCCCCGCCGCCACCACCAGAGCCTGAGGGTCAGCCATTCCCACGTCCTCGGCGGCATGGATCATGATTCTCCTGGCAATAAACTTAATATCCTCTCCTGCGTACAGCATTCGGGCAAGGTAGTACACCGCCGCGTCCGGGTCTGACCCTCTCATACTCTTGATAAACGCGGATATGGTGTCATAATGGTTATCTCCGTCCTTGTCATAGCGCACCGCCCGCTTCTGGATACATTCCTGGGCCACATTCAGATCAATATGTATCTTCCCGTCGCTGTGCCGGTCCGTAGTCAAAATCCCCAGCTCTACCGCATTCAATGCCGCCCTGGCATCTCCCTGGGCCATATCAGCCAGAAACTCCACGGCATCGTCGCGGATCTGGGCGTCATAGGTTCCCATACCCCTTTCCGGGTCATACACCGCCCGCCGGATCAGCTCCTTGATATCCTCCTTTTCCAGGGCCTTCAGCTCAAAGATACGGCTTCTGGACAAGAGAGCCCCGTTAACCTCAAAATAGGGATTTTCCGTGGTCGCGCCGATCAGGATCAGGGTCCCGTCCTCCACAAAGGGAAGAAGGTAATCCTGCTGGCTTTTATTAAAACGGTGGATCTCATCCACAAACAGAATGGTCCTGCGGCTGTACATCCCCAGCGTATCTTTCGCGGAATTGACCACTTCCTCCATGTCCTTTTTTCCCGCCACCGTGGCGTTGATCTGTCTAAAATCTGCTTTGGTGGTGTTGGCTATGACCTTTGCCAGAGTCGTCTTCCCGGTTCCCGGAGGACCGTAGAAGATGACGGAGCCCAGCTTGTCCGCTTTAATCGCCCTGTAAAGCAGCTTATCTTTTCCTATGATATGCTTTTGCCCCACCACCTCATCCAGGGACGTGGGCCGCATCCTGGATGCCAGAGGCGATTCCCTCTCCATGGTATTGCTCCTCATAAAGTCAAATAAATTCATCTCCGCCATGTCTTATTTTCCACTCCTACTCTGCTGCCTTTCCAACATGCAGCCTCAATCGATCAGCAGTTCATCTACCGTAACAAAATTATAGCCTTCCGCGGATAGCGTGTCAATCACTTCCAGCGCCGCTTCCACGGATGTATCGTAGACATCGTGAAGCAGGATGATGCTTCCGTCCTCCACGTGGCGGACAATATGTCGGACGATCCGATTTTTGTTCTGGGTCTTCCAATCCAGCGGATCCACGTTCCACAGCACCACCCGCATAGGTACCATGCCTTCCAGTTCCTCGCTCCAGGAACCAAAAGGCGGCCGGACGTAGACGGGCGTTTCCCCGGTTATGCGCTCTATCATCTCATTGGTCCTGTTGATCTGATCACAGGCTTCCTTTGTCTGTTCTTTGGTCAGCTGCATATGGTTTTGACTATGGTTGCCGATCAGGTGGCCGTCCTCCTTCATCTGGCGGATAATATCCTCGTTGCCGTCTATGTTTTGTCCAATAAGAAAAAATGTGGCATGGACCCCCCGTTTGCGAAGGCCTTCCAGAAGCTTTGGCGTATAAACCTTGTGGGGGCCGTCATCAAAGGTCAGAGCAATATATTTCTCCTCTTTTGGCGCCACATTTTCCTCGGGCGCGCTAACCGTTGTTATGGGGTACTGCCCATTGCCAGACGCCGGGTATGTCCCCATAAAAAAATCCGCTGTCAGGAACACTCCCGCCAATCCCCATGCTGCCAAAGCTATCTTTCCTTTGAAACTCATTTTATTTCCAGCAGCCACATTCTCACCCTGCCTATAAGTCCGCAATTACTCTATTATATGCTTTTTTCATGATTTTAGCCCTCTTTAGGAACTTAAGAACGATTTCTTGCGTAAAATGGAAAAAATATTAAATTGATCTATTATTTAGTGAGTAAATCGGCGGTTGTCGTGAAGCCAGACATCCTTCGCCCCATGCTCACTCAATTATACCCATTTACCCGGGCTAGGGAAATAAAAACGGCAGAGGAATCCGTTCATTGACAGAAACCTCCACCGTTTTTATGGGGTATTCGCTGTTCATTCTGGTTCAGGACAGCTGCGGGGCCAGGCACCCCTGACCCCGGTTACGCCTTAACCGTCCGACAGCCCTTCTCCTCAGCTTAACACTGCGTCATAAGCCTTGCTCATGCCATCATTCTCTATCATCTCATACCACTTGGACACTTCCGGAAGCATATCCTTCAGATCCTGGCCCCAATACTCGGTCTTTGCCAAAATCTCCTCCACTGAGGCATCCTTCATAAACTTCATGATCTCCTCCCCATCGTTGGCCGCGTCTGTGCGATAGAACGCGATCAGCGCTGCCAGAGAGAAGGTCAGCCCCTGAGGATACTTGCCAAACTCCTCTTTATACTCCAAGATCGTCGGAAGTACTCTCGCCTTAAACTTAGACACGGAGTTTAAAGCGATGGAAAGCAGCAGATGCTTGATAAATGGATTAGAGAAACGCTCCAGCACCGCCGCGCCAAACTTACGGTTGTCCTCATTATCGCCAATAGTGGGGATGATCTCGTCAAAAATACACTTCTTGAGAAGAGCGGACACCTTCTCGTCTTTCAGGCATTCTCCCACAGTCTTCAGACCATACAGGTGAGCTCCCAGTACCATAGATGTGTGAGCGCCGTTTAAGATCCTCACCTTTCTCTTCTTGTACGGATCCACATTGTCTGTCCAGATCACGTTAAAGCCTGCTTTCTGCAGAGGCAGTTCATCCTCGTGGCTGCCCTGGATCACCCACAGATGGAAGATCTCCGCAGTGTCCATCATGTTGTCCGTCTCGCCGATGCGCTTGCACAGAGCCTCATGCTCATCTCTGGGGAAGCCGGTTACGATGCGGTCAACCAATGTGGAGCAGAAATCATTATCCTCCTTCAGCCATGTCTTAAACTCCTCGCCCAGCTGCCACAGGTCGGCGTATTTCAGGCAGCACTTCTCCAATTCTTCCCCGTTATGATCGATCAGCTCGCAGGACAAAATGATAAAGCCCTTTAATCCCAGCTTATATCTCTTGTACAGCAGCTGGGTCAGCTTACCGGGAAAGCTTTTGGCCGGAGCGTCGTCAAACCGGTTCTCCGGAGCAAACTCAATGCCTGCTTCCGTAGTGTTGGACACGATAAAACGGAAATCAGGGTTCTCTGCCAGCGCCATGTATCCTTCACTGTCTGTATAAGGATTCACGCACCTGGAGATCACATCGATATGGGTGTGCTCGTCAACTACCTTTCCGTTATCGATCCCTCTTAAAAACAGGTTATATTCACATCCCTGCTTTTCCAGCATCTCGCACATCCCCCGCTCAATAGGCTGCACCACCACCACGGAACCGTCAAACAGATCCTGGTCTTTCATCTTCTGAAAAAAGTAATCTACAAACCCTCTTAAAAAACCGCCCTCACCAAACTGGATCACTGTCTCTTTTACATTGCTCATCGCCTGGGAACCTCCATACACAATATTTGTAAGCACTTACATTTTCATTGTCTTTACTATACAACATTTACGTGTACTTTGCAAGCCCTTTTCTGAAAGCGCTTACATTTTTCTTTTGAAAAATTTTTTTATTCCGCTCTTGACATTTTCCCACTTCGGTGCTATAGTTAGAATGTATTTCGAATGAGCTTTTGATTCACATATTTTTGTAAGTCATTTGTCATCAAATGATTTACAAAAGTGTGTGATTTTTTTGTTTATTCCATACGCAATAATATAAAGGAGGTACCATCATGAATAAAGGTACAGTTAAGTGGTTCAATGCAACAAAAGGTTACGGCTTCATTACAAACGACGAAACTGGAGAAGAAGTATTCGTTCATTTTTCCGGTATCGTTGCAGACGGCTACAAGACTCTCGAAGATGGTCAGAAAGTGACCTTTGACATGGCAGAGGGTAACCGGGGTATGCAGGCAGTGAATGTCTGTGTTGTAAAGTAATTCAGCTTCAGGCATCACACGTTTCAAAGGCTATTCGGTTTCAGGAACTCGATTATATGGTAACGTAAAAAGGCGGATATTTCCCGAAAGGGGGGATCCGCCCTTTTTATGCCTGAACCCACATATGGAAGTCTGTTGCCGGGGCGGCATGCGGGCTTACGCGGCGAGTAGTGAAGAAGGACATTCTCTGCCCGATCTTAAACAGATTTGGGCAGAATACATCTGACCAAAAAAATCCCGAAATCCTGCAACAGGATTCCGGGATTGAAAGATCTGTATAGGATTACTTCAAAGTAACCTTTGCACCCTCTGCTTCCAGCTTGGTCTTCAGCTCTTCTGCCTCTTCCTTGGAAACGCCGGTCTTTACTGCCTTTGGCGCGCCGTCTACAACTTCCTTTGCTTCCTTTAAGCCAAGGCCTGTAGCCTCGCGTACCACCTTGATAACCTTAACCTTATTAGGACCAACCTCTGTCAGCTCTACGTCAAACTCGGTCTTCTCCTCCTCAACTGGGCCTGCCGCGCCTGCCGCCGCAACGACTACGCCTGCTGCCGCGGATACGCCGAACTCTTCCTCACATGCTTTTACTAAGTCGTTCAGCTCTAATACAGATAACTCTTTGATAGCTTCGATAAACTCTGCAGTTGTCAACTTTGCCATGATAAAATACCTCCGTGTATGATTTTATTCTTTCTTGGTTTTTAGGATAATTCAACTCCATCCGGCCGCCATGTCCCCTTAAGACAATCAGGCCTCTGCCTTCGCCTCCGCGATCTGGTTCAGAACGCGGGCCAGGTTGGTGATCGGAGACTGAATGCTTCCAAGGAGCTTTCCGAGAAGTTCCTCTCTGGACGGGATGGTGGCGATAACCTGCATCCCCTTAGCGTCGTAATAGGTATCTTCTACGATACCGCCTTTGATCTCCAGCTTCGGAGCTGTCTTCGCGAAGTTCGCAATGATCCTTGCCGGCGCCGTAGCGTCTGTCTTGGATACGGCCAAAGCCGTAGGACCTTCCAGGTTCGGCTCCAGAGCCTCGAAGGGCGTACCCTTAGCGGCAAACCGGATCATGGTGTTCTTATACACTTTGTAAGTGATCCCGGCTTCCCTCAGCTGCTTACGCAGAACCGTATCCTGCTCAACAGTCAGTCCGCGGTAATCTACCACCACAGCGGTCTGCGCGCCGTCTAAAAGATCGGAAATCTCAGCAATAACAGGCTGCTTTAATTCAACTTTTGCCATGAATGTTCTACCTCCTTCTTTTATTCCTTGTATTGAGGTCCGAATAAACGCAATATAAAAAGCCTCTCTGCCATAGACATAAGAGGCCTTAAGATCACAGATGTGAATCTTGTACATATCCCTCGGCAGGCGGCTGCCCTTTATGTCCTTGCGGACACCTGCTGTCTTCGGCAATCAATACTGAGTATGCAACCGGCTTTAACGGCCTGATGCATGGAAGCACCCTTAGGTGCTCCCATAATATAACATAGATCTATAGGGATTGTCAACCAAAAAGTAAAACCTTTCCCTCATCAGCCCATAAACTTGGCTACGTTTAATTTTACGCCTGGGCCCATGGTGGAACTTAAAGCAACGCTCTTAAGGTATACGCCTTTTAAGGTGCTTGGTTTTGCCTTGATGATGGCATCCATAAGCGTCTGGAAGTTGTCCGCCAACTGCTCTTCTGTGAAAGAAGCTTTTCCTACTGGCACGTGGATAATGTTGGTTCTGTCAAGTCTGTACTCAATCTTACCTGCTTTGATCTCGTTGATCGCTTTGGTCACATCCATGGTTACGGTTCCGGCCTTCGGGTTCGGCATCAGGCCTTTGGGACCCAGCACGCGGCCTAAACGGCCTACAACGCCCATCATGTCCGGCGTAGCCACTACAACATCGAAATCCAGCCATCCGTCATTCTGAATCTTAGGGATCAGTTCCTCGGCTCCTACGTAGTCAGCTCCGGCTGCCTCCGCCTCGTCGGCCTTGGCGCCTTTGGCGAATACCAGGATCCTTACGGTCTTGCCGGTTCCGTGAGGCAGAACTACCGCTCCACGGATCTGCTGGTCTGCGTGACGCCCATCACAGCCGGTTCTGATATGGACTTCAACGGTTTCATCAAATTTTGCGGCTGCAGCTTTCTTTACCAGCGCGATAGCGTCTGCTGCGTCATAAAGAGTAGCGCGGTCTACTAATTTAGCCGCCTCTACATATCTCTTTCCTCTTTTCATTTTTATAACCTCCTAGTGGTATTGTCGGGGATTGCCCTCCCACGGTCTGGGTGTGTCCGGTTTACTCTTCAACGGTGATTCCCATGCTTCTTGCCGTACCTGCGATCATGCTCATGGCAGCCTCAAGGCTTGCCGCGTTGAGATCAGGCATCTTAAGCTCCGCGATCTTCTGAAGCTCCGCTTTGGGAATGGTAGCTACCTTTGCCTTGTTAGGAGTGGCAGAACCGGATTTGATCTTGCAGGCTTTCTTAAGCAGCACTGCCGCCGGCGGAGTCTTGGTGATGAAGCTGAAGCTTCTGTCCGCGTACACGGTGATCACTACAGGGATGATCATATCGCCCTGGTCAGCAGTCCTTGCGTTGAACTCCTTGGTGAACTGTACGATGTTAACGCCGTGCTGTCCAAGAGCCGGACCTACTGGCGGAGCCGGTGTAGCCTTTCCTGCCGGAATCTGCAATTTAATATAACCTGTTACTTTCTTTGCCATAATTAGGCACCTCCTAAATAATGTGGTATTGTCGGGGGATGTCCCTCCCACTTGCTGCTTTCAGTTACATCTTTTTCACTTCTTTAAAGCCAAGTTCTACCGGCGTCTCACGGCCAACGAACATCTCAACGCTGATGGTCACGGTCTTCTTCGTCTCATTGATGGACTTGATGGCGCCGACGGTGTCTTTCCACGCACCGGCAGTTACCACTACCATGTCGCCCACCTCAAAGTCCACCACCACCTCAGGGATCTTGAAGTTGAGGCTGGCCATCTCCTCCACAGACAGGGGAACGGGCTTGGAACCGGGCCCGACGAACCCTGTAACGCCGCGGGTGTTGCGCACCACGTACCAGGTGTCGTCATTCATGACCATGTTGATGAGCACATAGCCGGGAAACAGCTTTTTGTCCGCCGCTTTCTCCACTCCGTTCTTTATCTCCACCACTGCCTGCATGGGGACCGCCACCTCCAGGATCTGATCCTGCAGATTCCGGTTCTCAATGGTCTTCTCGATATCGACCTTTACCTTGTTTTCATAGCCTGAATAGGTATGGACCACATACCAGTTTGCCTCTGCCATACGTTCACCTTTGCCCTTATAAAATAAAACTAAGACCGAACTTTATGATCAAATCCAGAAGTGCGATGATCAAGCCAAGGGCCACAGAACAGGCGACCACCACAGCGGTCTCTCTGCCCACAGTCTCCCTGGTAGGCCAGATAACTTTGCCAAACTCGACTTTTAAACCTTTGAAAAAGCTTTTTTTCTCTTTCTCTTTGCTTGCTGTTTCTGCCATATCTTCACATCCTCTACTAAGCCTGATTACTTGGTTTCTTTGTGCAAAGTGTGTGTTTTGCAGAATCTGCAGTACTTTTTCGTCTCCATTCTGTCAGGATGGGTCTTCTTATCCTTCGTCATGTTATAATTACGTTGTTTGCATTCCGTACATGCCAGTGTAATCCTTGTGCGCACGACTTCCACCTCCACTTTCAAATTCGTTGTTTTCGCGGTCTTTCTTTTTGGACAAGAATAAATTTGAGCATAAAAAAAAGACCTCTTATCTTCCATTCGCTCTGTCACTATATCATAGATGGAGGGAAACGTCAATGTTTTTTTCGAATTAGCTGTTATGTGTCAGCTGTTATGACCTATACATAAAGTCAGACCATAGACTTTTTTCACTCCCATAGACTTTAACGCCTGAGCGCAGGCTTCCAGGGTGCTTCCGGTGGTGTAAATGTCGTCTACCAGAAGGACCGTCCCTACTTCCGGAGGAAGGTTCCCGGGGACGAAAGCCTGGCGAAGGTTTTTTAGGCGCTCCTGCTGGTTCAGCTGCTTCTGCGGAAGCGTTTTTTTGGCTCTCCTTAAGGCTTTGGGGAAGACGGGAATCTCCAGCTGTGTTCCTATGCGCCGCGCCAGAAGTTCCGCCTGATTAAAGCCCCGGGCGCGCATACGGGTAGGGTGAATAGGAACCGGGACAATGGCGTCCGGGGACAGGCGCCGGATGGTTTTGGCAAACCTCCGGCACGCAGCCTGGCTGTAAAAATCCAGGTACTCTCTCCTGCCCTTATATTTTATGGCTGACATGGAACGGCTTGCCGCGGAATTGTAATTGAGGAGAGCAAAATTCTGCTCAAAGGCTTTTGGGGTCCTGGCACAGTCGCGGCAATACTCCATCTGCCTGCTCTCCACCTCTTTGCCGCACTTTTTGCAGACAGGCTGTCCCACCGGGGAAAGTTTTCCCACGCAGCCGGGGCAGATCAGTTCCCCGAAAGGCTGCACAATATCCCCGCACACCGGGCAGCGGCGGGGGAAGAACAGGTTTATAATATATTCTTTTATGTTTTCCACTATAAACTCCATATCTTGTTTCTGACAAAACATCTGGCAGGCCGGATTGGGCACAGCCGCCGTGTTGCTCTTAACGTTACTGCCCACACCTGTCAGGCACCACGCCGCTTGACATGGGGGATGGGCGTAATGACAGCGAACAGTAACCTCTTAGCAGATCTCCCGGATCCTCTCATACAGCCCGCAGTACCGTCTCTGCTCCACCGTGTTATCTGCCATGGACCGAAACATCTCCGGCAGGCCCACCAGACACACACAGGCTCTGGCCCTGGTCACCGCCGTGTAAAGGAGATTTTTCGTCATCAGCATCCTGGGGCCGCTGTGGACAGGTATGATTACCGCCGGATACTCGCTCCCCTGGGATTTATGGATGGTGATGGCGTAGGCCAGCTCCAGCTCTTCCAGCTGCTTTAAACTGTACTCCACCATTTTCCCCTCATCAAATTCCACGGTCAGAGTCTCCGCAAACAGATTGATCTCACGGATGACGCCCATGTCCCCATTAAACACCCCCATACCAGTCTCCAGAGGTATTCCGTACTTTGTGCGGGTCTCCCATGGGATCTGGTAGTTGTTCTTGATCTGCATCACCTTGTCCCCCAGGCGGAAAATATTCCCGCCGGTTTCCTTCTCCGTTTTGTCCTTGTCCGGGGGATTCAGAAACGACTGCAGCACCGAGTTTAACCGCTCCACCCCTAACGCGCCCTTGCGCATGGGGGTCATGATCTGGATATCCAGAGGCTTCGCGTTAACATAACCGGGAAGCTTGCGGGTCATAAGGGTCAGCATGGCTTTTATGATGGAATCAGGATCGTCCTGCTTTATGAACAGGAAATCCCGGCTGCGCTTTGCCAGGTTAACCGGTTCCCCGGCGTGGATCCGGTGAGCGTTGACGATAATATCACTCTGGGCGGCCTGGCGGAAAATGCGGGTCAGTTCCACCACGTTAAACGCGCCGGAGCGGATCATATCCTTTAACACATTGCCCGGCCCCACAGAGGGAAGCTGGTTCACATCTCCCACCAAGATCAGCCTTGTACCCACAGTAACTGCCTTTAACAGAGACTGCATCAGGTGAATGTCCACCATGGACATCTCGTCTATGATAATGATATCTCCCTCAAGAGGATTCTCTTCGTTCCGCTGAAACCGGGTGCTGACGATCCCGCCCTCAGCAGGGACTCCGCTTAACTCCAGCAGCCGGTGAATGGTCTTTGCCTCATATCCCGTGGCCTCGGTCATGCGCTTTGCCGCCCGGCCTGTGGGAGCCGCCAGAAGGATCTCCATTCCCTCAGCCTCAAAATAGCGGATAATGGTATTAATGGTGGTGGTCTTTCCTGTACCCGGTCCTCCTGTTATGATAAGAAGCCCGCTGTTGACCGCCTCGGCCACTGCCTGAACCTGCAGAGGATCCAGCTCCATCTTTTCCTTCTCCTGGATCCGCAAAAGCCGCTCCTGTATGTTCTCGCCGGATTCATGGCCTTTGATGTTCAAGTCGTGGAGCATCCGGGCCACATTCAGCTCCATATAATAATACACAGCCGCATATACATGGAGCTCCTCATCCTGGCCAGGATCAGAGGCTTTCTTTTTTATCACC
Source organism: uncultured Hungatella sp. (assembly GCA_910588505.1). Taxonomy (GTDB): domain Bacteria; phylum Bacillota; class Clostridia; order Lachnospirales; family Lachnospiraceae; genus UBA3402. Next base: position 2,143 of record CAJUPQ010000051.1, on the reverse strand, counting down.
AGGCGCTTCTCCATCTGCATATCCATGAGATACGGTTCTATCCGATCCGGATCTACTTTTAAAAGCTCTGCCGCCTGACCGAACAGATCTTTTTTGGGCAGGTATGTATGGCCCTGGGCAGCTGCCTGAAACAGGGTGTAGAGGATCCCCGCTTTAATACGGTAGTCCGAGTCAGCCACGATCCCCACTTTGCGGGCGATATCGTCGGCCATCTTAAATCCCACCCCTGCTATGTCGTCGGCCAGACGGTAGGGGTTCTCCTTGATGATCCCGTACATCCTGTCGCCGTACTCTTTATAGATCTTGGCCGACAGGTTCATGGAAACACCATACTGCTGGAGAAACATCATGGCCTGGCGCATCCCCTTTTTGGCTTCCATCTGGCTGGCTATGGACATGGCCATCTTCTCGCTGACCCCTTTTATCTCCGCTAAACGCTCCGGCTCCTCCTCTATGATCCGAAAGGTATCTGCCTTAAACCGGCGGACGATCCTGGCTGCCAGGGCCGCCTTCACACCCTTAATGGCCCCGGAGCCCAGATACCGCTCCATGGCCTGGCTGTCCTCCGGGGTTTTTATGGTGTAAGTCTCCACCTGCAGCTGTTCCCCGTAGACCGGATGTTCGGTCATAGTACCCACAGCCTCGATCATCTCGCCTTCGCCTATGTACGGAAATGTGCCCACAAGCACATATTCCTCCCCGCCTGCGGACACATCCAGCACACTGTAGCCATTATCCTCGTTGCGATATTTTATTTTCTCCACAAATCCAGTTACTGCTGCCATGGTTCTACACTCTAAAAGTCTCTCTTTGGATCTCCGCCGTGGGAGAACTCAATGAATTTTCCGGTTCCGATGGCAACGGCTGTCAGAGGCTCCTCCGCGATCATGGTGCCGATGCCTGTCCTCTCTTCGATAAGGGCATCCAGGCCGCTTAGCAGCGATCCGCCTCCTGTCAGCACGATCCCCCGATCAAAAATGTCCGCTGCCAGCTCCGGCGGAGTCCTCTCTAAGACATTGTGTACCGCGTCCACAATCTGCATGGCAGGCTCCCGCAGCGCCTCCAGAGTCTCGTCAGAAGTGACCACAATGGTCTTTGGAAGTCCGGTGACCAGATTTCTTCCTCTCACCTCCATAGTGAGAACCTCAGGCCGCTTGTAGGCCGCGCCGATATTGATCTTGATCTCCTCTGCCGTCCTCTCGCCGATGAGAAGATTATGTTTCTTCCTCATATACCGGACCAGGGCCTCGTCAAAATCGTCCCCCGCCACTTTTATGGATGTACTCACCACAGGGCCGCCCAGGGAGATGACAGCAATATCCGCAGTCCCCCCGCCGATATCCACAATCATGTTGCCGCACGCCTTGGAAATGTCGATCCCCGCCCCGATGGCCGCTGCCACCGGCTCCTCTATGATGGAAACGTCCCTGGCTCCGGCCTGGTAGGTGGCATCCTCCACAGCCTTGCGCTCCACCTCCGTGGCTCCGCTTGGTATGCATACCGCGATCCTGGGCTTTCTAAGGGCTTTTCTGCCAACAGCTTTTGTTATAAAATATTTTAACATCTTCTCTGTTACGGTGTAATCAGAGATCACCCCCTGCCTCAAGGGTCTGATCGCCACGATATTGCCCGGGGTCCTTCCTATCATAAGGCGAGCTTCCTCCCCAAAGGTGATGATCTTGCTGCTATCCCTGTCAATGGCCACCACGGAAGGCTCTTTCAACACCACGCCTTTTCCTTTAATATATACAAGAATACTGGCTGTCCCCAAATCGATCCCAATGTCATTTGACATCAACATACTGTCTGCTTCCTCCTGTCTTACCGGATTTATAAATCCCCTGCGGGCTTGTCCCGGGGTCTTTTTTTCTATGGATAAGCCCCCCTTTTTCCTGTCCAAAGGGCGCTTTTATGCATATGATTCCACTTTGTCGGTTTTATTATATACAATATCCCATGGTTTTTAAAGGTTTTTTTTTATTTTATTTTTTTTATCTTTATTTTATCCCAGGTACACACTTTAGTCACAATTTTCTTATATACTTTAAGTACGTTATCCGAAAGGGTAACGGGCCTTTGTTTCAAGTAAACCACTTGAAATCACAAAGCTTTTTCATACTCATACCTGTCAGGGGCAACCCTG
>CAJUPQ010000050.1 GCA_910588505.1 uncultured Hungatella sp. | reverse complement strand
CAGTTGTCAATTTTCAGTTAGAATCACATTCATTGAGATTCCGAGAAGTTATAATCCATAGCCAGGCTTCTCATGTTCCGCCGGTCCTGCTGCCAGGAGCCGCTCCGCCTGGCCACCCGGCAGGAATCAATCACCTTTGGGTGTTCCACCCAGATCACATCCGCGCCGTGTTCCGCGTACAGCTCCCCCGCAAAAGGAGCTGCCACGGAAGCCCCCATCATCACCACCCTGTAGCCGCTTAACAGCCCAAACTTAGGGATATCCGTACCTTTTGCCATATATACCTCCCGTTTCTCCACGGCTTAACCGTGTTATTTTCAACATAAATAATGCAAAAAATATGCCATTTCAGGCATGTTTTTTGCATCAACAGATAAAAATACATTTGCGAAAAAAGGAGACATTATGGCAAAAAAGCACTCATCATTTCTTGTGGCATTTCCTGTTTCTTCCGTGTACTTTGGCGCTCTGGTCGGCCCCTCCATGGTGTCCGGCGTCTTTGCCGCCGTATACTTCGCTCCTTACGGCGCCTGGGGGCTGATCCTTCCTCTGGTGACCATGGGGCTGGCCGCCTTTATCGTTGCCTGTGGCATGATCGGCGTCAGCCACTGGGGAGTCTACGATTACTCCTCCTACGCAAAAAAGCTTTACGGTCCCGCGTCCCCCATCCTGTCCCCTCTTCTGGAGGTCTTTCTCATTCTGGCTATGATCGTAGGCGGCAGCTCTGTCATCGCCATGGGCGGCACCTTTTTTAACAGCCTCTTTGGCATGCCCGTCTTTGCGGGCGCCCTCCTCATGGCCCTTGTCAGCTCCCTTCTGGTGCTGTGGGGCGCCAACCTGGTGAGAAAATCCTCCACCTTCATGACCATTGTTCTGGTGGCCGGGTTTTTCCTGCTGGTCATCTTTGCCGCCAAAACCAAGGCTCAAAGGCTCTCTTCCATCATCGCCGGATGGGAAGTCCCCCAGAGCGTAACCTTCTTAAGCGGCGTGGGACCTGCCCTGTCCCTTGGGCTGTCCCATGCCAGCAACGCTCTGACCTTAAGCAGCGTAAGCCAAAACATCCGCACAAAAAAAGATGCCTGCATGGTAGGCCTTATCAGCTTTGTGCTAAACGGAGCCGCCTTTATCGCCTGCACGGTGCTGATCCTGCCCTACTGTCCCCAGGCCCTGAACGAGAGCGTTCCAAACCTTTACATCATCAACACGTTTCTCGTGGAGCAGGCCCCCTGGCTGCCCATGGTCTACTCGGTCGTCATGTTTTTCGGGCTTGCATCCAGCGGAGCGCCTCAGCTCCACGCCGTGGCCTCCCGGGTTCTTCCCCTCTACCCTGCCTCCTGGAACATGAAAGACCTGACCAAAAATATCATCACCAGCGTCCTCTACATGGCCGTATGTATCGCCATCTCATTTCTGGGCCTGCAGACCATTATCAGCAAAGGCTACGGCCTCCTTGGCAGTCTGGCCCTGCCCCTGATCGTGATCCCCCTGTGCATTGTCATGCCCATCCGCCTTCTACTCAAAAAATAAACAAAAAAACGCCCTGGAGGGATTTAAACCACAAATCCCTCCAGGGCGCCTTTTTTTCTGTCCTCACATCCCGGTTGTCCACTGACCCGTCCTTCCGGCCGCTGTCCTCCCAGCCCCTCAACGCCCATGGAAATCTTTCGTCCCTTTACACAATCTCATCCAGAAAGATCCGGTCAAGGACCTGAACCTCCCTCATCCAGGGATTTTCCCCGCACAGCCCCGTCCCTCTTCCAAACAGCCACCCGGTCAACTCCGCGATGGTGATCTTTAGGCTTACCTGGACCTTCATGTTGTCCTCCCACGAAAAAAGCCTGGAGGTTTCCCGGTCAATGACCCACAAAAACGTGCCCTCATTGTCCCTGCACAGACTATCCTCCACTTTAAGACGCACGCTCAGACAGTGCTCCTTTCCAGAGCCGGGGCGCAGACGTATGGCTGTGAGAAATTTTTTCAGGTGGATGATCCTGGCCATGATCAGAGGCGGCTTCCTGTCGGCAGGTTTTGTCCAGACATCGCCGGCAAGAAGCATCCTCTGCTCCTTCTCACCCAGCCCCCACCAGCACCTTATGCCCTGGATCTCATCCCGGCCCCTCTCCTTCCCCTGGTCCACTGGATGGGAGATGGTCAGAAACTCCATCCACCCGTCCTCGCTTGCCAGTTCTCCAAGAAGCCGCCCCACATACTCCGGCGTCCTCCTGGCAAAGACCTGATACCGCTCCATAAGCCATCGGTCCATCCACCGCGCCGCCCGCTCTTTATCCCGCCCGTCATCTGCCAGCCGCTCTGCCTTAAGCTCCCGCTCCCCCTTGGGGTTAAGCTTTAAAGAGGGCTGCTCACAGATGGTCACAAAGTCAAACGGCTCATAGATCTTCACATCCGCGGGCATCAGAAAGCAAAATCCCATCTCCTCCCCATACATGTCCTCCATCATGCGGGTCAAAAGCCCCCGCATCAGCCCCTGGCGCTGCCTGTCCTTTGTAGTGGCGGCTGCCACCACATAGTCGATATCCCAGGCCATTTCCCCGGCCTGGACCCGGTAAGGGTTCCTGTGGACCATGGACACGATCCGCCCCGTCTCCTCCTCCACCTTTGCCAGAATCCGGTTATCTCTGGTCTTCTCCCTGTAATAGTACTCCAAAAACGCCTCCGAATCCTGGTAAAACGCCTCCCGCCAGAGAGGGAGGGTCCTCCTTTTTTCCTCCTGCCTCAAATACCGGATCATACCACGCCCATCTCTTTCTGTCTCACCGTATATTTCCTGGCAAATCCCACAGGGCAGTAGCTCATCTTGGCCCGCCTAAGCCCCTCCAGCCCCAGGTCGTCTTCCCGGTTCACCAGGATGGCCTGGGGAAATTCATGGATCAGAAACTGCTGGTTGATAAACTGGTATAAGCCCCTCATCTGCGGGTTGGCCTTCTCGATGTGAATCACAGCCATCTTCTCATAAGGGTTATAGCTTCCAATGGAAAACGCCTCCAGCTTCCCGTCAATATAGACGCCGCCCATGCTCACGCCCAGGATGGAGCAGTTGTTCAGGATCTGGTGGATGCCCTCGATCTCATGATCCAGATGCTCCTCCACATCCTCCCCCTTCCCTTCCCTCCAGCGGTCCAGAAAATCCCACACATCGTACCGATCCGAGCAGCAAAGCCTTCGGTACTCCGTCCGGTCTTCGTACTCCTTTAAAAAGGCATTTAAATTATTTTTCTTCTTGTGGAGTTTTTTTCCCGCCAGGGTCCGCATGGCTTCCCCGTCATAGAGGTAATCCTTCATGTCCTCCTGCTCCTTGACCTCGTACTTCTCCGGGTCCAACTTAAGAAGCCGCACCGCCTCCTCATCCGCCAGATTGATCTTGTAGGGCTTTTTCAAGATCTCATTAAAAAAGTACACCATCTCAAAAAAACAGTCCTTAAGATCCTCCTGCCTGCAGGCGGGCATCGCCCCTGTCTCCTCCCCATTTACATTCATGATCCACTGAACCGCCCGGCCTTTGCTGACGGCAAACCGGAGACTGCTGTATTTTCTCCACAAAAAGCTCTCCAAAAATACGCTATCACAGGTCTTGTTGGGACGCAGACAGAAGTATGGTTCCAAAATCTCCATGCTCTCGGCCTTTACCGGCCGAAAATGCAGTCCTTCCTTCGAATCGTTCATGTTCTCTTTCCTTTCTGACACATAGCGGTCTTATGTCAAGATCCGCCAAACAGCGCCAGCATACCACAGTTCTTCCTGCCGCGCAAGGCCCCATGTCACAAAATCCTGCTACGCTTTAACATGAAAAGCGAAGCTGCCGCCGCCAACACCTCCGTGACCGCAAATCCGCTCCAAATTCCTTCCACCCCGAAAAACCCTCGTAACACAAAGGCCACAGGGATAAAGGCCACATACCGGATCAGGGAGATGGCCAGGGAAGGCAGCCCCCGGCCCAGCCCCTCAAAGGTGCCGCTTATGATCACGGACACCGTGGACACCACAAACCCGCAGCTGATGATCCGCAGGGCTTTTGCGCCCTCGCCCACGGTCCGGGGATTTTCGGAAAACAGCCCCATGAGCATTTCCGGAAACACCATGCAAAGAACCGTTCCCAGGGCCATGATCGCCGCCCCCAGTCCCAGAGCCACCTTTAAGATACCCTTCACTCTGTCTCCCCGTCCGGCCCCGTAATTAAAGCCCACCAGCGGGCGGATCCCCTGGACAATACCGTTGGCCGTAAGGTAGATAAAGGTCTGCAGTTTATAATAGATCCCAAGGATCAGCACATACATCTGGGAAAAGGGCGCCAGCATCCCGTTAAGGGCCGTGATCAGAAGGGACGGCAGGCCGATGTTCAAGGTCGCCGGAATCCCCACCAGGTAGATCCGCCGGCACACCTTCTCCCTCATCACTTCCCTAGAGAGACGAAACCGGACCGGAAGGGGCTTTCTCACAAATACGATAATATATGCCATAAGGCTCGCCGCCTGCCCGATCCCCGTGGCCAGGGCCGCCCCCCGGACCCCCATGGAGGGCAAAGGCCCCGCCCCAAAGATCAGGATGGGATCCAGCACAATATTCACCACACATCCCACAAGCATACAGGCCATGGACACCTTCATCATCCCCACAGCCTGAAAAATCTTCTCAAACGCAACCCCGGCTGTCAATGCCGTTGAAAACAAAAATACGATCCCCGAGTAGGCGATCCCGTCCCGTATCACCTGTGGGTCCTCTGTAAACAGCTTAAGAAAACCAGGCATAAAAGCCATGCAGGATATAGTCAGTAATATCCCGTGGACGCCGCTTAACACGATCCCCTGAGTGATAACGCTGTCCGCTTTCTTTTTATCCCCCGCTCCCAGAAAAAATGCCGACGCCGCGTTGATCCCGATCCCAAATCCCACTCCCACCGCCGTGGCCGCGTTTTGAACGGGAAATACCAAGGAGAGAGCCGTCATGGCCTCCTCGCTGATCTTTGCCACAAAATAGCTGTCCACAATATTGTACAGCGCATTGACCAGCATGGACAGCACCATAGGCAGGGACATGGCTGTCACAAGGGGGAATATCGGGCGTTCTTTCATAAAATTCTGATCCATACTTTCATTACCTCCTCTTTTCCAGATCCTCTTTGGCACAAAAAAAGCCACACAACTTGCGCTGTGTGGCGAAAAGAAGACATGGTCCGGAAAAATCCACATTGTTTTACGGGGTAAATGATAGCAGAGTCTATTGGGAATGTCAAGCAGAAAATCACTCAATTCCATCCTCACGTAACCGCAAACTGGCTGTTGTACAATTGAGCGTAAAATCCACCCTTTTTCAAAAGTGTCTCATGGTTCCCCTGTTCCACGATATGGCCGTCCCTCATAACCAGGATCACGTCCGCCTCCCGTATGGTGGACAGACGGTGGGCCACAATAAAGCTGGTTCTTCCCTCCATCATCCTGGCAAACGCCTTCTGGATGCGGATCTCGGTCCTGGTATCAATGGACGATGTGGCCTCGTCCAGAATCAGCATAGGCGGCAGTGACAGCATCACCCTGGCAATGCACAGAAGCTGCTTCTGGCCCTGGGACAGATTGCCCCCGTCCTCCGTGATCACCGTGTCGTAGCCGTCAGGCATCCTCTTGATAAAGCTGTGGGCATGGGCCTCCTTTGCCGCCCGGACGATCTCCTCCTCACTGGCATCCGGCTTTCCGTAGGCAATATTCTCCCGGATGGTCCCGGACTTTAGCCATGTCTCCTGAAGGACCATGCCGTAATTTGCCCGCAGGCTCCTTCTGGTCATGTGGCGGATATCGTGTCCGTCCACCCGCACGCACCCTGAGTCCACGTCGTAGAACCGCATCAGCAGATTGATGATGGTGCTCTTGCCGCAGCCTGTGGGGCCCACGATGGCGATCCTCTGACCCGGCTCCACCTTAAGGTTAAAGTCCTCGATCAAAGGCACATCCGGATTGTAGGAGAAATACACCTTTTCGAGGCCCACGTTGCCTTTTGCCTCCTTTAGATCCACCGCGTCCTGATCCTCCGGCTTTAGGGGCTCCTCATCTATGAGGGCAAACACCCGGGCCGCCGACGCCAGGGCGTTCTGCAGCTCCGTCACCACCCCGGAGATCTCGTTAAAGGGCTTGGTGTATTGATTAGCATAGCTTAAAAAGCTGGACAGCTTTCCCACAGACAGAAGACCGTTAACCGCCGCATAGGCGCCTGCCACGCCCACGCTGGCGTAAACCAGGCCGTTGACAAACCGGGTGGCCGGGTTGGTGATGGAGGAGAAGAACGTGGCCCGCAGGCTGTAGCCCCGAAGCCGCTCATTGATCTCCTCAAAGCTTTTCTGAGCATCCTCCTCATACCCGAAGGCCTGAACCAGCTTCTGATTACCCAGCATCTCGTCGATGAGCCCGGTCAGCTCCCCTCTGGTTTCCGACTGGCGCTTAAACATCACGTAGGTCTTCTTGGCAATGTAGCTGGCCACAAGCAGGGATACCGGCGTCACGCAGACCACCACAAGGGCGATCCATGCATTAACATAGAACATAAAGCCCAGAGTCCCAAGAATAGTCAAAACCCCTGTAAACAGCTGGGTAAATCCCATTAAAAGCCCTTCGGAAAACTGGTCAATATCAGCAATAACACGGCTGATCACATCCCCCGACGGGTGGGAGTCTATATACTTGAGAGGAAGAATCTCCAGATGGCCAAAGGCTTTTGTCCGAATATCCTCCACCACATGGTAGGTGATCTTGTTGTTGATGTGGTTCATCATCCACTGGGACACCGCCGTGACAGCTATGACCGCCGCCATCTTGCCCAGCACCTGCTTTAGTCCCTGAAAATCCACATCCCCCGGCCCCAGGATCAGATCCACCCCGTCGCCGATCAGGATAGGCGCGTACAGGGTAGTCACCACCGTGACCGCTGCCAGGCACAGGGATAAAAAGACGCCCCACCTGTAACGTCCGATATAAGCAAGGATCCTCTTTATGGTTGACTTGTTCTTCACTGGGCCACCTCCTCTTTCGACAGCTGGGACAGACAGATCTCCCGGTATACTTCACAGCTCTCCAGAAGTTCCCTGTGGGTTCCAATGCCCACCAGCTTTCCGTCGTCCAGCACCAAGATCCGGTCCGCGTTCTTGATGGTGGTTGCCCGCTGGGATACCATGAACACGGTCATGTCCTTTGTGTTCTCCCGGATGGCTTTCCGAAGGGCTGCGTCCGTGGCAAAATCAAGAGCCGACGCGCTGTCGTCCAGGATCAGGATCTTCGGCCGGCGCACCAGGGCCCTGGCAATGGTGAGCCGCTGCTTCTGGCCTCCGGAAAGGTTCCGTCCTCCCTGCTGAATCATGAAATCCAGGCCTTTCTCCTTGCTCTCCACCACTTCCCTGGCCTGAGCCGTGTTAATGGCTTTGTAGATCTCCTCGTCCGTGGCATCCTTTTTGCCCCACTTCATGTTGTCCCGGAGACTGCCCTTAAAGAGCGCCGCCTTCTGGGGCACCACGCCGATTTTGCCTCTCAGCTCCTTAAGGGCATAGTCCCTCACGTCAACTCCGTCCACCAGGACCGCCCCCTTTGTGGCGTCATAGAACCTGGGGATCAGATTCACAAGGGAGGACTTGCCGGATCCGGTGCCGCCGATAATGCCGATGGTCTGCCCTCTCATGGCGGCAAAAGAGATCTTGCTTAAGGAAGGCTCCTTGGCCCCGGCGTAGTAGAAATCCATATCCCTAAATTCCACTCTGGGGACAGAGGCGGCCGGATCGGACTCTGCGCCGTCCCTCCAGGCCTGTCCATCCCGCTCCACGATACTGCTCTCCTGTGCAAAGATCCCGCTGATGCGGTTGGCGCAGGCCAGGGCCTTGGAGATATTGATGATGAGATTGGCCAGCTTCACCAGTTCCACCAGGATCTGGGACATGTAGTTCACCAGAGCAACCACCTCTCCCTGGGTGATAATGCCCTCCTCCACCTGCCACGCCCCGGTCCACACAAGGACGATGATGGCGCCGTTGATGATCACATAGGTGACCGGGTTCATCAGGGCGGAGATCTTTCCCACAAACACCTGGAGCCGCACCAGCATGTCATTTTCCTGCCCGAACTTGTCAATCTCGTCCTCCTGTCGGTTAAAGGCCCGCACCACCCTGGCGCCCAGAAGGTTTTCCCTGGTGGTCAGAAGCACCTGGTCCAGCTGCCTCTGTACCTTCTTATATAAAGGCATACTGATGAACATTACGCCGAACACCACCACCGACAGAAGGGGGATGGCCGCCACAAAGATAAGCGCCGCCTTCACATTGATGGTGAACGCCATGACCATGGCTCCGAACACAATAAACGGCGACCGCAGAAACAGCCGCAGAGTCAGGTTGATCCCCGCCTGCACCTGGTTCACGTCGCTGGTCATGCGGGTCACCAGCGTAGATGTGCCCACAATGTCGATCTCTTTGTAGGACAGGGAGTTAATGTGGCGAAACAGGTCATTTCTCAGCCTGGTTCCGATACCCACCGCCGCCTTGGCCGAAAAATACTGGGCTGTCAGGGAGCAGGCCAGGCCCACCACCCCGAGAAGCACCAGGATCCCGCCTCGGCCCAGAATATACCCCATATCCCGGTTCTTGATGCCCACGTCAATAATCTGGGCCATAACCAGGGGAACAAACAGCTCAAAGCTGGCCTCCAGAAGCTTAAACAGCGGCCCCAGAATGCTCTCCAGCTTGTAGTCCTTAAAATATTTCATCAAGTTTCTCATTTGATGGCCTCCAGAAGCCTGTCAATATCCACCTTCTTCCCAATGACCATCATGTGGTCGTCTGAGCGGATGATGTAATCCGCCTGGGGCATCAGATTGGCCACCCCGTCCCGCTTGGTCCCCAGAATGCTTACGTGATGTTTATTCCGGATGTCCGACTCCCGCAGGCTTTTGCCCACCCACTGGGGGAGAGGCGGCGTCTCGTAGATGGAGTACTCGTCTGTCAGCTCAATGTAGTCAAAGACATGGTTGGCGCTGTAGCGCACCGCAATCTTCTCCGCAATATCCCGGTCCGGGTAGATCACCTCGTCCGCCCCGTTGCGCAGAAGGAACTTGGCGTGGATATCCCGGTTGGCTTTGCTGACCACATACCGTCCCCCCAGCTCCTTCACCATGCTGGTGATCTCCAGGCTGCTCTGGAAGTTGGTGCCGATGCAGATAAAACAGAGGTCAAAATTGTCGATGCCAAGGCTCCTTAACACGCTCTCATTGGTGCAGTCCCCGATCTTGGCGCTGACCACATAGGGCAGCATCTCCTCCAGATTCTCCTCCACCTCGTCCACGATCATGATCTGATTGCCCAGATCCGCCAGGTTCTTGCACAGATGACGGCCAAACCGCCCCAGCCCGATAATTAAAATTGATTTCATACTTTCCCCTTTCCTGCCCGTCTTTTCGGGCATCATAGTACACCCGGAGGGTGTTTCCCCTTTCCTAGTACATCGTTGCATTAATAACTGAGTAATAGTGCTTGATATCTGCGTCAGGTGTGCGTCTGCGAAGCGACGGTGTAGTGGACCCTACATCTAGCTTCGCAGACGTGCTCCTGGCGTAGAGAGCGAGTACTATTGCTTAGGAATTAATGCAATGATGTACTAGCCTACATTAATCCGCTCCACAGGGTTCTGCACCCTGACAAGCCTCTTCTGCTGGGTAAATGCCAGCGCAAATGACATGCTCCCGATCCTTCCGCAGTACATGAGAAGGGCCACCAGAAACTTTGACAGCGGCACCAGATCCCTGGTGATCCCTGTGGTCATCCCCGCCGTTCCGATGGCGGAGAACGTCTCAAACAGGGTGTCCGACATGGACAGCGGCTGAATCCCCATGATGATCAGGGAGACCGTCAGCGCCAGAAACAGGTTGATGACAAACACGGAGCTGGCCTGCTTGATCACATCGTCCTCCAGACGCCGCCCCATGATGTTGACCCCGTAGGTCCTCTGGATGCTGGCATACACGTACAGAAGCAGCACCGCGATGGTGGTGGTCTTGACGCCGCCTGCCGTGGAGCCGGGGCTTCCCCCGATAAACATCAGAATGATGGTCAGAAACTTGCTGCCGTCGGTCAGCGCCCCCGTATCAATGGTGTTAAACCCTGCGGTCCTGGCTGTCACCGAGCTGAACAGGGAGGTCAGGATCTTCCCGCTGATGCTCATGTCAGCCATCAGGTTGTCCTTCTCCAGCAGATAGAACAGCCCTGCGCCGCCAAACACCAGCACCGTGGTCAGGATCAGCACGATCTTGGTCTGGAGAAGGTATTTGCGGACATGCAGTTTATTTCTGCTTAAATCATCCCACACGATAAATCCCACGCCGCCGATGACGATCAGGGACATGATCACCAGGTTCACCAGCCAGTCGTCATAGTAGCCTGACAGGGAATTATAGGGCTGCTGATGGCCCATCAGGTCAAATCCCGCGTTGCAGAACGCGGACACCGCGTGGAAAACACTGTAGAAGATTCCCCTTGACAGACCGTACTGGGGAACAAACCGTATGGCCAGAAGAATTGCCCCCGCTCCCTCAAAGATGGCTGTCCCCTTGATGATCTTCTTGGTCAGCCTGACGATGCCGCCGATCTGCAGGGCGCTGGTGGACTCCTGCATCAGCCCCCGCTCCTTAAGCCCGATCTTCCGCCGCAGAAGAATGGACAAAAACACGCCGATAGTTATAAATCCCAGACCGCCGATCTGGATCAGCGCGATGATCACGATCTGCCCCATAAGGCTCCACTGGGTCCAGGTGTCCGCCACCACAAGCCCCGTCACGCAGGAAGCGCTGGTGGCCGTAAACAGAGCTCCCAGAAAATCCATGCCCTGCCTGCTCTTGCTGGAAATCGGCAGCATGAGAAGCAGCGTGCCCGCCATGATCAGCAGGAAAAATCCGAAGGCAATGTACTGCGTCTGGCTAAGTCCACGCCTTCCTGAGGACTTTTCGCGGCTTTTCTTTTGTTTCATCGTTCTATTTCCCCCTTGCAATAAATCAAGCATCAACCTTCATATTCCACGATCCCTAACATTTTCTCTATCTCATCCAGACTCACATCCTGTTCTTTCTGTTTCTCCTTTGTGTAATCTCCATATCCTACATCATACTGCTGCATAAATCTGACCATACCCACAGGACCTAACGCGTCACTCAATGCCCTTATCCCTACAGTTCGTATTTCTATTGGGTTATTTAAGTTAACCTGCTTCATTCACATCGCCTCCCACGCAAATTTCAATGGATTCATCACTTTTGTTTTTAACTTCAGCTTTTCTGCCGTCTCCGCGATGGCAATGTGTATACTGTCAAAAGTACGTATCTTTGACTTGGACATGATCTCTTCTGAATAAAGTATTTCCTCTCATGCATTTTATCGCATTCTCACCCTTTATTCAACCCCCGGATCTTCTCAATCGCCCCAAACAAAAGGAACGCCCCCAGATCCACAAGCACCACGCTGGCCCCTGCCGGCGTGGAAAACTTATAGGACGCCATCATGCCAATGCAAAAACACACCACAGCCACAGCCCCCGAAGACCACACCACAGCCCGGAAGCTCTTAAAGATCCGCATGGAAGTCAATACCGGGAAAATGATCAGGCTTGAGATCATCATAGCCCCCATCATCTGCATTCCCAGCACAATGGTCACCGCTGTCAGCACCGCGATCAATATATTGTACGCCGATACATTGACCCCGGTGGCCCTGGCAAAACTCTCGTCAAAGGTGACGGCAAAGATCCTGTCATAACAAAACACAAACAGAACCAGGACCACAGCCGAAAGCCCGACGCACAGCTTTACGTCCCCGGGACTCATGGCCAGAATGCTGCCGAACATGTAGCTGCTCACATCCGTGGTCATCCCTGTTGTCAGGGATGTGGCCACAATGCCCGCCGCAAGGGAGCTGGCTGATATCATGGCAATAGCCGCATCGCTTTTCATCTTCCCGTTCTCCGTGATGCGAAGAAGGAAAAAAGCCGCCAATACCACCACCGGGACAGACGCTCCAAGAGGAGCCCATCCAACCGCCACCGCTATGGACAGGGCTCCGAAGGACACATGGGACAGCCCGTCCCCGATCATGGAATACCTTCTAAGCACCAGGCTGACCCCCAAAAGAGCCGCGCACAGAGAGATCAGGCTCCCTCCCACCAGAGCTCGCACCAAAAACGGGTAGGACAACATTTCCGCGATCATATTCACACCTCCCCAACTCCCAAAAATTCCCGGCCCGCCCGGGTCTTTTTATAATCCTGGGCCTTCCCGTAAAAAAGGACCTTCTGCTGAAGGTGGAGTATCTTATCCGCCTGCCCCACCATGTTGGCCACATCGTGAGTGACCATGATAATGGCCACTCCCTCCTCCTGGTTCAGCCGCTTGATAAACCCATAAAAATCCTGGATCGCCTGGGGATCCAGCCCGGTCACCGGCTCATCCAATATCAGCATCTTTCCCGCTGCGCACAGAGCCCTGGCAATAAGCACTCGCTGCTGCTGCCCCCCGGAAAGCTCCCGGAAGCACCGCCCCTTAAGATCCAGGATCCCAAGCCGCTCCATGGCCCGCTCTGCCATCTCCTTTTCCTGCCCGGAATAGAAAAACCGCCTTCCCCTTCTGCTCAATGCCCCTGACAGCACCACCTCCCGGACCGTGGCCGGAAAATCCTTCTGGGCAGCGGTCTGCTGAGGAAGATAGCCGATGCCGGTCTTCTTAAGCTCATCCGCCATCCGGATCGTTCCCCCTGTAGGGGCCAGAAGGCCCAAAAGCCCTTTCACCAGGGTGCTCTTCCCCGCCCCGTTAGCTCCCACCACGCACAGGTAGTCGCCCTCCTCCACTTCCATGGTCAGATCCACAACCGCGTCATGGTGCTCATATCCAAAATCCACGTGACTGCATGTGATCAATGCGCTCATTCATCCAATCCTTTTCTCAAATTCTCCACATTCTGCTTCATCAGTTCCACATAGGTAACCCCGGACTCAAACTCCCGCCTGGTAACATTGTGGCAGGAGTGGAGAAGCAAAGGCACAGCCCCGGTCTCCTCCCCGATGATCTCCGACACCCGGCGGCTGCTAAGCTCCAGATAGTAGACTGCCGGGATCTTTTCGTCCCTCACCTTGTCGATCAGGTAGGCAATGGTTTTGGCGCTGGGTTCCGTGTCTGTGCTGCACCCGGTAAACGCCGCCCGATAGGAAAATCCGTACTCATCCGCCAGATACCGGAAAGGGAACTTATCCCCCACAACGATCATATTCCGCTTGCGATCCCGGGCCACCTGTAAAAATCCCTGGTGGATCTCCATAAGCTGATCCTGAAAAGCTTCTCTCCCAAGCCTGTACTGCTCCTCATGGGCCGGATCCTTTTGGGAAAGGGTCTCCTGGATCACCTGGGCAAACACCATGGCATTGACCGGAGATGTCCAGATATGCTCATCATACTCGATCTCCATCTCATGGCCGTCGTGATCGTCGCCAAACACAGTCCGGCTCCCGGGACTGTCCGGGCCGCCGCCCGGCATCAGCGAGTCCTCTCTCTCGTCCCCGCTACCGTCCGGACCAACGCCGGACATCATCTCCCCCTCCTGCTCCTCATGTCCATGTCCGCCGTGGCTCCCATGTCCATGGCGGCCCTCCTCCATTCCCTCCACCAGTTCTTCCTCCACAGCGTCCACATAGTCCATCATGCACACCACGGTCATATCCCTCCGGTCCACCGCCTCCAGCACCTGGCTGACCCAGTGTTCCATGGCCCCGCCGTTGCAGATCAGCACATCCGCGTCCTGGATCTTTCTCATGTCCGCCGGCGTCGGTTCAAAGGAGTGGCTGTCCATCCCCGCCGGGACGATCAACTCCAGCTCCACCAGATCCCCGGCGATCTGTCTCGTAAAATCATAGTAGGGAAATAACGTAGCCGCCACCCGCAGAGGCTCTCCGCCCTCATGAGCAGAATTCCCCTGTCTCCCGGGCTGCGGATCTTCATAGCCGTAACTGTCTGACTCCGGCCTACCATTTTTTATAACCGTCCGAAAATCCCCCGGCTGCCCTTTACAGCCTGCAAGCGTCAGAATTCCGGCCAGGATCCCCCAAAGTACTGCCGTCCTTTTTGTCACTGTCTCCGCTTCCCTTCCATGGTCTGAGCCACAATATCTTTCATCATGTCATAGGAAAGCATCCCCGACGCGTAGCCGAACACATTGCCTTCCCTGTCGATCATAAACGTGGTCGGGAAGGAGTAGATCCCGTACTCCTGAAACAGTCCTCCGTCCGTATCCATCAGCACAGGATAGGTGTATCCGTTTGCCTCCAAAAACGCCTCGATGCCCGACTGGGAGCTTTCATTTCCCATATTGGGACCTGCCACCCCCAGGACAATAAGGGCTTCATCCCCCTCTGTGGCCGACTCCTCGTACAGCTTCTGGATGTCTGGCATCTCCGCCTTGCACGGCGGACACCAGGTAGCCCAGAAATTTAAGAACACCGTCTTTCCCTTGTAATCCTCCAGCCTGTGGATATTGCCAAACTGATCCTCAAGCTCAAAGCCCGGGGCAGGGATCTTATTCTCCCCGGAATCCTGATCCGTTTTACCAGGATCTTCGGACCCACTCTCGTGATCAGACTCCTGATCCCCATTCTCTGTCCCGGCGTCTGTCGCCCCTTCGTCCGCCGTCCCCTTTTGGGACTCCGGGACGCTGGCCCCCTGGCCGTCTTTTTCCCCGGTCCCTGTACTCTCGCCGGCCTGATCCCTATCCTTTGCTTTCGGCGCAGCCCCGGATCCTGCCTGCTGATCACCGCCCTCGTCACCGTCCGTTTTGCCGTCAGCTGTCCCGTTACTTCCGGGCTCTGTCTCCGACTGTATACCGGAAGGGGTAAACTGGGACAGATACCCGGTGATCCCGTTCATCTTCCCGGTAAACATCAAAAGCCCCAGCACCACCAAAAGCGCGCCGCCGATCTTCACCGTGTACCGCACCACCCCCATATGCTTCTGAAACATTTCAAGCAGGGTGGTGGTAAAAAATCCCGCCGCCAAAAAAGGCAGGATAAACCCCAGAGTGTAGACGCCGATCAGGACAAATCCCGTGGCCCTGGTACTGGCGGAAGCCGCCATGAGAAGGACACTTGCCAGAGCCGGACCCACACAGGGCGTCCAGGCAAAGCTGAACGTAAATCCCATGACAAAAGCTGTCCAGGGGGACATAGCCGCCTGATCCAAGTGAAACGGCAGCCTCCTCTCCTTCCCCAGGACCCCGGACTGGCCGAATATCCCCAGCTGGTACAGTCCGAACAGCACCACCACAATGCCTCCAAGCCTTGCAAACATCACCTGATTGCTCCTGAAAAAAGAGCCCACGGCATTTACCCCCAGCCCCAGAAGAAAAAACGCAAAGCTGACGCCAACCACAAAGCAGACCGTGTGAACCATCACCTTGCTCCGCTTATAATAGATCCTTCCGTCCTCCCCTTTCATCGCCGTTCCCCCGGAAAGATATCCGATATAAAGGGGCAAAATCGGCAGCACACAGGGCGAAAAGAAGCTAAAGATCCCCTGTAAAAATACCGTAATCGCAGGTACACTGACCTCCAATGAAAATCCCATATTTTACTAACCTCCGTCTGCGCAAAAAACCCGGGGCCTACAAAAGTCCCAGGTTCTCCATGGCGTATTCAATGCCGTCCTCCTCGACGGTCTTTGTCACAAATGTGGCGTACTCCTCAAGCACTTTGTCATGCTTTCCCATAAGGACCGCGTTTTGGGCATACTGAAAGCAGGCCAGATCATTACTGCTGTCCCCAAACACCCAGGCGTCCTCTCTTAACATCCCCAGCTCCTTCAAGACCCGGTCAATGGCCGTGGCCTTGTCGTGGCCCTTTGGCACGCACTCGTAAAAATCGCCGCCCCGGTCAATGACCTGAAAATCCGGCGCCAGGAAGGCGAAAAAGCCCTCCCGGTCGCTCTTTTCATCGGCGCTGACGCAGAACTTGTCAAACTCATAATCGTCATCATCCCAGCCAGAGGGACTGGCGTTTCCATGGTCCTCCATGGCCTTTTTCAGGTCCCGTATAAGCGGGATCCGGGAATACCCCTTTCTGAAATAGCAGTTATCCGCTCCCTCCAAAACCCCGTCAAGGTCAAAGTCCCCAATAGCCTTTTTGATGGCAAGGCCCCTCTCATGGGGAACGCTTTTCTGGTAGATCACCTTGCCATTAAGCCAAAGCTGGGTCCCGCAGCCGCACAGATACCCGTCCGCCTCCAGAGACGGCAGGACCGCCTTCATGCTTCCCATGGTCCTGCCTGTGTTAATGAACACCAGATTGCCCGCCTTCCTTGTCCTGGCAATGGCCCTCTCGGCGCTCTCTGGCATAACCCCTGTGATCTCGCTGACCAGGGTGCCGTCTATATCAAAAAACAGTGCCTTTCTGCCCATGATCCTTTAACTTTCCGCAACCGCGTTGTCCGCAATAAACTGTACTACCTTCATCCTCAGAGCCGACTCATTGACCATGTCCTCGCCTGCGTTCTCAATAAGGTCTTCCACAGTCTCAAATCCGTTGGATATGGCCAATTCTTCCCTGTCCTTATCCTCAACCACCAGGTTCTCCGCCTGGGCGATGGCCTCCACCACAGCCCGGATCTTACACTCTTCCTGGGACATCTCCTTAAGCCACGGCTCAAACTCCTCCTTGGTCATGCCGAAAAAGCTGGTGATAATAGTGTCCGTATCAACGCCGTACATCTGGGCCATGTCCTCGCAGCTCTTGTACTGCTCATCATAGTAAGCCTGAACCGCCTGGTCGGAGACATTGACCTCGCTGCTTTTCACCACGGTCTGCAAAACCTCCGCCATCTTCTGGTCCTCGGCGTTGAGACTAGCCATCTCCTCCAGATCTTCCCTGAGGGCTTTTCTGTACTCGTCCACAGTGGCAAAATCCGTGTTGGCCTTGATGAACTCATCATTCAGCTCCGACTCCACAGACTCCTGGACCTTGTTCACCGTCACCTCAAACACCACTGCCTGCCCCGCCAGGTCCTCGCTTGGGTACCCCTCCGGGAATGTCAGATCCAGATCAAGCTTCTGCCCGGCCTTTACGCCCACCAGGCCCTCCTCAAACCCTTCGATAAAGGTCTGGGAGCCAAGGGTTAAGTCATATCCGCTTGCCGTGCCTCCGTCAAAGGCCACGCCGTCCTTCTTTCCCACATAGTCAATATTTACGATATCCCCGTTCTTCGCCTCCCGGTCAACCTCCGTGATGGTGGGGTTGGCGTTAACCAGAGCCGTAAGCTGCTCCTCCACCTCCTCGTCAGTCACATCCTGGGACACCGGCGTGTAGGATACCCCCTTGTACTGGCCCAGGGTCACCACCTCGCCCGGATCCAAGGTCAGAGAACTTACCGCCTCCTCTGATCCCGACTCCTGAACAGCAGTGGTGGACTCTGCCGGAGAATCGGTTTTTGCTGAACAACCAGATACCAACACCGCCGCCATAAGACCGCAGATGCTAACTTTTAAGCTTTTCTTCATGTTCCATCCCTTTTCTTTCCATATATTGATAGATTTAATAGATTGTAACCTGGATTCTGTCACAGACCTTCCGTCCGGACCAAACCCCCATATGGCTCAACGACCCAGGACAGAGTATAGCACATCCTGGGCTTAAAGAAAAGGAAATCTTTTAAATTCACAAAAAGTTCAGAAAATTGGTGTTTAGTTGAGTGAGCATGGGGCGAGGATTGTCGTGGGGCCAGTCAGAGAAGGAGCGATGTCCCCATAAATCATAACAAATGAATCCGTCAAACGCTTCTATCACCCAATAGCTCCCTGCTATCCAGCATCAACGTAAACGGCCCGTCATTGACAAGCTCCACCTCCATGTCCGCCCCGAACACTCCCTGCTCCACCTTATCCGCATGCAGCCGACACCTCTCGACAGCATATTCATAGAGAGCCTTTGCCCGATCCGGCGCCCCGGCCTTTATGAAGCTGGGACGGTTTCCTTTTTTGCAGTCCGCATAGAGGGTAAACTGGCTGACCACCAAAATCTCCCCGCCCACGTCCGCCAGCGACCGGTTGGTCTTCCCGCTCTCGTCCTGGAAGATCCGCAGCCTGCAGATCTTGTCCATCATCCGGTCCGCGGTCTCCTCCGTATCCTCCTGCTCCGCCCCCAGCAAGAGCAGATAGCCCGTCCCTATGGCGCCCACAACCCTCCCCTCCACAGACACCTTTGCCTCTTTCACTCTCTGCAAAACCACTCTCATCCAGCTCCCTCTCCTTTCCCTCCGTCTATCTAAGCAGCTCCCTTAAATATTCCAAAAGACTCTCCGTCCCCTCTCCCCGATACAAGATCTCCCTGGCCAGGAGGGGATCGTCCGTGATCACGTTG
This sequence comes from uncultured Hungatella sp., assembly GCA_910588505.1. GTDB lineage: Bacteria > Bacillota > Clostridia > Lachnospirales > Lachnospiraceae > UBA3402. Next base: position 6,904 of record CAJUPQ010000050.1, on the reverse strand, counting down.
TCCACTGCCAGGACGCGCATCCGCTCCAGTTCCGCCTTGTCATTGACCGTCCACGCGTGGACGCTCTTTCCCTCCTGATGAGCCAGCCTCACCAGCTTTTTACTGACAAATCCGGACCGGATGCTGATAATGTCAATATCATCATTTCTATAATAAGCCCCGTAGGCCGCCGGGATAATATACCCTGTGCGGATCTGGGGATTTCTTTCCTTTATCTGTCTTAAATAAGCCATGCTGGTACAGGTAATGATGCACTGATCCTCCATCTCATAGGCCTCCACCAACCGGCACACCTTTTCGGGAAGCCCGCTGTCAGCTCCCACATACTTGATCTCGATGTTCAGGTTGAGACGCCCTTTGGCGTACTCCATCACTTCCTCCAGGGAAGGGATCCGCTCCCCCTCATATTCCCCGGAAAACCATGAACCCGCATCCACATTCAGAAGCTCCTGAAATGTCATATCTTTAATATTTCTGTTTACGCCTGCTATCCGGCGCAGATTCTCATCGTGGCACACCACTGCCACCCCGTCCATTGTCTCCTGCACGTCGATCTCCGCCCAGTCCGCCATTTCCTCCACAGCCGCCAAAAGAGCTGCCATGGTATTTTCCGGAGCTGACAGAGAGCTTCCCCGGTGGGCCGTGATCTCGGTCCTCACCACCACGGAGCTGGCCAGAAATGTGCCGTTGACCGCGCCGTCCACCATGCCCATCCCTGTCATAATACCCGCAATACTTAAAAATGCCAGACCGTTTTTCCGCCCAAAGAATGCGGTCCCCGTATCAAAAAAATGGCGCCTGCCCACCTGATTCTTTCCGTACCGGTAATACTGCACCGTCAGATCCGCGAAATAAAACAGACTCGCCGCCCCGCTGGCCAAAAACATGATGATCCTCTCCGCCCACTGGGAGGCCTGTATGAGAAAGGAAAACTGCAGATCCCGCCGCACAAAGACCACCGTGACGCCGGCCATGACAAACACCATAGCCAGATAGCACGCCAATGCCGCCGCCATGATGAGGACCTGTGGGATCACCACCCTGGCCACGATCCGCGCCCGTCTGCCCCTCAAAAGCTCCGCGCTGTCCCTTCTGCTGTCCCTGTAGACTCTCTGCTCCACCATACAACCGTGGAACACAAAATAGGCGGGGATCACACCCAGCACACATACGCATACAAAAAGAAATGCCCCGGCCTTCAAAAAAGGATTCCCGGACATTTCCTCTATGACGAAATTTACCGGCTTTATGTGGGTCAGAGTCCGGTATAGATAAGCCAGGTTCATGAGAAAAAAATCCGCCGCCGCAACCGCGAAAAGCCGGAAATTCCTTCTCTCCAACTGTTCCTTTGTACTCCTGATACCCTCCAGAAATATCCGCCAGGCCGGCATTTTCAGAGAATAGACAGCTCTGGAGCAGGCAAACGTCAATCCCCCTGCCTCCACCATTATAAGCCCAAGGCCCACGCCCAAAAGCGCCAGGACCACTGGAACGGTCCACGGACAGGCAAGCACTCTCCCGGCGTTTTCCAGCGTCAGATAGCTGTATTCCGCCCGGCCCAGAGAAAACCGCATACCGGCGTCCAGCAGCTGTACATACGCGCTGGCTGCCGTCAGCCGGTATACTGCCAAAAACAGCAGCAGATTCCTGCCGTTAAACTGGATAAGTTCTCCTGTGTCATGTAATGATCGCCTCATTGATGTCAATCCCCGCTGGTTTTCTCTGACTGTTCCACTCCAGAATATCCTGATTCAGCGAATACATCTTCGCGTCCAGCATATCCACCATATCCGCGCAGGCTTTCAGCTCCTGCTGTAAATAGGCCGGGCCTTCGCCCTCGAACTTATAATAGATCTTGTGCTCTAAGCTGGCCCAGAAATCCATGGCAACGGTCCGTATCTGAACCTCCACCTTGGTCTCCACCGGGCCGTCGGACAGATACACAGGAATGGTGATCACCATGTGGTAGCTTTTATAGCCGTTTGGCTTTGGGTTTTTAATGTAGTCCTTCACATACAGAACCGTCACATCCCTCTGCCTGGATATCATATCAGCGATCTGATAGATATCCGAGGTAAAGGAGCAGATGATACGTATCCCGGCGATATCGCTTAGCTTTTCCGTCATATTGGAAATGGTCACCTCATACTTGTGGCGCTTCATCTTTTTGACAATGCTCTCCGCCGTCTTCAGCCGGGATTTTACATGCTCTATAGGTGTGTAATTGTAAATGTGGACAAACTCGTTGTTGAGGATCTCGATCTTTACGTTAATCTCCTTTAACGCCGAGCTGTACAAAAACATTAAGGAATTCCACTGTTCCAGCTGGTCGTAGGTTTTTGGGATATGTTTCATGGTATCCCTCCTTCAATGCCTAAAGTTTTAACCCTTTCAGCAGCGCGCCCAGACCTGTGGAGACTTCTCCCGAACTTCGGTACTCAAAATGGGAAGATCCCTGGCTCTCCTCCTCTTCCTTTGCCTCCAGCCCCTTCATGGTCAAACTGATCTTGCCGTTTTCCACGGAGCGGATCTTCACTTTCACCTGCTGTCCTTCTTTCAGGACTACGCCGGGATGCTTGATCCTCTGGCTGCTGATCTGGGAAACATGGATCAGGCCGGATACGCCGCCCTCCAGGTTCACAAACGCGCCGTAATCTTTCAGGCTGTCTACCGTGCCTTCCACGATATCGCCTGCCTTGTAGGACGCGATCTTTTTCTGACGCTCCTCATCCCGGCGGGCCTTGAGATACTCTCTGGCTGAGAGCACAAGGCGCTTCTTCTCCGGGTCCGCAGTGATGACATAGGTTTCGATATATTTGCCGACCCAGTCTTCCAGCTTCTCCACATATTCCAGGGCGATCTGGGATGCCGGGATAAATGCCTGAGTATCGTTTACGTATGCGATGGCTCCGCCTTTTACGATCTCCTTGATCTTTACTTTTACCACGGTCTTATCCGCCATCATCTGACGAAATTCCTGCCATTTCCCCGCGTCCGGGTTTTCCTCGGATACATAAGTTTGGCTGCTGCGCTCATCGAATGCCTTGTAGGATTCCTCCAACTCGGCGGCATAGTCGGCCATGGACTCTGCCGGGGCTACTGCCTGGGGCTGTGCTAAAGCAGCAGGATCCGCTGCTGCCACAGACTCCTGGTTGGATGGGGTTTCGGTGGTTTGTACTTCTTCGTTTCTTAATTCTTCGCTCATGTTATTTGGCCTCCCTGTAGTTATTTTTGGGGTGTAGGGGATGAGGGGTGGGGCATTTTGGGGCTGTTTAATGCCTGCTTGGGGAGAAATGATCTACTCCCGCCCGCTGGGCTCCCTTGCCTTATGCTTTTCCTGGGCGGATTGCTGCTTTCGCTCGCTGGGACGGATTGCTTCTCTTGCTCGCTGATGCTCGCTGGGGCGGATCGCTTCTCTTGCTCGCTGATGCTCGCTGGGGCGGATCGCTTCTCCCGCTCGCTAAAGCTCGCTGGGGCGGATCGCTTCTCCCGCTCGCTGATGCTCGCTTGGGCGGATCGCTTCTCTTGCTCGCTGATGCTCGCTTGGGCGGATCGCTTCTCCCGCTCGCTAAAGCTCGCTTGGGTGTCGGCTCGCTTCGCATTGCATTTTTTCAAGGTTGTCGCTGCCTCGACTCCGCAGTGCCGCTCGATTCCGCTCCGCTCCATCTCGCTCACGGGCTTCGCCCTATGAAGAATCATAGATAAAAATCTGCTTACGTGCCAGCACGACGCATATTTTTATCTATGATTCTTCGCACTGCTCATTGCCTACCTGTACATTATACTACATCTCCCCCCAATCTACCTAACTATTTTTATAGTTTTCTTAAAAAAAATGTGCTATAATACTTCTGTCGGCTTTATGAGGGGATTGGTGGAATGGGATGTTACATGAACGAATCCCGTTTTTGCCTGGTGTTGTTGTGTTTCTTCTGGCCTGATTCAGATTTGTGAACGTTTTGCCCCACCCTCTCATTTTGCCCATCTATTTACCGCCAAACTAAAAACGAAAGAAGGATCACCCTTATGAACGATCTCATAGACCTTCACACCCACACCATTGCCTGCGGCCATGCCTACAATACTCTGTATGAAATGGTAAAGTCCGCAGTCGAACATCACATCGCCCTTTTCGGTTCCAGCGACCACGGCCCGGCAATCCCCGGAAGCTGTCAGGAGATTTATTTCGCTAACTTTAAAGTGATCCCAAGACAGCTTTTCGGGATCCGCCTCCTTATGGGCTGTGAACTTAACATCATAGATTACGAGGGCCATGTGGACTTAAAAGAAATCACCCAGTCCCGGCTGGATTACGGTATCGCAAGCCTCCATGTCCCCTGCTGTACTCCCGGATCCATCACGGATAACACAAACGCCTATTTAGGTGTTATGAAAAATCCCTATGTCCAGATCATCGGCCATCCAGATGACAGCCGCTACCCTGTTGACTATGATGCCTTAGTCGCTGCCGCGGCTGAGCACCACAAGCTTCTGGAAGTCAACTCCAGCTCCCTTCACCCCCAATCTCCCAGAAAGGGAGCAAAAGAACACTATCTTGAAATGCTAAGCCTCTGTATCCGCTACAACACACCTATTATAATAGGAAGCGACGCTCACTGCGTAGCGGATGTGGGCAACCACCGGCGGGCCATTGAACTTCTGGAGGAAATCCATTTTCCACAGCAGCTGATTATCAACACTCATGTAGAAAAACTGATCCCTTACATCCCCGCCTTGTCAGACTGGCTGCCAAACAGCTGCACATCTCCAACCTGAAAAAAACTTGGACGTACCCTGTTTCGCCGCTCCCCTCTCACCCCCGCAGGCCAGGCGCTGCAAAAACATGCCAGATACACGCTCCGACTGCGGGGAAGAAACCTGCCGGGAGATTTCTGACTCTCCGCGGCCCGGCTTCTGCCATCTGGGTTCCCTCAGAATCCGAAACGCCCCGGAAATCATCTGCCACAAAGGCCATTATATGTCCCGGGCCACAAAAAAATTCATACAGATCCCCTTAACACTGCATCCACCTTGGATAAAAATGGTTTCTCAAACAATCTTGACACATAGATGCCTCTCTGATACTATATAATAGTAACGATTATTATTTTTATTTGTACGGGAGGCTGCCATGAAAACATTAAAATACAGCAGACAGCGCGAAAGCATTAAGGCCTGTCTCATGGGCCGCCGTGACCACCCTACTGCAGATGATGTGTATTTAAGTATCCGCCAGGAATACCCAAATATCAGCCTGGGAACCGTATACAGAAACCTGAACCTTCTGGTAGAACTTGGCGAGGCCCAAAAATTAAGCTTTGGGTGCGGGCCGGACCGGTTTGATGCTGACCTGACTCCCCACTACCATTTTGTGTGCAGAATGTGCGGCACGGTTATGGACCTGCCCCTGAAACCGTTCCCAGAACTGGACCAAAAGGCCCAAAAGTGCTGCGACGGGGCGATCGACAGCCATCTGATCTGTTTTTACGGCCTGTGCAGACAGTGCTGCTCCTCAAAAGACAAGACAGACAGGATCACCCCTGAACCATTTACCCCTCCGGAACACGGATGAAAACCATTGAAAGAATTTGGTTGAAAAGTTTTCTCGATAAGTGTTGACAAACAGATTTTCCTGTGATAGAGTAATGTCAGTAACAATTACTATTATTGTTATTTACAACAAGAGTATTGAAATCTTATATAAAGAAAAGGAGACGTTATTTATGAAGAAATGGGTTTGTACAGTATGCGGTTACGTTCATGAGGGAGATACTCCTCCGGCAGAGTGCCCACAGTGCCACGTTCCTGCTTCCAAGTTTGAGGAGCAGAAGGGCGAGATGACATGGGCTGCAGAGCATGTAGTAGGCGTTGCCCAGGGCGTTTCCGAGGACATTCTGGCTGACCTTAGAGCGAACTTTGAGGGTGAGTGTACCGAGGTTGGTATGTACCTTGCCATGGCAAGAGTTGCTCACAGAGAGGGCTATCCGGAGATCGGCCTTTACTGGGAGAAAGCTGCTTATGAGGAGGCAGAGCACGCTGCTAAGTTTGCCGAGCTTCTGGGCGAGTGCGTGAGCCCCTCCACCAAGGAGAACCTGGAGAAGAGAGTTGCCGCTGAGAACGGCGCTACCGCAGGCAAGTTCGATCTGGCTAAGAGAGCGAAAGCCGCTAACCTGGATGCGATCCACGACACCGTTCATGAGATGGCCAGAGACGAGGCAAGACACGGCAAGGCGTTTGCAGGTCTGCTGAAGAGATACTTTGGCTAATCAAAGTACCGGATTTTAAAGGATTTTGAAGATAAAGGGGATGAACCAGAGATGGTTTGTCCCCTTTTTGATCGTTCTTATCGAGGGTGTAAAAAATTCTGTGTCCATAGGAATTTGAGTTTCCCTGATAAGAGTTCGATATGTAAGATTTTGCTGTCGATTTTTTTGATTTTCTGTTGTCGATGGTTCTTTCTATTTATAGTATAACCATTGCTGAAGTGTTTATACATCCTATCCGGATTTTTTTGCACCAAAAGTAAGGCATCTCAAGAATTGCTTTTTGCGGGCTCTGCCCACACCCGGCCTCAGGAATAAGACTGGTTTTTTTGGCAATACTTTTAATGCCGATGGAATAAGGCTGGGGCGGCTGTCCTCTATTTGGAGCCGCCCTGGCTTTTTCTTTTACAAATACTGTGTCAGCCTTTCCCCATACAATACGATCAGCTGGTTCAGCACCTGATCCCAGCCGCGATATCTCTGAGTCCATTTTTTCGTAATGTTTTCACTGGCCAGATACAGCATTTTCTCTAAAGACTGGTCACTGGGAAACACACTTTTGGTTTTGGTTACCTTCCGGTATTGACGGTTTAACCCCTCTAGAATATTTGTTGTATACATAATTTTTCTAATCTCTTCTG